>JAEEXY010000016.1 GCA_016288005.1 Lachnospiraceae bacterium
TCAAGATCACCTTCGAGAGCCTCCCGATCCTCATCGCGGCCCTTCTGTTCGGACCCGTTGACGGCATCACGGTCGGCGCCGTAGGTACTCTCATCTACCAGTATCTGCGTTACGGTTTTACCGCAACGACCTTCCTCTGGATGCTTCCCTACATAGTGCTCGGATTCATTGCGGGCTTCTATGCAAAGAAGAAGAACTTCCGCATGAACGCCACGGAGCTCGGAGTGCTCACCGTTATATGCGAGCTGGTCGTAACTCTGCTCAACACGCTCGTTATCCTGATCGACAGCAAGATCTACGGCTGGTATTATCCAACCCTCATCACGGGTTCACTCGTGATCAGACTCGTTGTCTGCATCGCCAAGGCGATCGTATTCGGCGTGATCCTCTACCCTCTGCTCACCGCGATCAGGAAGAACAGCGGACTTAAATTTTCATCCGCCCAGTCCCGTCCAGTAAAGCCGGAGGTATCGGAAAAATGAATGCAGCAGAAGCAATATCATACATAGAGAATTACACCTGGAGCACCACCAGGCTCGGCTTAGAGCGCACCTGCGAACTGCTCTCGATGCTCGGCGATCCCCAGAAGAAGCTGAAATTCGTGCATGTTACGGGCAGCAACGGCAAGGGCAGCACCTGCGCTATCCTTGAGTCAATCCTGAGAAAGGCCGGCTACCGCACGGGTCTTTACACTTCTCCCTATCTTGTGCGCTTCAACGAGCGCATAAAGGTCAACGGACGCGATATCCCCGACGAGGCTCTCGCTTCGATCACTTCACAGGTCAGGGCCTTTGCGGACGTGATGTACGACCATCCGAGCCAGTTTGAGCTCGTGACCGCCATCGCGATGGAATATTTCTACGAAATGCAGTGCGACATCGTAATCCTCGAGGTCGGAATGGGCGGCGCGCTGGACAGCACAAACGCCATCGACGCTCCGGAAGTTGCGGTGTTTACCAATATCGGACTTGAGCACACCGAGTATCTCGGCAATACCATCGAGGAGATCGCCGCGACAAAGGGCGGCATCATAAAGCCCGGCTGCGACTGCGTGGCCTATGACGGCCCCGCTGCCGCCACCTCGGTCCTCCGTTCCATCTGCCTTGAAAAGAATGTTCCGTTCCTGCTTGCGGATTTTAAGGCGGCCGAGCCCATCTCCCATTCACTCGGCGGACAGACGCTCTCTTATAAAGGCAAGGTGCTTTCGTTCCCGCTGCTTGGCAACCATCAGATCAACAATCTCTGCGTGGCGCTCGAGACCGTTTACGTACTAAAAAAACGCGGCTGGTGCATACCCACGCACGCTATAGAGGAAGGCGTGGCTGATGTAAGCTGGCCGGCGAGATTCCAGGTTCTTTCGACCGAACCGCTCTTCATCCTCGACGGCGGCCACAATCCGCAGTGTGCCGAGGCTATGGCGGACATCCTCGACGATTATCTTCCCGATCAGAAGGTCACATTCATCATGGGCGTTCTCGCCGACAAGGATTATGCTTCGATGCTCGATTCGGTATGCCCTCACGCGGCCCGCTTCGTGTGCCTGACTCCCGAGAGTCCGCGCGCGCTTCCCGCTTCACGTCTTGCCGAGATCATACGCGCCCGCGGTTTTGAGGCCGAGGTCTGCGATACCGTTTCGGAAGCCGTCGATAAGGCAAAAGAAAAAACCGAACCCATAGTAGCGTTCGGTTCTCTGTATATGTCAGGTGCTGTTCTCAGATACTTTGAGGAGCGTCATTGACCGACCGTCTTCTTCAAAGTACTTCCGGGCTTTCCAAAAGCCCTGTGATGGTAATAGATGCAGGCTCTGCCGTTGTACTTCGCCTCGTAGAGCGATTTGTCGGCTTCCTCGCGGAGCTTCTCGAAAGTAACGCTCTCCGAAGCCTGCGCGCATGCAACGCCCATGCTGACCGAAACATAAGGATTAAAGTTCGTGTCGGCGTGGGGGATCTTCAGCGAATCGATCGATTTCTTCAGATCGAGCGCCCACTTTACGGCGAGCTTCGGCTCAATGCCGGTCAGCATAACCAGGAATTCCTCACCGCCCACTCGTGCCGCATAATCCGTGCGGCGCTTTACATTTCTGCGGATGGCTGCGGTAACCTTCCTGATGCATTCGTCACCTGCGGCGTGTCCGTAGGTGTCGTTATATTTTTTGAAGTTGTCAATATCGATCATCATGATCGCCACGTGAGCCTTCTGTCTGATGCAGTAAGGCCAGATGTTCTCCGTGCGGCGGTCGAGTCCGCGGCGGTTGAGCAGCAGCGTCATCGGATCCGTCTCGGCCTCCGAGAGCGCCGAATCAAGGCGAAGCTTGTAGTCGAGCTTGCGGATCGTGTTGGAATAAAGGGCTAACGAAAGTCCGAGTCCCATGATGCCGATCGTGATCAGCGCCGTATTTGTGGCTGCCGGAAATCCCCTGACCCATGCGAGTATGACCGCAGGCAGCAGATCTATCGCCCAGACGACCAGAAACAGCTCGGGACGAAGTACGGGAAGACAACCGATGACTATCATAACGATCCAGTAGAAAACTATCGCAGCGGCGTCCGAAGTCGCCTTAAACGCGAAATTGTAGAGGATCGCGGAGAATACGAAAAGATAGAGATAACAGACCTTATCGAACAGATCCGTGCGGTGTGTCCTGGTCGTAAAGAGTACCGCGGCCGCACTCAGCAGAAAGATGAAAGTTGTGGTAAGGAAAGCAAAGGTCTGATAGCTTCCGGGAAGGACATGGATCCCGAACAGTTTGAAGACAGCAAAAAACAGGAGCACACCCGCTGCCCCAAAAATGTTGAAGATATAAAGCCTGCCCATATTCAGGCGATCTGTAACGGATTTGCCTGCGTTCTTGTCGAAGAGCGGCATATCCGGGAACAAATTCTCCAGCATGCTGACCCCTTTGCCGATCCAAAAAATACACTGAAATCAGTATAGCAAAAGCGGTCCCAAACCGCAAGAACTATTTGATTTTATACAATATCTAGTATAAGATATTTACGAAAGCTTCTATACATAGTAATTTTAGGAGGTTCTGATGCCTGACAGGATTGAAGAGATTTTAAAAGAAATACATGTGATGTTTGCTAAATGCGAAGCTTACGGCAATTCTCCGGATCTCGTCATAATTTCGAAGTCGGAGCTCTTTGAGCTGCTTGAAAAACTCAACGAGGGTATCGACGAAGTGCTCGACCAGTACGAGGCCACGACGCGCAGCCGCGAACGCGCCCGTATCGAGCAGGATAAGCAGGCGGCGGAGACCGTTGCGCGCGCAAAGCTTGAAGCCGACGACGTACATGCTGCGGCTTCGTTATATACCGATACCATGCTCGAAGACCTCAAGCAGATCCTTGAGGCCACAAAGAGCCGCATAAAGGACGACATGCTCGACATGCTCGCCAATATCGAACTTCAGGAAGAGGTCCTCGACCGCAACAAGGAAAGCGTAAAGGAAGGCCTCGCGGAGCTCCACGACAGCGAGATGTACCTCAACGCCCTTACGCAGCTTCGCAAAAAGGCCGAGGAAAAGCGCAAGTTCGGTGATCAGGCAGAGCTTCTCGCAGGTCAGGAAGAGAATATCTTCGAAGAGCAGGATAAGGAAAAGCAGGCGCAGAAGCTTCAGATCAGGATCGATAAGCCCGGTGAGAATACCGGAGTGACATATTCCACGAGATTCAACAGAAACAAGAAGAAAAAGAAGAAGAGCGGCAAGGGAGGCTCCGATGCGGCCCGCGAAGGCGAGCCCGAGGGCTTAAAGGCCGATTCCGACCATATCCCCGGCATGGAATACAGCGCGGACGACTTCGATCTCGACAGGGAGTACGAGGAATGGAAGGCTGCCGAGGAAGGCGATGATCTCGACCACAAGCCCGAGAAAAAAGGTTTCGGAAAAATGCTCGAATCTTTATTCGGTAAAAATGAAGAATAAAACAGGCGATGCCATAAGACACGGGGACGGTTCTTATGTCCCGACAAAACGTCGGATATAAGAACCGTCCCCGTGTCTTTATATCACACTTTAAATCTGTAACCGACGCCCCAAATGGTTTCAATATACTGAGGGTTCGAAGTGTCCGCTTCAATTTTTTCGCGAATCTTTTTGATGTGGACTGTAACAGTCGCGATATCTCCGATGGATTCCATATCCCAGATCTCGCGGAACAGCTCGTCCTTTGTGTATACATGGTTCGGGTTCGAAGCCAGGAATGTGAGAAGGTCGAATTCCTTCGTGGTAAAAGGCTTCTCTTCGCCGTTGATGAATACTCTTCTTGCGGTCTTGTCGATGCGGATGCCCCTGATCTCGATCACCGAGTTTTCCTTAGCGGGGCTTCCGAGCAGACGCTCATAACGTGCAAGATGTGCCTTTACGCGCGCCACAAGCTCGCTGGGACTGAAAGGCTTTGTCATGTAGTCGTCGGCGCCGAGTCCGAGACCGCGTATCTTGTCGATATCGTCCTTGCGTGCCGAGACCATCAGGATCGGCACATCTTTTTTCTCCCTGACCTGCTTGCAGATCTCGAAGCCGTCGGTTCCGGGCAGCATCAGATCGAGCACGATCAGGCTGTAGTCCTGTCCGAGCGCCATCTCAAGGCCCTTGCTTCCGTTGGGCTCGATATCCACTTCAAATTCCGAAAGCTCAAGATAGTCCTTTTCGAGCTCGGCGATCTCTATCTCATCTTCAATGATCAGTATTTTTTTCTTCATCGTTATTCCTTCCTGCCGTCTTTTCCGGCTGCGGATCATTCTTCGGAAGCGCGCTGTATTCGGCGTCTTCCACTTCTTCGCATATCGTATTGTTCTCAGTGTAGATCGGGAGCGTAAAGAAGAAGGTGCTGCCCTCTCCGGGCGTACTCTCCGCTCCGACCTTTCCGCCGTGGTCTTCGATGATCTTCTTTACGATCGCAAGTCCGAGACCTGAGCCGCCCTTGCGCGTGCCTCTCGACGAATCCGCCCTGTAGAAGCGCTCGAAAATGTGGGCGAGATCGTTCTCAGCGATACCCGGTCCGTTATCCTCGACCTCGATCTTTACACAGCATTTCAACGGGATAAGACGTATCTTTATGCTGCCGCTGGGCTTGTTCATGTATTTGACCGCATTGCCTATGATGTTGTTCACAACGCGGCGCAGCTGCTCGGGATCGGCCTTCACGAGCGTTCCCGCGGGCACCTCGCTGTTAAGCTCCATCGCAATGCCCTTAACCTCCATATCGAGGCTTTGCTCCTCAACGCAGTCCATGAAGTACGCGTTGATGTCGAGCTTTCCGAAATTGTACGGAATGATGTTGCTGTCGATCTTCGAGTAAAGGCTCAGCTCGTCGACGAGTACCGACATGTCCGAAGCCTTCGTATAGATCGTGCGGATGTACTTGTTCCGCTTCTCCTCACAGTCCGCGACTCCGTCGATGATACCCTCCGCGTAGCCCTTTATGGCCGTGAGCGGGGTCTTCAGGTCGTGCGAGATATTGCTTATCAGTTCTATCGTGTCCTGCTCGTACTTCATCCTCGCGTCGATCTGCTCCTTCAGCCTCACGCGCATCTCCTCGAACTCCTCGCAGAGCTGTCCGAGTTCGTCGTCGGGACTGCCCGAAATGGTGAAATCAAGATTGCCCTGTTTCATGTTCGCGGTCGCCATTCTCAGGACATTCAGCGGCCGGATCAGGCTCCGGTAGAGCCAAACGACCGTAACGAAAGCCGTAAGCAGGATGATCAGTCCGATCAGGATGATCGTCTGCCTCACCGGCAGCTCCATGCGCGGTACCGAACTGTCGTTGCGGACAACATAATAAATGGTCTCTCCGTCGTCGGTCGACATCGTCCCCTTTTCGAGGTTTCTGTAATTAAAGCCCAGGACCGCCGCCGTTACCGTACCGGCCAGCAATATGGGCACCAGTATAATGATGGCAAAGGCCACCAGAAGTCTTTTCTTTAAGCCCATGAAATGATGCTCCTTTATCAACTTAATGCTAACACAGACGTATTTTCAAGTCCATAAAGATTGTGTTAAACTTTTGGGAAATCATTGGAAAACGCACAAAAAAAGACCCTGACGATGTCAGGATCTTTCAAAAACCCTATCCGGCCTCATTACTCGTTTTTATCGGCGCTGTCGCTGATATTGATGCTTGTGTAGCTTGCTTCCGCGCGGGTGTAGCTCGCCGAAACCTTGATAGTGGTGGTCTGTGCCGCAGCTGCAGCGGTGCTTCCGCCGTTGTTAGCAGCAACTTCGGTACTTCCGCCGAGGCTTGCGATCCACTCGTCGAGCTTCTTATATGTAGCTTCCATGGTCTGGTTCGAGATATCGGGAAGATCCTCTCCCCACTCGATGCCGGCCTGCTTGAAGCCTTCCTTTACCGCCTCGTACATCTGCTGTGCAAGCTCAAGATTGTCTCCCGCAAGTGCTTTCGCAAAGGAAACGATTCTGTCGGAGGTCTGCTCAACGCCCCAGTATCCGTCCTCGGAAATATCTTCCTGCGCCTGAGCGCGGGTCTCCTCATCGACCTCGAGCTTTCTGAACACACTTGCAAGGCCCTCTGAATTCTCGAAGGTTCCGCCCTGCTTTAAGAGCAGCTTCTCAACAAGTCCGCGAAGCTGTGCTGTACGTGCCTCCGCGTCTGCCTTAAGTTTGTCTATTGTCTCATAATCGATCTTGTGGTTTGCGAGCGCCGAAGCCTTATCTTCATCGCTCTTCTCATATACCGCGGCGTCGGTCGATGCCGCAACAGCCGAAGTCTTGGTGATCTCGGCGGAAAAAGTCACATTCTCATAGGATGCGCTCGCCGATGTAATATTAACGTTTGTTCCGGGATTGATTCCGTTCAGTGCCATAAGATAACCTCCTTGTTATACAAAAAACATCTCGCGAACACAGTTCGCTCGATGACCGTTCACTCAGCCATCAGCGGGCAAGCAAGCTTGCCGCTGATGGCATTCGTTTATCGCACAAAAAAGACGATACATTCCTTTGTACGGAATATATCGTCATTTTGCTTTAATTTATTAACCCCTGTTTTAAAAAATCAGAAGACAAGTTCCACGTCTCTGATGAGCACGTCTGTGTAGCTGTAAGATATCTGTTTTGCGGCCTCGGGACGGTCTCCGTCAAAGGTTACGCAGAATACATGGGGATGCATCTCGGAGATGACGCCCTCTGCCACATCGCATCTGTTGCGGCCATGATTCTCTCTGACCAGAACTCTTTTTCCCATGTTGCTGAGTATAAGATTGTAAATATAGCACATATTTGCCGGTTGCCTCATTCCGATTCTCCTCTTCCCTATATTTAGTATGTCGTTAGACCCCTAACTACAAGATATCTTACCATCAATCCTTTAAATTGTCAAAGTGTTTTGAATTTTCAATCACAAAATATGGCTTTTTCAAACAAGTGAAAACACAAAATCTAGTTTTTACGCCTATTTTCGGGCACTTTGAAAAGAGGTGTCCGGGTATCCCCGGAAAAATTTATTTCCGACTATCGTTTTTGAGAAGAAAAAGGGTAAAGGTCTTCACTTAATTTCACCTAAAAAACGGCTTTCACATTTACACGGAGATAGTTTATAATTAATCAAAAAGAAAGCTACGGAGTGATCGGATTTGGATACTGATGTTAAATATATGAAAAAGGCCCTGGTGCAGGCAAAGCACGCGCTCGAGCTCGGTGAAGTGCCGATAGGCTGCGTGATCGTCTGTGACGGCAAAGTAGTCGGACGCGGCTACAACAGACGCAACACGCGAAAGACCACGCTCGCGCACGCCGAGATCACCGCGATCGACCAGGCCAGCCGCAGGCTCGGGGACTGGCGCCTTGAGGGCTGCACTATGTATGTCACGCTCGAGCCCTGTCAGATGTGCTCGGGTGCGATCGTCCAGTCGCGCATCGACCGCGTCGTGATCGGCGCTATGAACCCTAAGGCGGGCTGCGCAGGCTCGATCCTGGACCTCCTGCATATGAAGGAGTTCAACCATCAGGTAGAGACGACGATCGGCGTCTGCGGTGAGGAATGCAGCGACATACTGCAGGTTTTCTTTAAGGACCTGAGGGAGCGCAACCGCGCGGAAAAAGCCGCGAAGCGCGCTGCCGCCGAACAGGATGCCGCAAAGGAGTGATTATGCAGATACATGGTTTTGCGAAGCTTACGCTTCTTGATTATCCCGGAAGGATAGCCGCCACGGTATTTACCGGAGGCTGCAATTTCCGCTGTCCTTTCTGCCACAACGCCGTTCTGGTCCTCGATCCGAACGCCCAGCCTCTCATCCCCGATGACGAAGTGTTAAGGGAGCTTGAGAGCCGCAAAAACAAGCTTGAGGGCGTATGCATCACGGGCGGGGAACCCACTCTTAACAGGGATCTGCCCGAATTCATCGAAAAAGTGCGCGCTTTGGGACTGCTCGTCAAACTCGATTCGAACGGCACCGCGCCCGATATGATCGCCGACCTCATCAACCGTGGGCTAATCGATTATATCGCGATGGACATCAAGTCATCGCCGGAAGGGTATTCAAAGGCGGTCGGTCTTAAGGACATGTCGATGGATAATATTTTCCGCTCGGTCGACCTGATCATGCAGAGCGGCATCGATTATGAGTTCCGCACTACTGTTGTAGACGGCATTCATACGGCAGACGATTTCAAAAAGACCGGCATATGGATAAAGGGAGCAAAAGCCTACTACCTGCAGCAATACAAGGATTCCGGCGACCTGATCGCCCCCCGGGGGCTCGCTTCGCCGTCAAAGGAGACACTTGAAAAATACCGTGAGATTCTGCTGCCTTACGTACCGAACACTTCGATACGCGGCACAGACTGACCGGGAGGCTTACATCCCTCCGCCCGGGCGCGGCAGAACGGAGAATATATGAATTTTAAATACTGTACGGACAGGCTGATCCTGATGGTCGCCGATGAGAGCATGGCGCCTCTCGTGCTCGATTATCTGACGCGCAACCGCGCGGACTTCGAGCGCTGGGACAGGAGCTTCGGCGAGGAGTTCTACACGATCGAATACCAGGAAAAAGCATTGGCCGCCGAGCAGAAGCTCTTCCTGCGGTCGGCCGGTGTCCGCTATTACATGTTTCTTTCCGAAGACCCCGATTTCATCATCGGAAATATCAGTTTTTCATACCTTACGGAGGACGCCGGACACCGCTGCTCGATTGGCTACCGCATCGACAGGGAGTACAGGGAGCAGGGCTATGCCTACGAAGCCGCATCGTTCCTTATCCCTTTGATACATGACAACTACGGGACCAAACGCATCGAGGCTGATATCCTCGAAGAAAATATTCCCTCGAAAAAGCTCATCGAAAAGCTCGGTTTCGAGTACGAAGGCATCGCGCGCAAATCGCACACCATCGCGGGCGTCGAGCGCGATCACCTCAGATACTCGCTGATACTCTGAAAGGACATTGCCATGAAATATCTTATCGCATCCGACATACACGGATCGGCTTACTACTGCAGGAAGCTGATCGACGCATACAGGGCGGAGCAGGCGGAGCGCCTGGTCCTGCTCGGCGACCTGCTCTACCACGGTCCCCGCAACGACCTGCCCCGGGACTATGCCCCGAAGGAAGTCATTTCCATGCTCAATGCCCTTAAAGGCGAGATCCTTGCGATCCGCGGCAACTGCGAGGCCGAGGTGGACCAGATGGTGCTCGAGTTCCCGGTTCTGGCAGAATATGCCGTGCTTGCGCTCGAATCCGGTCTGACCGTATACCTTACCCACGGACATCATTACAATATAGACGCTCCCCTCCCGATGAAGGAAGGCGATATCATGATCTACGGCCATACGCACGTGCCTCTCGACGAGACGCGCGGCGGCTGCCGCTTCTTAAATCCCGGCTCGGTCTCGATCCCGAAGAACGGTTCCGGGCACGGCTATATCATCCTCGAAAACGGAGTCTTCACATACAGGACTCTGGAATGATCCGCAGTTTTATTCCCCCAAAAGCAAATTTTATACTTTGTTAATTGACTTAATATATTTTGCGCAATATAATAGGGCAAAATCAATTAAGAGAGGTGTCAGTTATGAATAATCTGTCCGTTCCTCAGAAAATAAGCAGTTATATACTAAAGACCGTGACCGTACTGTCCGCACTTACAGGCACCTTCCTAAGCTATTACGCGGGGAGGCTCAGCTTCATGGGCGGCAGCCGGGTATTCATGTTTTTCACCATACAGTCCAATATCGCGATAGCCCTGATCTGCGCGATCGGATGCGTGATGATGCTTCGCGGCCGCGAGGCAGGCAAAGTATGGCCCGTTATCAAATTCGTGGGCACCATATCCATCACTCTCACCGGCGTGGTATTCGGTTTTGTGCTCGCGCCGACGCTTGGTTCGCACGCATGGAATATCCAGAACACGCTTACCCATCTGGTCGTACCGGTTGCCGCAGTCCTCGACTTTTTTGTTGTGAGCACCGCGTTTGAGATCAAAAAAAGGAATGACTTCTTCGTTATCGTTCCTCCCATCCTGTACGCTGTCTATGCCGGCATCGGATATGTCCGCGGCTGGCAGTTTATCGAAGGCATCAATTATCCGTATTTCTTCCTGAACTGGGGCAGCCCCGCAGGTGCCTTCGGATTTTCAAACGAGCTGCCCTTCATGGGCACGGCATGGTGGATCGTCGCGCTGCTGTTCTTCCTCCTCGCGATCGGATATATTTATCTGCTGATCGCCGACGGCATTAAGCGCAGCGGGAAGAAGGCCGCATAAGGCACATTTTCCCGCAGATCCGACATTCCGGCTTTTCACAAACAAAAAGGAGCGGTTCCTTACGGAGCCGCTCCTTTTGCGTCCGAATAATTAACTTATGATCCTTATTTCTTGAAGTACCTGTTGTACAGGCCCTCAAATGCCTTTCCGTGGCGCGCCTCATCACGGGCCATCTCGTGTACGGTGTCATGGATGGCATCGAGATTTGCTGCCTTCGCGCGCTTAGCCAGATCGGTCTTGCCTGCGGTAGCGCCGTTCTCGGCATCGATCCTCATCTCGAGATTCTTCTTGGTGGAATCGGTAACAACCTCACCGAGCAGCTCTGCGAACTTAGCAGCATGCTCAGCCTCTTCGTAAGCAGCCTTCTCGTAGTAGAGACCAACCTCGGGATAGCCCTCGCGGAACGCAACTCTTGCCATGGCGAGATACATGCCGACCTCTGAGCACTCACCGGTGAAATTGGATCTCAGATCGTCGATGATATCCTGACTAACGCCCTGAGCTACGCCTACAACGTGCTCTGAAGCCCATGTGCGCTCATCTTCCTGCTTGGTGAACTTGGAAGCGGGTGCATGACATACGGGACAGCTCTCGGGAGCCTCATCGCCCTCATGAACATAACCGCATACACTACATACATACTTTGCCATCTTTGAATCCTCCTATTTTTGATTTTATCTTTACAAAGCCGCTTACGTCACAATTTCCGTGCCCGTCTCCCGCTTTGTAAGGTACCGTCTGCCGTGCCGGCTCATCCGTCCGGCCGCTATTCCGCCTCGATCTCCTTGATGCAGACCTCGTTGCCCGTTAAGAGATAGGTATGTTCGCTGCCGCAATGCGGGCAGGTCTTTCCGAATTCCACAGTCGGATACTGCTTTTTGCAGTCCTCACAGTAAGTCATCGCGTCGATCTGCTCGACGATCAGCTTTGCTCCGTGGATCGGGCCTTCTTCCTTTGCGACCGACCAGTCCCAGCAGTCCGTCAGATACGACGGAATGATCGATGAGACCTCGCCGACCTGCAGCGTTACGGAATTGACCTTCTCGACCTTATTCTCCTCCGCAACCTTTTTCACATCCTTTACGATGTAAAAGACCACACCAAGTTCGTGCATTTATTCGCCTCTTATTTCTCTTTTTTCTTGAAAAGTATCTTGGCTCCGCGCTTTAAGACGTAAGGCAGCAGTGCCTTTGCCTTATCCTCGGCCTTGACCATCGTGCTGCACTCCGGTCTCTCGCGGTGGAGCTTGATCGCGTCAAACGCGCACTTTGTGGTACAGATACCGCAGCCGATACACTTATTCTCGTCAACGACCGAAGCTCCGCAGCCCAGACACCTCGCGGTCTCTATCTTAACCTGCTCCTCGGTGAGCGTTCCGTGGTAATCCTTAAAGCCCTTTGCGTCAACGTCCTTCTGGGTGTATGCCACCTGACGGGACGAGTTGTCGTACGAAGGAACAGAGATATTCTTCTTGTCCAGCTCGATGAACTGTCTCCTGTTGCGGCCGATCGTCATATGTCCGTGCTGTACGAAACGGTGCAGCGACTCGGCTGCTTCATGGCCCTGCGCGATGGCGTCGATCGCGAACTTGGGTCCGGTGAATACATCGCCGCCGACGAAGATATCGGGCTCATCGGTCTGATATGTGAGTTTGTCGGCAACGGGACCGTTTCCTCTGCCGTATGTAACCTTTGTGCCCGCGAGCAGATCGCCCCAGATAATGGTCTGTCCGATCGCGAATACTATATTGTCTGCCTCGAGGGTCATGGTGTCGTTCTCATCGTAATGAGGTCTGAAACGGTGCTCGTCGTCATAAACGCTCAGACACTTCTTGAATACGATCGCGCGCGCCCTGCCGTTCTCGACGATGACCTCCTTCGGGCCCCATCCGCAGTTAACGTGAACGCCGTCAGCCTCCGCATCCGCGATCTCCTCTTTGGTGGCGGGCATAATGTCGCGGGTCTCGAGACATACCATCTCAACAGTATCCGCGCCGCTCCTCGAGCTGACTCTCGCCGCGTCTATCGCTACGTTTCCGCCGCCCACGACTACCGTGCGTCCGGAAACCTTAACCTTACCCTCGTTCGCTACTTTCAGGAAATCTACTGCTGTAGTACAGTTCTCAGCGTCCTCGCCGGGAACTCCGGGAAGCCTTCCGCCGCTGCAGCCGATCGCGATATAGAATGCCTTATAGCCGTCCTTGCGCAGCTGGTCGAGCGTGATATCCTTCCCGACATCCACGCCGCATTTGATCTCGACGCCCATCTCCTTGAGGACATCGATCTCGGCGTCAATCACATCCTTCTCGAGCTTGTATGACGGGATACCGTAACGCAGCATACCGCCGGGCTTCTCGTTCTTCTCGAAAACGGTGGGATAATAGCCCATCTGAGCAAGGAAGAACGCGCAGGACAGACCTGCGGGACCGGCTCCGATAACGGCGATCTTTTCCTTCCAGCGTCCGAGGTTCGAAGCCACAACGATCTCGGGAATGTATCTGGTCTCTGCCTTAAGGTCTCTCTCGGCAATGAATTTCTTAACCGCATCGATCGAAACCGCCTGGTCGATCGTGCCTCTCGTACATGCGTCCTCGCAGCGTCTGTTGCATATACGTCCGCAGACAGCGGGGAACGGATTCTCTTTTTTGATCAGCGCGAGCGCCTCGTCATATTTGCCCTGAGCAGCCTTTTTAAGATAGCCCTGAACGGCGATATGCGCGGGACAGGCCGTCTTGCAGGGCGCCGTACCGGTGTCGTAGCAGTTGATCCTGTTATTGTCGCGGTAATCCTCATCCCAGTGCTCGGGACCCCATTTCTTCTCGTCTGGAAGCTCATGCTTGGGATACTCGACCTCGCTGCCGTCCTTGAGACAGAGCTTCTGTCCGAGCTTGACCGCTCCGGCGGGACAGTACTCGACGCACTGGCCGCAGGCTACGCAGTTTTCCTTCTCGACGCGCGCAACATACGCCGAACGCGACATGTTCGGGGTATTGAACAGCTGCGAGGTACGCAGCGCGTTGCATATCTTAACGTTGCAGTTACAGATGGCGAAGATCTTGCCCTCACCGTCGATATTGGTAATCTGGTGAACAAAGCCGTTGTCCTCGGCGCGCTTTAAGATCTCCATCGCCTCATCGTAGGTGATGTCGTGTCCGCGTCCGGTCTCACGGCAGTAATCCGCCATATCGCCGACGCCGATGCACCAGTCGTTGAAATCGTCTCCGCAGCCCTCGTCGAGCTTTTTGCGGCTGACACGGCAGGAACAGATCGAAGCGCCGATATGGCCCTCATAACGCTTCAGCCAGTAGGATATATGCTCAATGTCGATCGTGCCGTTTTCCATGGAAATGGCCTTCTCGACAGGGATAACGTGCATGCCTATGCCGGCTCCTCCGGGAGGAACCAGATGTGTGACCTTCTCAAGAGGCAGGAAGGTCATGCGCTCGAAGAACATGGCAAGCTCGGGATGCTTATTTAAGCTCTCGATGTTCATGTTCGTGTATTCAGCCGATCCGGGCACAAACAGGGGAACCCAGTAACGGCGGTCCTTCAGCTCGTAGGTGGTGCCGGGGATAGGGCCGTCCTTGGTGTACTTGTCGCCGTAATCGAATTCAAGGATACCGATCTTAGCCATCTTATCCAGGAGGGCCTGGAACTGCTCCCTGCCGTCCGGAGCAATATTGTTCATGGCGCAGAGCTCATCGAAATAATACGGCTTCCTGACCTTCATGGTAAGAGCCACATCCGCGATCTCGTCGTCGATAACACATGCAAGACCCCAGTACTCGGGATCGTTCGTGGTAACCCTGTGTCCGATACGGTCGGTGATGCGCTGAGCCAGCTTTAATATCTTCTCGCTGTAGTTCTCTTCGCCCATATGTTCGGGAATAAACTTTTTACTCATTTCAGGCATGTTTTTATCCTCCGTTGGAAAAATGTGTGCACTGAATCCACTTCAAGCCATCCTGCATATTATACCGCAAAATGTCGGAATTTTCAAGGATTTTCAGGAAAAGCCGCCAATTTTACTGACAGTTTCCCGCAAGGGCGCACTATTGCTACCTCGAGTGACCTCCACCACCGTGCGAGCCTCCGCCGCCCGAAGAATGGTGGCCGCCTCCGCCGCCTCCTCCGCCGCTGCGGGATGACTCCGAAGGAGGATTGTAGACCCTGCGCACATCGCTGTGAGTAAAGGTATCCGTCAAGACAGGGAAGGTGGGCTCCGCCGCAAGATAGGTCTCTTTGGTGGTTGTGTTCTTGCCGGCTTTCTCGCTGGAATTGCTCGCAAAGTATATCAGCGCGAAAAGAGCCGAAAAAACGATCATCACAGTGCCGATTATGCCGTTGGGGTAGAAGACATATACCGTTTCATCGACATGCATCCTGCGGACGAGTCCGTCGACCCAGTATTTGCAGGCATGCAGATAGTCGTCCTCGACGTAATAATAAAAATCATCGAGACTGCTGTCGATCATGTAATCGGAGTAGGCAACCTCGGCCTTGCCCGTCGTGCCCATCCAGGTGTGGATCTTCCCGGTCTCGGGCTCCCTGAACAGATTGTCGACGAGGATCACACCGTCGCCGGTATCTGTCGTGCCGTCGAGGACCTGCGGGCTGTCGTAGCCGAAGCGGTTGTCCTCCCAGAACTTGTCCGCATATACCATTACGTATTTGTCGGGAGTGACAGGAATGTCGTAACGGGACCTGTACTCCGGCTCGTAGTCGGCCAGCGTCCTGTTAAGAGTGACAATTACGATATCCATGCAGGTCTTGAGTTCCGCTTCGTGGATATAGGCCTCGAGCTCGCTCTCCTGCTCCGCCGTCAGCACATCCGCCTCGTCGAATACCCTCTGCGCGCCGTAAACGCGCTCTGTATTCGGGCTGTCGTAGTAGTTTGACGGTACGTTGGCCTTGCGCAGGTAAATGAACAGGAATACCGACGCCAGCACGATCACGATAATGAAGCCTACGATAAAATGTCTGAGATACTGTTTTAAGCTTGCACCGAAATCATTCATCACAGCACCTCCAGTATCAAAAGTATAAATAACATAACAGCATAGATTATGCCGCCCATTGTCAGCGCGTACAGCAGCACCTTACGCTTTGAGATCGGTGTCTCGCCTATCACTTTGCCGTTCTGGCCGTTGACATAGAACAGGTAATCCTTTCCGCCCCATTTGTAGGTATATACCCAGACCGGGAAAAGCGCGAAATCGATCTGCCCGTCGGCGAGGGAAATATTGCCCGATGAGGGATCGAGCGATCTGTAGCCCGCCATCGAATCCCGCAGCAGCACCTGCGCGCTGGATTCGGCCTTTTGTCTCGCGCGGTCGGCGTACGCGTCAGCGGTATTATTGTAGATCTCGCCGAAAAATCCCGAAAGGAACTTAGGGTCAAAGGCCTCCAGAGCCTCATACTGATAAGGCTCGACCAGATCCATCTTCCAGTCGGGCATCTCCTCGGACGCATCGGCGGGGACATTGTCATAGTCCACTTCCATCACGCGCTCTACATCGTAATACGAGGTCTCCGTGCAGTCGTAATCGCCCTCGCGCCATTTGCGCACCTTGGTGCCGGTTCCCCTGTATTCGCCGCGCGCCCTGAAATCATACAGGAAAAAGGGCACATATCTGCCGACCATATCGCCGAGTGTCTTTTCACTGAGGAACGATATGGGCGTGAATATCCGCTTTTTAAACTCCTTTTCCATCGCCTCGACGGCCTGCTTCTTGCCGAGCTTGAATGGGATGATCTCGTCCGGCTTGAACCTGTCGCTGACTCTTTCGTCAAAGATCAGGTAGTTGCCGCAGAACGGGCATTTCGAGGAACTGACGAACTGTCCGACCGTGATCTCGCCTCCGCAGGAAGCGCAGGTCGTAAGCGACGCGTCACCGGTCTGCTGCTCGCAGTCGACGCCGTCGCAGAAAGAGCAGTACATCTGCTGTCTTTCCGGCGAAAAAACCATGTATCCGCCGCAGTTTCTGCATTTAAAAGTCATATAAACCCTCCGATAGCCGTATCCGGCCCTTCATTCGATATCCTGTATATCCTTTGTAGGTATTATATCTTTTTTTCCTGAAATTAAAAAGGTCCTTCATGAAAATGAAAGACCTTTTGCTGCATTATTCTCAAAATGTGCGGGCGAGCAGGATATCGATCCTGGTGCCGAGCTCTTCGCGCGAGGTAACCTCGAAATGTCCGCCGTGCTTGTCCACGATCCATTTCGCGATCGAGAGACCGAGTCCCGTGCCGTTGTAGGTGCGGGCCTCATCCGCCCTGTAGAAGCGCTCGAACATATGCGCCACGTCGTTTTCCTTCATGCCGATACCCGAGTCCTGAACCCTCAGATAGACCGAGTTGTCCGGACGGGCACCGACTCCTAAGATGATCTCATCCTTTTCTTTGGTATACTTCGCGGCATTGTCAACGAGGATGCGCACTGCCTGCTTTAAGAGGCCTTCATCGGCATTGACCAGGATGTCCTCATCGGGAAGGCTCAGCCTGTAGATGTGGTTCTCGTCTATCATCAGCGACTCTTCGTAAACCTCGCTCATCAGCATGTTCAGGCTGATCGGAGCAATAGTGAGCTGTGTCCTGCCCGCATCGCCTCTGGCCAAGAACAGGAGCTGCTCCACCAGATGCTTCATATTCTCGGATTCGTTCTGTATCGCGGTGATCGACTCGTCGAGGACCTTCTCGTCCTCACGTCCCCAGCGCGCGAGCATGTTCGCGTAGCCCTGGATGACCGCGATAGGTGTCCTCAGCTCATGCGAAGCGTCGTTGACGAATCTCGCCTGCTGCTTATTGTTTTCCCTGATCCTGATCAGCAGCGAGTTCATAGCGCGCTCGATACCCGCCAGATCCTCGTCCCCGAGCGAGATAAGCTGCTCGTCGTCGGGCGCTAAGCTGTTGATCTTATTCTCGAGCAGACGGTATTTTTCGTCTGCGGGATCGTAGCCGCCCTGTGCCGGCCCGTAAGTGCCGGGAGCGGGGCCGTTTTGACCGGGACCGTAACTGCCGGGAACAGGACCGTTTTGACTGCCGTACAGGTTGTATTTATTGTCCGAAAGATCGATCCTTGCCAGCTCATCCGCCTTTGCGGCGAGATTGTCGAGCGGCTTCAATACCCGTTTTACGGAGGAATTCTCGAACGGATAGCTCGCCCAGTGCATCAGCAGCTGGAAGAGGAATACCGCGATCATCGTGTAAATGACGGGGCCTGCGTATCTGAACGGATATGACGAAACGATGACCTCGCCGTTTTCCTTATCGGTTACCGTATATTTTACCGCCGCGAGGCTCTGGGAAACAGGATATCTGCCGCTGCTCTCCTCGTATTTTTCCTCGTCGAACTCCATATTGTAGTCGCGCTCGCGGACAGCTATCTGCCCCGTCGCTGCGAATTCCAGCGCCGCAAGCCAGGTAACAAAAACGGCAAGAAGGACAAGCACGTCCTTGGCAAAGCTCGCGCGTATCTTTTTGCTGACACGGCGCAGGGCCAGCCTCCGGCTAATGGACTTGACCTTTTTGCTCTGGTTGCCGCTGCCGGCATGCTTAGTCCGATTTGATGACATAACCCACTCCTCTGACAGTCTGGATCATCTTCACCCCGAATGCCTCATCTATCTTAGTCCTTAAGAAACGGACATATACATCAACAACATTGGTCTCGCCGACATAATCGTAGCCGCAGACCTTTTCCAGCAGAGTTTCACGCGACAGAACGATGTCCCTGTTCTGCAGCAGGACTTTCAGCATGATAAATTCCCTGTTCGTGAGATTGATCTCCTGACCCGAATATGTCACGCGGTGCTTCGGATCGTCCAGGACAAGTCCCTTCCAGGTATAAACGCCCTCCTGCTCCTCCGTCTGCGCAACCGCTGCGCTGCCGTGGAGTTTGAGCGCCACGCGTATACGGGCAAGAAGCTCTTCGATGGCGAAGGGCTTCGTTATATAATCGACCGCGCCGGCGTCAAGCCCCGCGACCTTGTCCATGACGGCATCTCTGGCCGTAAGAAGGATAACGGGCGTGCTGTGCGTCTTGCCCAGGCGTCTGAGCACCTCGAGCCCGTTCAGCTCGGGAAGCATGATGTCCAGGAGAATAAGGCTGAAATCATTGTTTTCCGCCATTTCGAGCCCTGTTCGCCCGTTAAATGCCTTGCTGACCTTATAACCCTCATGGATCAGCTCGAGTTCAATGAATCTCGCCAGTTTTTCTTCGTCTTCAACGATCAGAATGTGTTCGTTCATCATGCTTCCTTTTCCGCTGAAATATATCTATTACAGCTTTTTGTATTCGGTTACTACTTTTTCCTTTACCTGCTCGGCGAGATCTCCCGCCTTGCCTGCTACGTCGTTGGCCGCCTTCATCTCGTCCTGACCCTCGAAGGAATACTTGCAGTCGAGGAACAGTGATACGATAACGGCGATGATGGCCGCATACCATGCGAAGAGAACGATAAGGATCGCTGCAAGGATCGGGATCCTCATGATGCGCTCGCCCTTGCGGTCGATAGCGAGATAGTTGACGGTGCTCTTGTGGAAGAGGGCCTTGATCTTGTCGCCGAAAGTCCTGCCGTCACCCGGTCTGCAATCTCTCTGCGCATTTGCGTCGCAGCCTGCGTAGTTCTGCGCGTTCTGCTGCTGATCCGCGGTATATGCGGTGTTGTAGCTGGCGCTGCCCTGCTGGCGGGTCTTGCCCTCACGCTCAAGGAGGATCATCGCGTCGAGGATGTCTCCGTTCGCTCTCTCAAGCGCGTCCTTTGCTTCCTCGTAGCTTACGTTTGCTCTCTCTCTTAACTTATCAACTTTCTCGAACATATCCATAATTCTTTAACCAGCCTTTCTTTATCTGCTCTGTACATTTCGGTTCATTTTTCTGTCTGTGTCATTGGCCTGTTGACAAGAACCACTATACATGAGCTTTCTTAAGAGGTCTTTTAAGTTAAATTAAAAAAAGATTAAAAACACAGATATTTTTTAAGATTCCTTTCGGTTAAAATAATAATATACCAGTTTGCCCCATTTTTACAGCATTTTCGCGAAGGGAGAAACCACTTGTTATTATACCACTATTATGAAAAAGAAAACGGGCCATTAAGGAGTATCTCCGAACTCACCGATGAAGCGGCTGAAAAAGTGCTCCAAAAGATCCGTAAAGAAAAGGCCGACTGCTTCTTAGCAAAACGGCCCGATGATTATGTTCAGAAAAGAAGGCGTTTCGAAGCAATCCTGCGCTCGGAATTCTTAAAGGCCGGCGGCCTTATCGAGCGGGAAACGCCGCATTATTTCGTGGTGGAGGAATGTCCCTTCTTCCTTAAATGGTACAGGGATCCGGCATGGATCACCATCGACACCGCAGAACTCGATCTGAGGACCGTATCGTTTACCTACGGAGATTCACATCCGACCTTCAGCGGGAACGTAAAAGACGGAAAAGAATACCGCAACCGCCTCTACACCTATGACGAGATACTCGGGATCATCGAAAAATACGGGCTTCCGCAGATATGGAACCCGGACTTCAGATATGGTCCCGAATGCTATGTAGAGGTGCAGATATGGAGCGACCGCGGACTGGTAAAGTGGCTTTAAGCCAGTATCCCCCTGCGATCCGTTATCGCGCCCCTCGGGCACTTCACCGCGCACATACCGCAGGAAAGACACAGGTCTTCCTTAATATGGGCCAGATTATCCTGCACGGTGATCGATCCTGCCGTACAGGTTTTTTCACATATACCGCAGCCGATGCAGGCGGTCTCACACTGCTTGCGCGCTATGGCACCTGGCTCACGGTTTGAGCAGGTTACGGTAACATAATTATAAATCTCATGGATGCGGATGACCTCGCGCGGACATACCTTAACGCATTTTCCGCAGGCCATGCACTTTGCTTCGTCAACCTCCGCAACGCCCGCGGCATTGATATGGATCGCGTCGAACTTACATGCCTCGACGCACTGTCCGCAGCCCACGCAGCCGTAGCGGCAGGGATCCTCAAGATTGACTTTGCAGTTCTTATTGCATGCGACATACGCCGCCTTATAAGGAAACTTCTTACTTGCCATATGCTCTCCTCGCTGTGCTGATACGACCTGTCCGGTTTATTTATCTCTCTTTCTCTCGTACGGATTGCCCTTGATCGGCAGTTCAAACGAACGCACGCCGTCGAGCCTGTAATACGCGTCGGCGATCGCAGGCGCGGTCGGGATCGAGGTGATCTCGCCTATGCCTATCGCTCCGCCCGCAACCTTGAGTCCGGGCTTGTCCACGACTATCGCCTTGATCTCGGGGATCTCATGCGCGCGGAAAAGTCCGAGTGAGCCGTATTTCTCGATCGGTTTACAGTTCTCGTCGATCGGGTACTGCTCGGTCAGCGCATAGCCCATGCTCATGACCACTCCGCCCTCGATCTGACCTTCGACAGACAGCGGGTTTACCGCTTTGCCGACGTCATGTGCCGCCACAAATTTCTCTATTTTGCGTGTCTTCGGATCCAGAATGCACATCTGCGTCGCGTAGCCGTAAGCCACGTGCGAAACGGGATTGGGCACATTCGCGCCGAGAGGGTCGGTCTTTGCGAGATACTCGCCGTAAAACTCCTGTCCGACGAGGTCTTTCAGCGTCTTTCCTTTTTTGGCCTCCATGAGCTTCTCGCAGGCCCTGCGCGCCGCTTCGCCCGTGATCATGGTCTGGCGCGAGCCGGAAGTGTCGCCCGAATCAGGCGCGATCCAGGTATTGCTGCGCTCGTAAACTATATCTTCACGCGGGATATCCGTGTTTGTAACGACCATCTGCACGAGAACGGTTCCGAGTCCCTGTCCGATGCACGACGCTCCCGAATATATATGGACCTTTTCATCGGCCTCAACTATGAGCTTCGCGCGGCCCCAGTCGGGAATACCGACACCGACGCCCGCGTTCTTCATCGCGCAGGCTATGCCGACGGGCTTGCCTTCCGCGATCGCCTTATCATAGTCGTCTTTGATCGCCTCAAGTGTCTCGACCAGTCCCGTCGACTCATCGACGATCTGGCCGTTCGGCAGTACTCCGCCGGGTCTGATCGCGTTGCGGTATCTGATCTCCCATGCGGAAATGCCAATCTTTTCCGCCATCATATTGAGCAGCGTCTCGGTAGCGAAACAGGTCTGCGTCACGCCGAAACCGCGGAACGCGCCCGCGGGCGGATTGTTCGTATAGTATGCGGTACCTTCGATCTCGAAATTCTCATAGGCGTAGGGCCCTGCGGCATGCGTACACGCGCGCTCCAGCACTGGTCCGCCCAGCGACGCGAATGCGCCGGTATCCGACTCGACCTTTGCCTTAACGCCCATGATCCTGCCGTTTTCGTCGCAGCCCATCGTAAAATCCATAACGAAATGATGGCGCTTCGGGTGGATGAGCAGTGATTCGGCACGTGTGAGCTTAACCTTTACAGGGCGTCCCGTCCGGTACGCGAGCAGCGCCGCATGATGCTGAACGCTCATATCCTCCTTGCCGCCGAAGCCGCCTCCTACGAGGGCGTTCTGTACCTTGACCTTTTTCGTGCCGAGCATCAGCGTGACCTCATGCAGCGTCGTATGCGCGCTCTGGTCGCTCGAGTACATCATTACATCGCCATCGTCGTCGATAAACGCGACGGCGCACTCGGGCTCAAGAAACGCATGCTCTGTCCACGGTGTCTCAAAATGCTCGGTGATCACGTGCTTTGATGCCTTTATCGCTCCGTCGGCGTCACCTCTCGAGACATGCTTGTATGCCTGGATATTGTTCTCTTCTTCGTCGAAAACCTTCGGCGCGCCCGGCGCCTTGGCCTCCTCTATAGTGTGAACATGGGGCAGGACCTCATATTCGACCTTTATCAGTTTTTTCGCTTTTTCCAGCGTCTCACGGTCCTCGGCCGCCACCAGCGCGACCGCGTCCCCGAGATAATGCGTCAGCCCGCCGACGGGGATCAGCGTATACTGATCGTGCTTTAAGTGACCAATCTTATTCTCGCCCGGAATGTCGTCCGCTGTGAGCACCGCAGCCACGCCCGGAAGCGCCTTTGCGGCGGTGGTGTCGATCGAGAGGACTCTGGCTCTGGGATACTTGCTGCGGAGCGCCGAACCGTAGAGCATGCCGTCCATGTAATAGTCGTCGGGATATTTGCCGTAGCCCTGTACCTTTTCGGGAACATCGAGCCTGTGAACGCGCTGGCCCATGCTCCAGTCGGTGGTCCCGGGCTCGGGGATCACGCCGGTCCGCATGATCTCTGCCGCCAGCTTTACCGCAGCGATTATCTTAACATAGCCCGTGCAGCGGCAGTAATTGTTGCGCAGGGCATACCTTATCTCGGCTTCGGTGGGATCGGGATTCTTATCGAGCAGCGCCTTTGTGCAGAGCACCATACCCGGAATGCAGAAGCCGCACTGAACCGCTCCGGCCTCACCGTAGGCAAAGGTGAAAACCCTGGTCTCCCATTCGGAAAGCCCCTCCACGGTGATTATATGCCTGCCGTCGAGCATATCGAGTCCGGGCACGCAGGCCTTTATGGTCTCTCCGTCGATGATGACCGTACATGCGCCGCACGCGCCCTCGCTGCAGCCGTCCTTTACCGAAGTAAGATGCAGCTCATCGCGCAGGAACCGCAGCAGCTTCTGCCTGGAATCCCTGGTGTATTCCTTGCCGTTTACATAAAATGTTGACATAGAACCTCCATATCCGAATGCCCCGGTAATACCTTTAATTACCCTGCTTCATCGGAGCATCACCCTGCGTTCGGGTTAAAATCCACATCCTCGAGCTCCGCTTCGCTCGCGCTGACAACGATCAGTTCGCCGCGGTGCTTCATGATCACGCGCTTGCCTCCGACATCTCCGGTCAGCCCGGCAAGCTCCGCAAAATACTTCCTGCCGAACAAACAGGGATTGCCCAGCATGTCCTCTCCGTGCCCCATGCACGCAAGATCCTTATCTCCCGCTGCATAAGCCCGCAGCAGCCTCTCATATGTATCCGCCGTTACGCCGGGCTGGTCGCAGACCGTAAACATCAGCGCCTTCGCGTCCTTCATCGCGTCCAGGCCGAGCCTTATCGACTCGGATATCCCGAGCTCCGGCCTGTTGTTCTCTACAACCGCAAAACCGAGCTTTTCCGCCAGCGCGGCTATCTCGGCGTATCCCGTGACAATGGTGCGTCTGCAGCCCGTCCCGGCCACCGCTTCAAGACAATGCTCAAACATCCGCCTCCCGTCTATCTCGGCCAGCAGCTTATTCGAGCCGTATCTCCTGCCCTCGCCCGCTGCCAGGACGATGATCCCGGTGCCTTTGAGCCGCTCCTCATAACGTGAGACAGCCTCAAGGACGCCTCCTCCTATCGCGCGTGCCTTATCGGAGATCGTATAACAATGCGAGACTTCGCATCTCGCGTCTATATCGCCGCATTTCATGCCGGGCGTGACATGCACGCCCTCCTGCAGCATGCCGCGAATGATGCCGGGCATCAGCGCTTTGATCGGGACTCCGCCCGATTCGGCCACGATATCGCCTTTGAGCACCTTTTCGCCGATCTGTCTGACCGGGCGGAACTCGCCCTCCGCCTCCGCTCTGATGATGCGCTCTATCGAATAACCGCCTATCTCTCCCGGAATGCCCGTATTCGGGATAGCGCTGCCGTCGTAGATAGTCCTGCCGAGGTAATGCCCGCGTTTGGTCTCCACTACGCAGTGACAGTCAACTCCCGCGGTAAAACCGGGACCCACTCCGATCACGAGTCCCGCGTCGGTGATGCCTGTGCCCGTATTTCTCTTAGCGATGATCGCGTCCACCACGACATCGGGAGCAAATCCCTCTCTGACCGCCGCTTCGGGGTCCACGATGACCGGTATCCTGTCCGACGCGATCGCCGCTTCCGCCTCATCAATATCGCTGACAAGTACCGCTTCGATCCCTTCCACCTCCGCGCGCCCTTCGTACACCGCCCGCGAAAATGCCACCGTTCTGCGCACTGCGGTCGGGACCGCCACATCCGTCATCAGGATGTCATGTCCGCAGCGCTTTAATCTGTATGCTATGCCGGTCGCGAGATCACCCGCGCCTCTGATAAGAATCTTCATTATCGCCTCATATATTTGTCTGTAAGTTCCGGCTTTCGGGATCTTTCTCTGCATGTTCCTGCGATCGTTTGTCCGATCAGGTAAGCCGCTCGTAGCTGCCGTCTCTTACCGAACCCGCGTAGCAGGTTATCCCTTTAAGCCCGGCCGCGAGCTCCCGCGCCGTATCCATGTCGCTCTCAGTATCGGCCTGATTGATGAAAACGCAGAAACGCCGGGCAGTACCTCCCAAGGCCCCATCTCCCGTTGTTTCATCCGCGGTCCGATCCATGCTGTCCGCTCCCGCTGCCATAATAACCGGCAGCTCCTTGATCACCGCCTCTGCCGCGGCTTTTGCCGTAACCGTATCCGATACGGAAAGCCCTGTCAGCGCCTCAAATATCTCCGGTCTGTGGACCGCTTCCCCGACTTTTTTGCCGATCCCCGACAGCCCGATCACGAGTATCACGAGTCCGGCATTCTCCGGGATCACGGGCTCATGCTGCGCATGACATTTGAGCGGCAGGCGCCTCGACCCGTCTGCCTCGATGAGCAGATAGTCCGCCGCCTTTTCAAGCTCCTCAAACGGTTCTACCGGTGTAGTAAGCTTCCCGTCCGCAGTCAGAGTCCCTATGCAGACGGGAGAGGTCCGTACCGTTTCAGCCAAACCTGATATCTCTGACAATGTCCCGGCCGTCGGTATGTTTTCCGGCCGCATGATATGCGTGCTCGTGCTCACGATCGTCCTGCCGGATGCCGCCAGCTCAGATGCCAGCCTCATCATCAGGGAAGTCTTCCCGCCCGATCCTATGATCGCGGTCACGCGCTCCGTTTTATCTCCACACTTCAGTATATCACAAAAATTGTTAGATTTATACAATTATTTTTACCTTCATTTCCCGGTTAATGACCATAACGTCCCGCTCTGATTTTAAATCCGCGGCCGCATTAGTGCAACCTCTACAATTATTTCAACTATTTTCGCGAAAGTACTGTAAAAAAATATTTTATGTGCTATAATAATTTTTAGCCTATTGTATGTACTTTTCGGAGGAGGTTAAAGTACTTATGAAGACAGGAGAAAGTGTAGTAAGAGTCGATGCTTTTGACAAAGTCACCGGCCGAACCAAATATTACGAGGATCTGATCCCGCATAACGCGCTCTACGTCAGGATCAAACATTCCACCATCGCGCACGGCTTCGTTAAGTCCGTTGACACATCGAAGGCCGAGGCGATAGAGGGTGTGGTCAAGGTCCTTACATGCTTTGACGTTCCGGATATCTGCTTCCCTACCGCGGGTCATCCCTGGTCCATGGATCCGTCGCATCAGGACGTTGCCGACCGTCATCTGCTGAACAGACATGTGCGCTACTACGGCGACGATGTTGCCGTGGTTATAGCCGAGACCGAGGTCGCAGCCATGCAGGGCGTTCGCGCGCTCGAGGTGGAATATGAAGAGCTGCCCTTTGTCCTTGATGTCCAAGAGGCCATGAAGGACGGAGCACCCCAACTGCACGACGAATACCCGAACAATATCCTCAAGCATACCTCCAGCCGCTCCGGCGATTACGCCGAGGCCATCAAAGAGGAAGGGCTGATCAAGGTCGAAGGCTGGTACGACACCCCCACCGTTCAGCATTGCCATATCGAGAATCACGGCTGCTTTGCCTATGAGGAAAACGGGCGCATCGTATGCACCACATCCACCCAGATCCCCCATATCATCAGACGTGTCTGCGGACAGGCCATCGGCCGCCCGTGGGCAGACATTCATATAATCAAGCCCTACATCGGAGGCGGTTTCGGCAACAAACAGGACGCTCTGTATGAGCCTCTTTGCTGCTGGTGCACGACTCAGGTGGGCGGCAGACCGGTCCGCATCGACTGTTCCCGTGAGGAGACCTTCGTTTCGAACCGTGTCCGTCATGCCATCCGTTTCCATATCGTCACCTGGCTGCGCAAAGACGGCAATATCGCGGCACGTAAGGTAGAGTGCTTCTCGAATCAGGGTTCCTACGCTTCTCACGGTCACTCGATCGTGGCAAAGGCGATGGGCTCATTCCCCCAGCATTATCCCTGCCCGAACTATGAGTGCGACAGCTACACCGTATTTACCAACCGTCCAACTGCAGGCGCGATGCGCGGATACGGTATGCCTCAGGCTTCCTTCGCCGACGAGAGCAATATCGACGACTGTGCCCGCGTGCTCGGCAAAGATCCGATAGATTACCGCATGCAGGTCATCATGCCGGACAAATTCGAGGACAGCTTCTCCAAGAACGTCAACTACTTCGATTCCTTCAGGCAGTGTCTCGACAAGGGACGCAGGGATTTCGAATATGACCGCAGAAAGGCCGAATACGCCAATGATAAGGGCGATGTAAGACGCGCCGTCGGCGTGGCCACATTCTGGTATAACACAGCGGTTTACCCGATCTCCCTCGAGACCTCGTCAAACCGTATGCTGCTCAACCTCGACGGCACCGTTACCATGCAGTGCGGCGAGACCGAGATCGGTCAGGGTGCCGACACCGCATATGCGCAGATGACGGCGGAGGTTCTCGGACTGAAGAGCTACAAGGATGTCCACGTGGTTTCATGCCAGGATACGGATATCACGCCTACGGGCCTGGGCGCTTACGCCTCCCGTCAGACTTATGTCGCGGGCTTTTCCATCACGCAGACCGGTAATATCCTGCGCGACAAGATATTAAAGCACGCCGCGAGACTCACCCGTCAGGACGAGTACAATCTCGAGATAGAGGACGGCAATATCGTCCGCGCCACGGACGGAAAAGTGCTCATGAGCCTTTCCGAGCTCGCGATGCAGGTTCAGTACGATCCCGCGCACAGTGAGCACATCACGGCGGAGTCCACCTACACCATCCGCAACAATGCTTATTCCTTCGGATGCTCGTTCGTCGACCTGACCGTTGATATCCCCGCATGCAAGATCACGCTCAACAAGTGCCTGAACGTCCACGACTGCGGCAGGCTGATCAACCCCGCTCTCGCCGAGGCACAGGTACACGGCGGCATGTCGATGGCTATCGGCTACGGACTTTCCGAGCAGCTCCTCTTCGATGAGAAGACGGGACGTCCGCTGAACAACAACCTGCTCGACTACAAGCTTTCGACATTTATGGATCATCCCCATCTCGAGGTTGATTTCATCGAGAATCCCGAGCCCACTTCGCCGTTCGGCACAAAGGCCCTCGGCGAGCCTCCCGCATGCTCGATGGCTCCCGCCATCCGCAACGCGGTTCTTTCGGCTACCGGAGTGGCGATCGATCAGCTGCCGATCAACCCGCATATTATGTTCAAGAAGTTTAAAGAAGCAGGGTTGTTGGAGCAGTGATAAAGAACAGACCATAGACCACTACATCATCTGATTGGTACATTCCGTGATCACCGTGAGCTTATGTTTGCCGGTATCCGGATCAGTACAGAATGGAGCATTATTATGTATGACATGGCTGCATTATACGAAGCAACGAGCGTCCGGGACGCCGTAGAGCTGCGTCTGGCCCATCCCGAGGCACAGATCGTCGCGGGCGGCACCGATGTATTTGTCCAAATGCGCGAAGGAAAGCGTGCAGGAAAGGCGCTCATTTCGATACAGAAGATAGATGAGATGCGCGGGATCGATCTGGAAGATGACGGAACCATCCGTATCGGGTCGCTCACCAGCTTCTCGCATATAACGAAGAACCCGATCATCCAGGAAAAGCTGCTCTGTCTCGGCGAGGCTGTCGATCAGGTCGGCGGACCGCAGATCAGGAACGCCGGTACCATCGGCGGCAATACCTGCAACGGCGTAACGTCCGCAGATTCGGCGTCGACCCTGTTCGCTTACGATGCGATCATCGAGCTGACAGGAAAGAACAGCATCCGCCGCCTGCCCATCGAGCAGTTTTACATCAAAGCCGGCACCGTGGATATCAATGTCGAGGACGGAGAGATCCAGACCGCGATCCTTATCCCGAAGGAATCCTGGGAGAACACGAACGGCTTCTACATCAAATACGCGATGCGCAGCGCGATGGATATCGCGACTCTCGGAACTTCGGTGAATGCGAGACTTTCCGAGGATAAAAAGACCTTCGAGCGCGTCCGCATAGCATACGGCGTCGCGGGTCCGGTGCCTTTGAGGGCAAAGACCGCCGAAGCCTTTATCGCTGGCAAAGAGATCACCGAGGCCAATATCGAGGCTTTTGCAAAGGAAGTATTAAACGACGTCCACGCCCGTGATTCATGGCGCGCAGCCAAGGATTTTCGCGAGCATATCGCGGTGGAGAGCGCAAAGCGCGCGCTCAGGGAAGCGGTCAGAAGATGTGGAGGTGAGATCTGATGGCACAATACTCAACAGTTAATTTCACTTTAAACGGACGCCGTGTCGAGAAGGTCGTGGATGTCCGCGCATCCCTTACCGACATGCTCCGCAATGATTTCTCCCTGACCTCTGTCAAAAAGGGCTGTGAGGTCGGCGAATGCGGCGCCTGCAATGTCATCATCGACGGCGAATGCTACAACTCCTGCCTGTATCTGGCAGTCTGGGCCGACGGCAAAAATATCCGCACCCTCGAGTCCCTGATCGGACCCGACGGCGAGCTCTCCGACATCCAGCAGGCATTCATGGAGGAAACGGCCGTACAGTGCGGTTTCTGCACCCCCGGCTTTATCATGACCGCAGTCGAGATCTTAGAGTCCGGCAAAGAGTACACCGAAGCCGAGCTGCGCAAGCTCCTCTCGGGTCACCTCTGCCGCTGCACGGGATACGAGAATATATTAAAAGCTGTCAGAAAAACAATGTATAAGAGGCTCGGAAAACCCGTTCCGCCGATGGAGATAAACTGATACAGATCCTTGTGACAAAGCGCCCGGCGCAAGCGAACTGCCTGCACCGGGCGCTTTTTATCATGTCTTCCGGCTCATATCATTTCTGCCCGGAAACCGTATTCACATCAACACCGGCCGGTCAGACCGGCATCATACCGGCTCCGCACTCAGTCCGACTCTTACCGGCTCCAAACCCTCTGCCCTCACCTCTAAGCAGCACTCTCCGGGCGCGTAGCCCGAGCGGATCACCGCCATCGCGCGGCCCCGGTATACGGTAGTTTCTTTATCTGTGTAATTCTCGTCCGTAATAGGATTTGCCGAGCCGAAGCCCGCCAGTACCGCGCTGCCGGTAAGCTCTGCAGTCAGAGGTATTTCAGCATCCGGCACCACGCGTCCGTCCGCGTCCGTTATCTCTATCCCGACATAGATCAAATCATGCCCGTCAGCACGCATTTCTGTCTTCTCAGGTATCAGGCGGATGCTCTTTGCCTCGCCTGTCGTCACCAGCTCATCGCGCGATATCTCACGCCCTCCGACGTAGCTTACGGCCTCGAGCTTTCCGGGCCTGTAGGCTGTCTCGAAACGGACCGAATACGGCAGGGGACGATCCTTTGATACAGGCTTTCTGCCGAGAGACTCTCCGTTTAAGAAAACCTCGACCTCTTCCGCGCGCGAGAATACCACGATATCGACCGGCTTTCCCTCGTATCCCGCATAATTCCAGCAGGAGAGCACATACGGGAAGCCCCACATGCTGGTGATCTCCTTTTTGCCGTATGTATCGGGATGCATCGAATACAGGCAGGTCCTCTCACTCCCCCAGACGATGCTGCGGTAAGCGCCCTGCGGCTTCATCGCGCCCGTGATGTCAAAATCGGCGTCGTTGGCGAGCCTCCAGGGATAGGGCGATGTCTGCTGAGGCATCAGATCCCACGGGTTCTTGGGCGCTTTGGGATCGTCCGCGTCGACATACGCGGCTTTTCCGATGCCTGCCTCACCCAGGTAATCCCAGGCTGTCCAGGTAAAGTCTCCTATCACATAGTCGTGACTCTCCACCATCGGCCAGCGGAAGCCTATCTCCTTCGGGAAATTCTCCGAGCCTAAGATCACCCTGTCGGGATACATTTCATGGTCACGCTCGTAGATATCCTCCATGTAATTGTATCCGACGACATCGAGCCCGTTTGTAAAAGGCTCCGTGACCTGCTCCCAGAGATGTGTCCCGAACCCGTCCGATGCATTCTGTGCCTGATTCTGACTGATCGCCAGAGTATCATCGAGACCGCTCCAGAGCGAGCAGATACCGTTGCTGACCGGCCTGGTCCCATCGAGCGACCGTATCGTCTCCGCGAGCCGCGCGGCCAGCGCATAGCCGTCGCTTAAGCCTCCGCGCTCGGGTATCTCATTGCCCGTAGACCACATGATCACGCAGGGATGCGTCCTGTCTCTTTTTGCAAATGCGGTGAGATCCTTTTCCCAGTCCGCCTCAAAATATTGGTTGTAATCGCCGCCGCGCTTTCCTACGGACCATGCGTCAAAGGCCTCGTCAAACACATACATGCCGAGCCTGTCGCAGGCCTCGATCAGTGCGGACGAAGGCGGATTGTGCGCGGTCCTGATCGCGTTGAAGCCTTCGGATTTAAGTTTTTTAATCTTTCTCGCCTCAGCCTCGTACAGCGAGACCGAGCCCAGCAGACCGTTGTCGTGATGCAGGCAGCCGCCCCTGAGTTTCACGGTTTTTCCGTTGATGCGCAGGCCTCTGACCGCGTCCGCGGTAACTGTCCTGATGCCGAAGAGTACCGAAGCCTCATCGACGGTCACATTTTCATTTTTAACGAAATGTGTGCGGTATACGCCGATATCCTCTACCGTTACCCCGACCCTGTACAGCTGCGGATCCTCAGCGCTCCAGAGCCTCGGCTCCTTTACCGTAAATGCGGTCCGGGCCGTCTCGCGGCCGCAGGCGCCGACCCTGATCACGCGCTGCGTCACGGCACAAACCGCTCCCGTATCCTCATCGAGGAGCGTCAGCGTGATCTTTGCCAGACGGTTTTCGAGCGTATCGTTTGCCACATCGACGAGCGCCTCAAGAAACGCGTACCCGTCGCTAATCTCTTTTGTATATACATAAATGCCGTCGGGCACGACATGTACCCGCGGTCCGTGGAGGAGCTTCACGCCCCTGTACAGCCCCGATCCCGTGTACCAGCGCGAATTGGGCTGCATGCCCGTATTTACGTTTATCGTTATGCGGTTTTCCTCTCCGAACGTCACATGCTTTGTCAGATCGACGAAAAACGGCATATATCCGTTGTGCTGCAGCGCGACCCTGCCTCCGTTGATGTCGACGGACGCGTTCATCATGACGCCGTCAAACTGCAGGCCTACGCACTCGCCTTCCCACTCCTTCGGGATGGAAACATATTTGGTATAGTTCGTCTGTCCGCCCGTAAAATACCCCATATCCGCTCCCGCGGGCGCATCGGGCACAGTTTCGGTCCCTATCATGCCGTCGTGAGGCAGGTTCACCTCCACGCCGAGATCCGTACAGAGCATGCCGATCGAATCAAGATATCCCTGTCTGAATGTCCATTTTTCATCGAGTGCGATAGATTTCACAGCGTCCTCCTCCAAACATTAACGTTAATACCCGGGACCGTAGGTCCCGCAGGATAAGTTTCCCACTCCCGTGCGTTCCGCTCTGTTTTCGCTCAAACCGGACTCACGCTCCCAGCAGATCGCTAAGCCCCGCGAACTGTTCCAGCGTCAGGCTCTCGCCCCTGACGGTCTCGGAAAGTCCCATTTTCTGCAGCGCCGCGGAGACTGCCTCCTTGGAGAAGCTGAGCTCAGGTGAATTGTTGATGCCGTTCTGCAGCGTTTTCCTGCGCTGGTTGAACGAAGCGCGGATCAGCGCGAACATCAGCCTCTCGTCGTGTACCTTTACCGGGGGCTCCTTATGGAGCGTCAGGCGGATGACCGCGGAACCGACGTTGGGACGCGGCATGAAGCAGTTGGGCGGAACATTGGCCGCGATGTACGCGTCCGCGTAATACTGCACTGCCAGAGACAGCGCGCCGTAATCCTTGCTGCCGGGGCCTGCCTGCATACGCTCGGCCACTTCCTTCTGCACCATGACCGTGATATTGTCGATCGGAAGCCGCTCCTCGAGCAGCTTCATAACGATCGGAGTTGTTATGTAATACGGCAGATTCGCCGCCACCTTGATGGGCCTGCCGCCGTTTTCGTCATCTATCAGCTGTTTCAGGTCGAGCTTTAGGACATCTTCGTTTATTACGCGGAAATTGTCATATTCCGACAGCGTATCGTTCTCGAGGATCGGTACCAGCGTGCGGTCGATCTCGACCGCTATGACTTTGCCCGCGTTCTCGCACAGATACTGGGTCATCGTTCCGATGCCGGGGCCGATCTCGAGCACCGTGTCGTCCTTCGTGATGCCTGCCGCCGCGATGATCTTGTCCAGAACATGCGTGTCTATGAGGAAATTCTGCCCAAACTTTTTCTGGAACACGATGTGGTATTTGTTAAGTATCTCGATCGTTCTCTTCGGATCTCCCAGATATGCCATATTCAATCATCCTTCCTGAAGTAAACCGCTCCGGCGCCGGTCCTTCGCGGGGACTTCGTTAACAGCCGTCAAAGCAGAACAGCTGCTGTATGTCTCACACCTGCAGATTAAAAAAGCGGCACGCGTTAGTGTAAGTGATGTCCTCGACCTCCTCTTCGGTCAGTCCCTTTATCCGTGCGAATTCCGCGACAACGTTATGCAGGTATCCGCTGTAATTGCGGCTCCCGCGGTGAGGCTCCGGCGCCAGATACGGGCAGTCGGTCTCGAGCAGGAGCCGGTCGATCGGAACCGCGTCGACCACTTCCCGCAGCTTTTTCGCGTTCTTAAAGGTCAGGACGCCGCCTATCCCGAAATACAGCCCCATCTTCGTGTACTCGGCGGCCTGCTCGGGGCTGTAGGAATAGCAGTGCATGTCAGCGCGCAGCGCTCTGCCCGCCGCCTGTTCGCGCGCATACATCTCACGCACGATGTTCATCGTGTCTTCCGCCGCGTCGCGGCTGTGTATCTCTATCGGGAGCCCCAGCTCCGCAGCCAGCTCCCATTGCTTTATAAAGGCCTCTTTCTGCACCTCGCGGGGATAAACGTTCCAGTGATAATCGAGCCCGATCTCGCCGATCGCGATGACTTTCTCCGATGCCGCCATCTCCCGCAGCTCCGCCAGATTACGCCGGCACTCGTCCGAGCTGTACTCTTTGCGGTCATCATCGTCCGCAGTCACAGTATACGGAACGATCTCTCCCGCGCTGTCAGGGTGCACTCCGACCGCCGCATACATAAAATCATACTTCCGCGCCAGCTCGAGGCTCCTGCGCGAGGATGCCATATCCGCGCCGATATTTACGACTGCCGCAACGCCCTCTGCCGCCAGCCCTGCAAGTACCCCGTCCCGGTCGGCCGCGAAGGCATCATCGTCGTAATGCGCATGTGTTTCAAAAATCATAGTTTATGTCCTGTCTTCGGCAGCCGCCGTCTCTTCCGGCATTACCGCCTCTTTTTCCTGGTCAGCAGCAGTATCAGCAGGCCGACAAGCAGCGCGAACGAGCCGATGCCGACGCCGACTGCCACCGGCGCCGCTTTCTCCAGATCGATCAGATCCGAGAGTTTGGGCAGCTCTGTGCTCTTTTTCTTCGACATCGACAGCGTGCTGATATCGATGCCCTCAAACGCCGTGTCGACCGGGATCATGAACCCGGGCCAGCGTTTCGCGAATGCCGCCTCGTTCATGGCATCTGAGGAATTGTAATATACGATGTCGGCCATGCCGACGATCTTATCGCCGTAGGTGTAGGATATCGTGCCGATAACATTGTCTCCGTGACCGATATCCGCCTCGGGATCATAATCGATGCGCTTGATCGTTTCTTCGGGCGCGACCGCGTCCGGAAGTATCACGAGTCCGCCCTCTGTGCCGCTGTGCAGCACACTCTCGCGGTCCTCGTTGAACTCGTCGATCTCGCCCGAAAACAGCGAAGGAATATCACTGCCGCTGCCCGCCAGATCGCTCATCCTGTATGTCCTGAAATTGTCGAAACAGTAATCGAGCAGGGTCTTTGTATCCGTGTAAACCTTTGCCCAGGTCTCATCGTGCATGACAACGGAAATGATGGTCATGCCGTCCTTTTTCGCGTAAGTCACGAGCGAATAGCCCGCCTGGGTCGTGGCGCCTGTCTTTCCGCCGATGCAGTAGTCGTACTTCATCGTTTTGTTCAGGAACCAGTGGTGGTTCGTGAGCAGCTTCGCCTCGTTCTTATTGGTCGCGGGCATCGCGTAAGTCGCGGTGCCGTTGATCTTCATGAAGGTCTCGTTCTGGTAGGCCGCGCGCGCGATCAGCGCCATATCGTAGGGACAGGTGTAGTGGTCCTCATCGTGCAGACCGTGTGAATTCGCAAAATTGGAATGGGTGCAGCCGAGAGACTTCGCTTTTGCGTTCATCATCTTGATGAAACGCGCGATCGAGCCGCCGACATGCTCGCCGACCGCATAGGTTCCCTCGTTCGCGGACTCGAGCATGATGCCGTACAGCGCCTGCTCCATCGTGATCTGCTCGCCCTCGACCAGTCCCATACGCGAGCTGGTCTTCGAGACGTAGTTATCCGCAGCGTAGCTCACGGTCACGATCTCGTTGAGCTCACTGTTCTCGAGCGCCACGAGAGTGGTCAGGATCTTGGTCGTGCTGGCGGGGAAAAACTTGTCATAGATATTTTTCTCGTATAAAATGCTGCCCGTCGTCGCCTCGACAACAATCGCGCCGTCCGCCGTGATCTCGGGTCCCGTAGGCCAGATGATGCCCGTATCGTCATCCGCGCTTACGCGGACGCCCTGCCCGGACACAGCCTCAAATATGATCAAAAGCAATAAGAGAATTGCCAATATGCGTTTCTTCATGTGTTTCTTACCTTCATTGTCACTCTGTCATTGAAAAAGGGCCGTGAACCACAGCCCTCGTCAGACTTCGATCTGCACCCGTATTATACAGGATTTTCATGATATTTACAATAATGCGGAAGTCTCTTTGTACCGCCCGGCATATCTTGTTTTCCCGCTGCCTGCGCCTTAAACATGTCTTACTACCTCGAACCTCTGCAGCCTGATCTTCTCGCCGGGCCTGATCCCCGCTTTCTGCATCGCTATCGAGATCTGTTGCTCGACAGAGTCCACTCCGTCGAGGTCGGGAAGCAGCAGGCCTCTCCTGTTCCCGCTCGTAACGATGACGCCGTAGCGTTTAACATCGAGCTCCTTCGGTGATTCGATGCTCTCGGGAGAACCGAGCACATCGACATTGATCTCAAGGCTTGCAAGCTCATCGGGCGTGATCGGATTAAAGCGCGGGTCCTCGGTCGAGGCACTGATCGCGTTATTTATTATCTCCTGCGCGATGCACGCGGTCGTCGGTCCCGTGGTACCGATGCATCCCCGCAGGTCGCCGTGCTTATGGATCGAGACAAAGGTCCCGGCCTGCCGCCGCCTCATCTCATCGGGCAGTCCGTCGGGGATCGCGAGCTTCCTGTTCCAAAGTATGTACTCGTAGATTGTCCTGTATGCGAGCCTCACGTAAGGGTCGGCGCTCATCGCCGCATCGTCGAGTCCGCGCTCGATCCGCTCTATGTAGTTTTTGAGAAAATGCCTGCTCTCATCGGGACCTTCGGGCCTGAAAATACAGATGCCGTAGCCGACTCCGGTCACATCCTGATGCGAGAGCTTCTCGGCGCTCACCGCAATCCCGTCAAAGGCTCCGGCCATGATGACAAAGGATTTATGCCCGCATTCCGCCGCTTTTTCGCAGAAATCCGAATCAAAATCAAACAGCTCCCCGAATGCCGCCCTGCCGCAGACGTCCATGATCCGCTCATCATATACGGGACCCTCGGGAGCAAAGCCGTAGGGGCCGCTCGCCTTAAGCTTGTGCGAGAGATCGCCGCTCGCAACGATCACTGTCCTGCGTCCGAGCTCGTCGATCGCCTGCCGCATGATCTTGCCGAGACGGTAATGATCGGTGAGCCCAAAGCCCGACAGCCCGCATCTTACCAGCTTAAAATCACTGTATTTCCGCGTGATGAACCACAGCGGGACCATGGTCCCGTGGTCGAGGCTCTTCGAGCGTTCTCCGAGCTTTCCTGCGGGAAAATCCGAATCCTCGGCTATATCGCAGATTCTGTCTACAAGTGTAGTATCATATTCAACATCAAACTTTACGTCACGCGCGCCAAAATCGCCGAGATTCCCGCTCGCGCCTTTTCCGGGAGAAATATGAAAATAATCGCTGTACATCACGCTGTGCGGGCTCGTGATGATGATCGTATCGGGCTTTAACGCCGCAATCTCGTCCGCCACACGCTCGTACGCGCGAGTTGTCTCCTCGATGCTTTTCTCCCCGCCGCGTCCGACAGCCGGAACGATCAGCGGTGGATGAGGCACCATAAAAGCCGCGAGCAGATTATTCTTTTCCATCATATGATCTCCCCTTTCTTAATTCCCCTGTCAGCAGTTGCCCGTGTAAACGTATTTCAGGTTTTCCCTCGCGACCTCGGCGAGCCGGTAAACCTTTCGCACGTCCGTCGCGTCTCTGTCCGTCATATGAAATCTCGGGAAAAATCTCGAGATATGCAGCGGGATCTGAGTTCCGATGACATTGCCATACGCGTCCGTAAGCCCCGCGATCCAGCGGCTCATCTCGCGGATCTCATCCTCCGAGTCATTCTCCCCGGGAACGATCAGCGTAGTGAGCTCCACATGGCATCCCTGCGCGGCCCGCTCTATAAAGCTCATGACCATCCGCCTGCTGCCGCCCAGCACCCGGTCGTAATAGCGGTCCGTAAAACCCTTGAGATCAATGTTCATCGCATCCGTGTATGGCAGGATCTCATCCAGTATCTCCGGCTCTGCGGTCCCGTTCGTGACCAGCACATTCTTCAGTCCTTTTTCATGCACAAGCTTTGCCGTGTCGCGCACGAATTCGTATCCGACCAGCGGCTCATTGTAGGTGTACGCGACTCCGATATTGCCCTTTCTTACGGTCTGTTCCGCCATTTCCGCGATCTCCCGCGGGGTCGCGGTCCCGGCATAAGCCATCTCCTCATATGCCTCGTCCGACCAGGATATCTCATTGTTCTGGCAGAACGGACAGCGCAGATTGCAGCCGAAGCTCCCGACAGAAAGGATATAGCTGCCGGGGCAGAAACGCGCCAGCGGCTTTTTCTCGATCGGGTCGAGCGCGATCGACGATATCCTGCCGTAGTTGAGGGCCTTAACAGTCCCGTTCCCGCAGGTTCTGGCGCCGCAAAAACCGATTTTCCCGTCACCGATCTCACAGTGGCGGAAACATACGCCGCATCTTCCCATACAATATCAGTCCACCCTTCGTTTTCCGTACTCACAAGACTTTCGGATCCTCTTTAATGCTAGCAAAAAAAAGACTTACCGTCAATTGAGGCAAGTCTTTCCCTTCACTGCAAAAAATATGGCTTCGGAGGCTCTCATGTGCTATCATGATAGCCGGACGGACTCGAATATTTTCGTAAAAACCAACCGTCCGACTCACCGTCACAAAGGAGGCCATATGGTTAAACACGTTATACTCTGGACATTAAAAGACGAATTTAAAAACAGCGCCGAGATCAAAGCCGGCATAAAATCGGGTCTCGAAGGCCTCAAGGGCCGGATCCCCGGACTCATCGACATCATGGTCAATATTAACCCGCTCGCGAGCTCAAACTGCGACGTAATGCTCGATTCCTGCTTTGAGGACGAGGCATCGCTCAAAGGATACTCGGTCAATCCCGCACATGTGGAGGTCGCAAACACCAGGGTAAGACCCTTCACCGCGTCGAGAACCTGCATGGACTACGAGGTCTGAGACAGACTTTATTTATTCTGGTGCTGCATCGCCTGGAAATATGCCCTGGCGGTCCGCAGGTAATACTCCTCCGGGTTCATCATGGACTTCTCTGCGGGGCCGTCGCCGGCGGTCTTTAGAATAAGCTTGACGCCGAGCTCGTAGGCGGCCTCATAGCCCTCGCCGGTCGTGCCGACTATGGCCACGAGCGGTACGTTGTTTGCGCGGCAGTGGTGTGCGACGCCCGCGACCGTTTTGCCGTGGAAGGACTGCCAGTCCAGTCTGCCTTCGCCTGTGATGCAGAGGTCCGCATCCTTAAGGTGGGAGTCTATATCGAGAATGCTTAAGATAGCCTCACTGCCGAGACTCATCTTTGCGCCGAGCGCTATACAGAGCGTCGCGCCGAGTCCTCCTGCGGCACCCGCGCCCGGGAAAGTGTTCGGGTCGGCACCGAAGGTGGTGTTAAGTACGTTGGAATAATGGATCATGCCTGCCTCGAGCTCGGAAATGATCTCGTTGCGGTAGTCGGTGTCCATGTCGGGCGAGCATTTCTGCTTCGCGAAAGTAAACGTTGCTCCGTCAGGTCCGGTCAGCGGGTTATCCACATTGCACAGGACCGTGATCTCGGTCTCGCGGATCCCGGGACAGAGTCCCGACATATCGATAGTGTAAATATTGGCCAGATCGGCGCCGGTCCCGCCGGGATAAGGGTTATCGTCGGATGCGGTTCCGAGCTCCCTGCCGTTCTCATCGAAGAACTTAACGCCGAGCGCGCGCAGTGCTCCTATGCCCGCGTCGTTGGTCGCGCTGCTGCCGATCGCAATCATGATGCTGCTGCAGCCCTGCTCGAGCGCGTCACGGATCAGCTCACCTGTACCGTAGGTCGTGGTATTCTTAGGGTTGAGTCTGTCGCCGGGGACCAGCGTAATGCCCGAAGCCGCAGACATCTCTATAACGGCACCCTTTGATGAAGTGCCGTCTTCGCCTTTAACCGTATATATGCCGTAAGCGGCACTGATCTCCTCCATGAACGGATTGTGCACGGTCACGGTCCTTTTCTCGCCGCCGAGCGCATCGGTAACGACATCGACCGTACCCAGACTGCCGTCGGCAACGGGTATCCCTACCGTCTCACAGTCGGGGAAAAACTCGTGCGCGGCCGTTGTCAGCAGCTCCGCGATGCGAGCCGATGTAAGCGTGCCTGTAAACGAATCTGATGCAAAGACAAATTTCATTCGATCACCTTCTATATCAGTCCCAAAGCTTCATGACATGCCCGAGCGCGTCTTTGTTGCGGTCCGCGACCATGTCGGCATAGTCGAAGAATATAAATCCGTCTGTTTTTCCTGTATCACGCGCCATAGTGATCATATTGGCGAGAGTGAACTGATTGTACCATTCCGAATCGTATCCCCATGAAGAGGAAACGGAGCTCTTTGTGTTCATCTTGTATGCGGGCAGTCCGACATACAGCTTAACTGAATCGCAGGTAAGAGCATCCTCCCATTTGAGAAGAGTCTCATAGTAGGGATAGGTGTTCTGTGTGTTGAAGCTCCAGTAGAGCTGCGGGCAGATGTAATCGATGTAGCCCGGCTTGCTCATCCAGGTCTCGTAATCAACGTACCAGCGGAAATAATCGTCATGATAGTAATCGATGAATCCGCCGGGACTGATGCCGAAAATACAGTCGGGATCGATGCTCTTTATCGCGCTGTAGACCTCTTTGACGAGGGTATTGACGTTATTCTTGCGCCATTTCTCGATAGGCATCACGGATTTGCCGGCCTCGGTCCTCTTTTTGACGTAGGCGTTGTATTCCGGAGCGTCAAATATGGTCTGGTAGGTCTCTTTTGTAAATGCCGGATAGAAATAATCGTCGAAATGAATGCCGTCCACGTCGTAATTCTCGACGATCTCCCTGACTCCGTTGACAATAAGCTTGCGGACCTCGGCGATCGCGGGATTATAGTAGAGCTGGGCCTGATAAGCGATGACGCGCCGGTCGTCCGAGGTTTTCTTGTTGCTCAGCCATTTGCGCGCGGGGTTTTTCTTCGAGAGAAGCCTCTTCGCCAGCAGAGTTTTTTGCATCAGCGGAGTAGCGGTCTTCTCCTCCTCGGTGAGGGTGTACTTCGGGGTAATGCGGTAAGGGTTCAGCCACGCGTGGAGCTTCAGTCCGCGCTCGTGCGCCTCCTCGACCATGATCGCGAGCGGGTCGTATCCGGGGTCCACGCCCTGCTTGCCCGATGCGTAGAACGACCAGGGGAAATAAGCGGACTTATACATCGCGTCGCTGAAGGGGCGGACGTGCACTACCACCGCGTTCATGCCCAGAGCGACCGCGTTGTCGAATATCTCGTTGACATATTTGGTAAAATCCGCGGCATTTGTATAATGGGACGTCCCGAAATCGTAGTAAGCGACCCAGACCGCCCTGAACTCCTCATAGATATCAGAAGAAGAGCCCTGTTCGGCTGTTTTTGCTGCGACCGGACGGACTCCGAACGCCTCACCGGCAGAACCCGCAAAAAGCGCAAGAACGCAGATAAGGCAGATAATCTTTTTCCAATCTATAGTCATACAAACTTCACCTTTTGCAAAATTTATATATCCATTTTTATTTATATCATAAAGAATTGTCAAATGATAGTCATATAGTGCGCCCCGGAGAATAATTCGTGCGGAAAATGAGATCGTTCAGACGCCGAGCAACTCCATGATCCTTTCGGCGGAGCGGCCGTCGGTGTATGAGAATGAGTCTGCGAGAAAAGATTCGCATGCATCGGTCGTTTCGGAAACTGTAGTCCTCCCGGACCGCAGGGTCGCGGACAGAGCGTCAAGAAGTTCCTCCCTGCGGGTATAGACGGGCCCCGGAACATATCCGCGGTAATCCCTGTAAAAGCCGCGATCGCTCCCCTCGAAGCGGTCGAGATCGTAAGCGTAGAAATACATCGGACGGCGCAGCAGGGAATACTCGAAAATGATCGAGGAATAGTCGGTGATAAGGACGTCTGCGGCGCCGAGCAGAGTGTTGAGACCCGAGAAATGCGTCAGGTCGAGGATACGGGTATTTGCTGCCGTCGGGGAGGCAATCCCGTTGCTCAGCTCACGTGACGAAGTACCCGTCGATCCCGCCACAGATACATCCGCACCGGATCCCGGATTGCCCGCGAGCCTCGACGATACATACGGATGCAGGCGCAGTCCGAGGATCGAATCTTTAGGCATGCGTGCGGAAAAATCGCGCGCAAAATCGCCGATCATGCGGATCTGCTCGTCTTCGTTGTCCTCATCGTCACGGAAGGTCGGGGCATAGAGCACCAGTCTGCGTCCTTTTGCCGCAGGGTATTTTTCCTCAAAACGCGCGCGCGCAGCCTCAGCGAATCCGGGCGCGAAAAATGCGTCGGAGCGGGGCAGTCCGAGCACACGTATCCTGTCTTCGGGCACACCGAAGCACCCCGCATATATGCTCTTTGTCGCGGGGGAGCTGACGATCAGATGCGAGATGTTGCGGCCGCAGCGGGCTTCGAGGTCTTTGAGGCGGCCGGTCGTTACATCCTGGCCGAACTTTTTTATCGTGCCGGTGCCGTGCCAGAGCTGGGTCAGGGTGCTGCCTTTGCGGAGCTTTAAGCATGACAGGGGCAGAAAAGTATTGTCGAGAAAAATAAAGCGGCTGCGCGCGAGACGGTATGCGGACCTGAAAATAAATCCGGCGCCTGCTGCCTCCGCGCGGGTAAGCGCGTCACACCTGTAGCCTCGGGCCTCAAGTTTGGCTTTCATCACGCCGCAGTTGCCCTCGCCGGAGCTGTCGTGGGTCATAACGAAGTAAGCCCTGTTCCCGTCGACCGGGAGCAGGGAAAATATCCGGTATAAGAGGCCGTAGAGCCTGTAACCCGCCATTTTCTTGACTTCTGTTTTCACGCCGTCTCCTTCTGAGCTGCCTGTTCTATCGGCATCCTGCGGGCACTTGCGCACCCGGGCAACTTACGATCCTTTCTTCCGTCCCGACTCGATCAGCTCTTTTTCGAACGCCTCGGGATTTTTGAGATAATAATCCTGATGGTACTCCTCTGCCTCATAGAAGCTCTTGAAGGGCTCGAGCGCGATGTGTACTTCTTTTCCCGATTCTGCGGCCAGACTCTCAATGCGGCTCTGAGCCAGGGCGCGCTCCTCCTCACAGGTATAGTAGATCGCGAGGGTATAGGAAAAACCCTTGTCTATGAACTGGCCCTCTCCGTCGAACGGATCGACATTGGCCAGAAATATGTCAAGCAGAAAATCGTATGTAACCTTCGCGGGATCGTATTCGAGCATGATGGTCTCGCGATGGCCCGTTTTCTGCGCCTTTACATCAGCATACGTCGGGTTCGGCTCATCGCCTCCCGAATAGCCGCAGACGACTTTGTCCACTCCGTACATTTTGTAGATCGGCGTGACGCACCAGAAGCATCCGCCGGCAAAATAAGCTTTCATTTGTTTCCTCCAAGGATTTGGCCGATCGTTGGCAGATCGCCATCGGACAGGCATCTTACTGCTTTGCGCGTACCGCCGCAGCTGCACATTTATGCGGCATGCCGGGCCCGTACTGGCAGCGCGGGCAGTCAAAGCATTTGACATACGGTTTGTCCCCGAGCACAGCCTCGCAGAACGCGGGGTCGGCGAGGATCGCGCGGCCTAAGTCAACTGTATCGACGAGGTCGTTTTCTATAAGGTATCGCACCTGTCCGGGCTCAAATATGCTGTTTACGCAGGATACGGGCACGCGTCCCTTAAAATGCTCATGGAAGCGCACTCCGAGCGAACAGACAGCGTTATAGGGTCCGTCGGGCTCGGTGACCGTCGGGTCGTTCCATTCTATGCCTGTAGAAACCTGCAGATAATCGCAGCCTGCCTTTACATATTCCTCCGCTACGGCTATCGCTGTCGCAACATCCGGCTCGATACCGGGCGTCCTTATCGAAATGATAAAATCCTCTCCGCAGCGCTCGCGTATCATGCGGATGATCTCCGCTCCGAAACGCGCGCGGTTCTCATCGCTGCCGCCGTACTCATCGGTACGCAGATTCGTTTTTTTCGAGATGAACTGGTTGATCAGATAGCTGTGGCAGCCGTGGAGCTGCACTCCGTCATAGCCCGCCTTTTTCGCGCGTTCCGCCGCATCGGCAAAGAGCTCCTGCATATGTTTGATCTCGTCTATGGTCATGGCTTTTGAGAGCGCCTCCGGATCACGCAGCGGCACTGCGGAAGGCCCGATCGCGGGTCCCATCTCCGGACGTGTCGTGATGCCTGTGTGGTTCAGCTGGATGATAACAACTGCGCCGTGCTCATGACAGGCATCGGTTATCGCGCGGTGTCCGGGGATCTGTTCGTCCTCCCACAGACCCATGTGTATCGGCCCGAAGCGTCCGTCGGGCGAGACCGCCGTAGCTTCGACGCAGATCAGGCCGCAGCCGTGCGCCGCGCGCTCGCGGTAATGCTCGATATGCAGATCCGTAGCCTTGCCGTCGGCGCCTGCGTAATCAAACTTGACCGTAGGTGCCATGGTCAGGCGGTTTTTGATCGTTTTATTGCGGATGGTGATGGGGTCAGAAACTCTCATATAGCCTCCTCCAAAGCGGTTGCCCGTATGCATGATAAATACTACGAGAAGTGTATCATAAGAACGCGTGAAATGCAAAGAGCGCCATCAATCGTGGCGCTCATCGGTATTCTTCCAGCATTCGCAGAACCTGGCCGCAAAAGACGGCTCGGTTGAAGCCGCGTACAGGTGACCGGTGTCACCTATCGAGGTGGCTCTGAAATAGGCCTCGCCCTCGCGGCGCTCCTCGGTCACTACGGTGGTGACGGAGGTCGGTGCGCAACAGGTTCCCTGCCACAGTACCATCGGGGAGACATTGATCAGGTGTGAGAGGCACACGCAGGTCAGTCCGAAGTGACAGAAGAAAACCAGTGTATCGTTGTTGGGGCGGACGGCGCGGTACATGCGTCCGTCACGCTCGTAGCCGTTTTTGGCGAGCAGTTCGTCGAGCGATGCGCATACACGGTCGTATTCCTCGCGAACGGAGCCTGCCGCCATCTCGGGCACATCGCCCCAGCGGTCGGCGTCAAAGAGCTCGGGCCGTGAGCAGAAATCCTTCGGCAGCCAGTCCCAGCATACCGAATCGCGCTCGGGGCGGTCGGGCCGTTTGATGACCGGAGGGCAGAACTCGCGCAGCCAGGGGAGTTCCACGGGTTTGATGCCCGTGCCTGCCAGTCCCAGCTCTGCCGTCTCCTTCGCCCTGCCGAGCGGTGAAACAAAGCATTGATCTATCTTCATGCCTTTCACGCGCGGATTGAGGAGCTGTGCCTCCCGCGCGCCCGTTGCGGTGAGACCGTCATGATCGTAATCGGGGTCTCCGTGTCTGATGAAAATCAGTTTCATTTTTCTGTCCTATACACTGCTGCTCTGCAGCAGCTGATCCTTTCGGCATTTGTGATCAGTCGTACTTCTGTCCGGCGTAATAATGGTCAGTCATATACGCTCTTTGCGGTGCCGTCGCAGATGCTGTTGTACAGCTTCCAGAGCTTTTCGACCGTGATCGTGCCTGTACCGTGGGTGTAGTTAACCAGATGACCCTTGGCCATCTCCGCGGTGTAATCGGCGAGCCTGTAAACGGTGAATCTGGTGTCGTTGCTGTTGAGGTGGTTGACCAGAGGCGTCAGCTCGGCCTTCTCGATCGTCACCTTACCGCCGGAAACCTTGATGCGCAGCTCCGCCATGCCCTCGAGCGTGCAGTTGGTGTCATGCGTGATAGCCATGTTCGCGCAGAAATTGCCGAGCGAATAGTAGCAGGGCACCTTTCTGCCGTCGGTCGCGGTGAGTGTTACCAGAGGCTCGAGCACGTGGGGATGCGCGCCGATGATGACGTCAGCGCCCCAGTTCGCCATTTTCTGCGCCAGTGTCTTCTGGCTCGAAACGGGCCTGTAATGGTATTCCTCGCCCCAGTGAGGCAGGACGATGACCACGTCCGCGATCTTCTTCGCGGCCTTGATCTCCTTCTCGATGAGGCTCTCCTTGAGGAGCTTAACGAGGTAGGATTTGCCTGACTCCAGCGCGAGGCCGTTGGTTCCGTAGGTATAGTTGAGGAACGCGATCTTAACGCCGTTGTATTCTCCGACGCATATCTTGTCGTAGTCGGCCTGCGACTCGTAGATCCCGGTCATCAGCACGCCGTGCTCGGCCTGTGATTTCCAGTATTTTACGGCGCCCAGGATGCCTGAGGTACCGTTGTCGTTGGAATGGTTCGTAGCTGCCGTGATGACGTTGAATCCGGCCTTGACAACCGCGTCTCCGACCTGTAAGGGAGTACCGAACCTCGGATACCCCTTCCACTTTGTTTTGTCTGAGGTCAGGATGGTCTCCTGGTTGATTATTTTGACATCCGCGTAGGAAATGTAGTCCTTGATCCCGGAGTAGACCATGTCGTAGTCTACCATGCCGTTCTCGGGCTTTCCCTTGGTATAGATCATGTAATCGTGATAGAGATTGTCGCCCACGGCGATGATATCCACGTATTTTGCGTCCTTGACGGTGACTTTGCACTTGAGAGTCTTGCCGTCAACGGTCGCGGTGATCGTGGCCTTTCCGGGCGCATAAGCGATGAGTTTACCGTATTTTGTGACCTTTACGATCTCGGGCTTTGAGGACTTCCACTTGAATTTGCCGAGCAGGCCGTCGACCCTTAACCTGTACTTCTGTCCGGTCTCAAGCGTCAGCTTGGTGGCGCTGAGCACGGGATCCGCCTCAGGTTCGGGCTCCGCATCGATCACGGTATCTTCCGCCGGTTCCGCCTCTGTATCCGTTCCCGCAGGTTCGTTATCTGCCGCGGGTTCACCAACGGGCTCCGTCTCTGTATCAGTTCCGGCAGTAACTCCGCCCGCGCCGTCCGCGGTCACGGGTGCCACGGACTCTTTTGCATGCAGGCGCACATCCGCCGTTCCCATGCCGATCAGGCATACAAATACAAGTAATCCCGCCAAAAAACGCTTAATCGCCATCGTAAACCTCCCCTTACAGCAGCATCTCTACCATCTCGTCAATGTATTCGTCGCACTGCTCGGAATCGTTCAGATCGATCCCGATGATCCCGGGAAGCGTGTCCTTGCGGATAAATGCCTCCCTGATCGATGAAGTGATCATAAATGCCTTGCGTCTCTGTTCGCTGACGCAGTGCTCGCGAAACTGCTGCTTCATTTTCTCGCTTATCCTGTCGTTGTTGAGCATAGCCTCGAGCTCCGCCTTGTCCGCCATGCTGTAAGCAAAAGCGTCGGTGAGCCTCGAGAAATAGTCCTCGCCGTTGCCCGAAGCGACATTTGTCTGGATGGCGGCACGTGCGACCGCCTCATTCTCCAGCATGAAATGCATCACGAACCTGGCTTCGCGCTTGGTCGCCTCGATGGAGCCGACCCTGCCTCCGTCCTCTTCGGGAGCATGTTTGAAATTGTCGAAAACAGTCTCCATCACGGGCGCGATGCACTCCTCGATCAAAATCTCCTTTGATCTGAAATAATGGTTTGTAAGACCCACACCTATGCCGGCGCGGTCGGCGATCATCCTGATCGTGACTCCGACCGTATCGCCGTTGCGCTCCTTGATCAGCGCGAGCGTGGTGTCCAGTATCTTCTCTTTTGTCTCAAGAGCACTCATAAAAACCTTCCTTCGGTGCCTGTTATTATTCTAAAATACCGAAGAACGGTATCAGTGTGCTGCGGTTACTTTGATCCAGAGTCCGGAAAGGGTTTTTCTGAGCTTCTCGTCGTCGTGATAGATCTCGTCGAGCGCGTAATCTCTGGGATAATATGCCTCGTTGCCTTCGAACTCTCCGCCCTCCGCGGTCATCTCGTCGAGGATGTTGCCGTTGGGAGAAGCGTAGCATACAGCCTCGGTGTTGTCGCGGCTGATGTCGTCCGAAAGAACGAAATTGATGAACTCATGCGCGAGCTTGGGGTTCTCAGCGTTTGCGGGGATTACCATCGCGTCGTACCATCTGTTGGTTCCGGAAGCGGGTGTGTAGTAGCCCATGTCCTCATTCTCCGAGAGGATGGTAACCGCGTCGCCGCTGTAAACTACCGCGAGGTCCTTGGTGCCGTTGATCATGCCGTCGATAACCTGGTCGGTAACGAATACGGGATCGGTAGCCTTCTTCATATCGAGAAGCCACTCATACTCAGCGTTGATCTCAGCCTCGTCGCTGCTGTTTGCCGAGTAGCCGAGCTGCTTTGCGGCGATCATGAAACCGTCGCGCTCGGAATCATAGAAATATGCTTTGCCGGCGTACTTGCTGTCGCGGAAAATGTCCCAGCCCTTGCTCTCAAGCTCGGAAAGCGGCACATTGTTCTTGTTGTAAACGATACCTACTGTGCCCCAGAAATAGGGAACTGAGTAGGAATTGTCGCTGTCGTATGCTGCATTTAAAACTTCCGAAGCCAGATTCTTCATGTTGGGGATCAGGTTCTTGTCGATCTTCTGAAGCTGCTCCTCCTTGATAAGACGCTCGATCATGTAGTCCGAAGGGATCAGGATGTCGTAGGACTCGCCTGCGCTGAACTTCGTGTACATCATCTCATTTGAATCAAAAAGCTCGGGAATAACGGTAACGCCGAATTCCTTTTCAAAATCGGGAATAAGATTATCGGCAATATATTCTCCGGGCATAAATACCTTCAGGACATCCGAACCGTATTTCTCCTTGGCGTCCCCACCCTTTTTCGAGCAGCCTGCTGCCGAAATGCACATTACAATGATCAGCGCAACAGCTGCGATCCTCTTAAAATTCTTCATAACTCTACTTTCCTCCTATAATCTAAAAACATAACGGTCATTCCGCAGTTTACTCACTGATCTCTTTGACCTTCTTCGCGGAACGCTTCTCGGCGATCGCGGGGATCAGATTGTAGAACAGCAGGAATACCGAAATGATCACAATGATCAGCGTCGAAAGTGCATTGATCGAAGGATTAATGCGCTTCGACATGGTGTATACCAATATCGAGATATTTGATACGCCGTTTCCCGTAACGAAATACGAGATAACGAAATCGTCAAAACTCATCGTGAACGCGATGAGCGCGCCGCTTACGATGCCGGGCTTGATCTGGGGCACGATGACCTTAAAGAGCGCCTGCCAGGGCGTACATCCGAGGTCCATCGCTGCATCCGCGAGGTTCTGGTCCAAAGTGCGGAGCTTCGGCGCAATGCTCAGTATAACGTAAGGGATACAGAACATTATGTGCGCGAGCAGCATAGTCAGGAAGCCCTTGCGGATATGGATAGCGCTGTAGAACATCAAAAGTCCGATGGCCGTAACGATCTCGGGGTTCATGATGGGCAGGTTGTTCACCTGCTCAACGATCGTGCGCAGGACGGCTTTTGACTTTGAAAGTCCGATGGCCGTGACGGTTCCGACAAAGGTCGAGACCGCGGTAGCGATGACTGCGGTGATGATCGTGTAGAACACGGATTCCATCATTGTCCTGTTGCTGAACATCTTCTCGTACCACTGCAGCGAGAAGCCCGCGAACTTGGTCAGCGAGCGGCTGTCATTGAACGAGAATACGATCGTGTAGATGATGGGCGCATAGAAAAACAATACCAGCAGGCCCATAAATATGCTTGAAAGGATACGCTTTTTCTGTTTCTTCATCAGGTCGCGCTCCTTTCCTGAATCTCCGACTTGTCAAGCTTCTTGGTGACATAAAGGGAGATCATGATGATGATCGCCATGATGAGCGAGATCGCGCTTCCGAAATTCCAGTCGCCCGAAGTCAGGAACTGGGACTCGATAACGTTACCTACGAGCACGTACTGGCCGCCGCCGAGGAGCTTCGGAATGCAGAAGCTCGATACCGCGGGCAGGAATACCAGCGTGATGCCGCTGATAACGCCGGGAAGCGAGAGCGGGAGCGTAACCTTTGTAAAGCAGCGCAGACGGTCCGCGCCGAGGTCCTGAGCCGCCTCGATCAGGCTGTAATCCATCTTTGTGAGCGAAGTATATATCTGCAGGATCATAAAGGGAA
>JAEEXY010000081.1 GCA_016288005.1 Lachnospiraceae bacterium
TCGCGTTGGCTTCGGCGTGCACGCTGCGGCAGAGCTCGTAGCGCTCACCGCGCGGGATGTTGAGCTCGGTGCGGATGCATTTGCCGATGTCAGAACAGTTCTTCCGGCCGCGGGGCGCGCCCACATAGCCAGTCGCGATGACTTCGTCGTTTTTCACGATGACCGCTCCGTAGTGCCTGCGCAGACAGGTGCTGCGGTGCGAAACCACCTCGGCCAGATCGAGGTAATAGTTTATCTTGTCGCGTCTTTCCATACGTTCCTCCCTTTTTCTATCCACAGACATGGGGACGGTTCTGCCCTTATACTGCTTACATGGTCTCTACCGCTGCTCTCTCAACGGGCAGGCTCTTTACGTACTGCTCCATGAATCTGTCGAAGCCGGCAACATCGGCTGCGACGGGCTGCAGGCTCTCGCCCTTATTGCCCGCGAATACCCTGTTGTTCAGGAAATCGTCGAGGCTCTCGCCCGATGCCTTATTGACCATATACGACGCAAGGATCGCCATGCCCCATGCGCCGCCCTCGCCCGCGGTCTCCATTACGGAAACGGGTGCGTTGATGGCTGCCGCAAGGATGCCCTGGCCTACGCCCTTTGTCTTGAACAGGCCGCCGTGCCCGTACATCGTATCTACCTTAACGCCCTCATCCTTGAACATAACGTCGCAGCCGTATTTGAGCGTTGCGAGCGCCGAGTAGATGTGAGTGCGCATGAAATTCGCCAGTGTGAACTTTGCGTCGGGTGTGCGCGCGAATACGAGGCGTCCCTCATCGAAGCCCGTAACCGACTCGCCCGAGAAATAGTTGTATGAAAGCAGGCCGCCGCAGTCGGGATCGCCTTCGAGGGCCTTGTTGAACAGTGTGGTGTAGAGGTCACCCTTGTTGACCTTCGCGCCGATCGTCTCTGCAAACTCAGCGAGCAGGCTGACCCATGCGTTGATATCCGAAGTACAGTTGTTGCAGTGTACCATGCCGACGAGCTTGCCCGAAGGCGTGGTAACGAGATCGATGATCGGATAAACCTTTGAGAGCTCCTTCTCGAGCACTACCATCGCAAATACCGAGGTACCTGCGGAAACATTGCCCGTGCGCAGCGCAACCGAATTGGTCGCTACCATGCCGGTTCCTGCGTCTCCCTCGGGAGGGCAGAGCGGAATGCCTGCCGCGAGCAGTCCCGAAGCGTCGAGCTTCTTTGCGCCCTCTGCGGTCAGCTTGCCCGCATCGTCGCCCGCGGTAAGCACCTTGGGCAGTATGTCGCGCAGCTTCCAGGGATATCCCTTTGCGGCGGTCAGCGCGTCGAACTTCGCGATCATGCCGTTATTGAAATCGCCGGTCGCGATGTCGATCGGGAACATGCCCGATGCCTCGCCGACGCCCATCACGCGCTGTCCGGTCAGCTGCCAGTGCAGATAGCCCGCAAGCGTGGTGAGATATTTGATGTCCTTTACGTGAGGCTCACCGTTGAGGATCGCCTGATACAGATGCGCAATGCTCCAGCGCTGGGGGATGTTGTATCCGAACTCCTTCGTGAGCGCCTCCGCAGCCTCACCCGTGATCGTGTTGCGCCAGGTCCTGAAAGGTACCAGCAGATCTCCCGCCTCGGTACATGCCACATAGCCGTGCATCATCGCGGAAAAACCGATGGCCGCGAGTTTGGTGATATCGGTGCCGTACTGCGCCTTAACGTCTCCGGCCAGGTCTGCGTAGCAGTCTGCCAGTCCGGTCCACACATCCTCAATGTGATAGGTCCATACGCCGTTCTCGAGCCTGTTTTCCCACTCATGCGAGCCCTGTGCGATGGGTCTGTTGTTCTCGTCGTTCAAAACCGCCTTGATCCTTGTCGAACCGAGCTCGATGCCCAGCACCGCGCGTCCGTTCTCAATACATTCTTTTGCTGTCATATTATCCCCATTCCCGCATCCGCATGGGATGCCGTCTGATTTTTTCATTTATGATTGTAAAATAAAAAGGCGATCATTTCAATGTGATAATCGCCTTTTTTGGTGCATTTTCATTTTATTTCGAAGCTCATCCGACGTACTTCTTCAACGTTGCCCGTACGGCTCCGACGCCTGCGTTCAGCTCGTTGAAATACCCTGTGATGATGGGTGCTAAGCCTGCCGCAGCCAGATCCGTACCGAATATCACTTCGTTCGAAAGAAGCTTTGTGAGCTTATCCTCGGTAACATCGCTGTCGCCGAAGCAGATGTCGCCGATCATGCCGCGGGCGGTCTGCAGCATCGGGTCGGCCGAAGGAGTAAAGGAATCTCCGCTGTCATCGACAGCCATCAGATATCTGAGCCAGCCTGCGATAACGAGAGGCATGTAAACCAGCGTATCCGCGTCGCCCTTCGCGATATGCGCCTTGAAATTCTCGCCGTAGCGGATGGGCAGCTTCTGCGAAGTATCCGTCGCGATCCTCTGAGGAGTATCGGGCATGAACGGATTCGGGAAGCGCTCGTTCAGGCACTCGTCGAGGAACTGCTTTGGATCGATGATGCCGGGATTGACAACAACGGGCATGCCTTCGGTCATAGCCATCTTTGTGATGAGGCCCGAGAGCTGGGGATCCTTCATTTCCGCCGAGATCGAGGTGTATCCAAGCAGGCAGCCGTAGATCGCGAGAGCCGTGTGCAGCGGGTTCAGGCAGGTGCAGACCTTCATGCGCTCGCATGCGTTGACCGTGTCGCGGTCTGTGAATATGATGCCGCGCGCTTTGTCGAGAGCCGGTCTGCCGTTCGGGAAATCGTCCTCAACGATCAGGTACTGCGGTCTCTCCGCATTTACAAAAGGCGCGATGTATGTGCCGTTCGGCGTAACGAAAGGCTTAACGTCATCGATGCCGTCTTCGATCAGCATAGCCTCGACCTTCGCGTCGGGGCGGGGCGTGATCTTGTCGATCATGCTCCAGGGATAGCTGACCTTATTGTGCAGGTAAGCGAGCTCCTCGCTGCCGATCAGTCCGCCGGCAAGCCATCCTCCGGAGATCTCCTTAACCGCGTTTTCGATCTTTTCGCCGTTATGCGAGCAGTTGTCCATCGAAACGAGCGCGATGGGCTTTCCGCAGGCCTTCGCGCGCTCAAGGCAGAGCGCCGCGATAATGCTCATCAGATGATGCGCGCCGACACAGTGCTCATCGCCTGCCGCCAGCTCGGTCATATGCTCAAGGATCTTATCGGGGCCCGCCGCCATATCTGCCGCAACGGTCTTTGACAGCTCGCCCGCCGCATTGCGCAGAGCGTAGCCCTTTTCCGTGATCGTAAATGAAACCATCTGCAGCGAAGGATTCTTAAATATCTCGCGGATCCTCGCAAAGTCAAACTCGGTCGTGAGCGACTCGCCGACCGATCCGACGACCTCCTTGTCCGTGGAGCCGTCGCCGTTTAAGGTAACCGCCACGCAGAGATTGTCATGAGGCCTGAAGCACTCTGTTATGATCTCGGTTCCGTGGCTCTCGACCGCGGTGATGCCCGATTTCATGACGTTTTTGTCAAGCAGCTCCTGCGCAGCGCTGCACAGGAATGCCCTGAAGATATTGCCGGATCCGAAATGCATCCAAACGGGATAGTTCTTCGTGTCCTCGCACATGGCGGGAATATCGTAGTTGGGCAGCTTAAAGCCTGCCCAGTCCGCGCGATTGCCGATCCCCTCTAAAGTCAGTTTCATATATCTTCCTCCATCACTTTTTGTCGTATCTCTCCAGTGTATCCCAGATTCCGAGCAGATACATGATGCCGAGCGCACGGTCGTACAGACCGTAGCCGGGTCTGCACTTTTCTCCCCAGATGTGACGTCCGTGGTCGGGTCTGATATAGCCCTTAAAGCCGCAGTCGTGATAAGCCTTCATGATCTCGAGCACTCCGGTATCTCCGTCGCAGTCACGGTGTGAAGCCTCGGTGAAATCGCCGTTCGGGAAATGCTTTACGTTGCGGACATGGGCAAACGCGATGCGGTCACAGTACTTGCGCACGATGGCGGCAACATTGTTCTTAGGGTTCGAGCTTAAGGATCCGCTGCACAGAGTCAGGCAGTTGTAGGGATCGTCAACCATCTTTAAGAAACGGCCGACCGACTCCTCATCTACCAGCAGTCTCGGAAGTCCGAAGATATCCCACGGCGGATCGTCCTGGTGAATGGCCATTTTGATGTCGGTCTCTTTGCAGACGGGCATCAGCTGCTCAAGGAAATACTTAAGGTTCTCCCAGAGCTTTTCCTTGGTAACGGGCTTATAGGCCTCAAAGAGCTCCTTTAAGTGCTCCATGCGCTCGGGTTCCCATCCGGGCATAGTGAAGCCTTCGCACTTTTTGAGGATATAATCGGCCATCTCCATAGGATCGTCGATGATCTTATCCTTCTCGTAATACAGCGCCGTCGAGCCGTCGGGAAGAGGATGGAACAGGTCTGTCCTCGTCCAGTCGAATACGGGCATAAAGTTGTAGCATACGACCTTTACCCCGAACTTGGCCAGGTTGCGCAGTGTCTGCTTGTAATTCTCGATATACTTGTCCCTCGTGGGAAGTCCGATCTTGATGTCGTCATGCACGTTTACCGACTCAACGACGTCCATGTTGAAGCCGTGCGCATGCAGCTCATCCGCTACCTTTTGGATCTCATCGACCTCCCAGATCTCTCCGGGCATCTTGCTGTGAAGAGCCCAGACGATCCCTTCCACACCCGGGATCTGACGTATCTGGTCCAGCGTAACGGTGTCGTTGCCGTCGCCGTACCAGCGAAATGTCATCTGCAATTGATACACCTCCTTCTTAATCCGGGGCCCTTAAAGCCCCGTACCCCGCTTACATATCTGCCTCTCATGGTAGCACTTTAACGCGGCAGACGCAATTTCATTTTTTTCTCATTTGCAGTATTATTTTATCCTTTTCACGCAAGAATGTGCGATTGACCTGCGCTTTGCAAAGTGCTATCATGCTGACGTTGATCAATACGCGCCCAGGGGCGCATTTTAGAAAGGCTTATTGTTTTGAAACGGATAGCTGCTTTTTTCAAAAAAGAAATGATGCTGACTCTGGCGCTGGCCGCCGCTGTCATCGCAATGTTCATAACGCCGCCGAGCAAAGACCTGCTCTCCGGCATCGACTGGCGCACTCTGGGCACGCTGTTCATGATGCTCACGGTGCTCGAAGGCTTCAAGCAGGAGAACATCTTCCTGCCCTTCATACGCTTCGCGAACCGGTTCGTGACCATGCCGGGACTGTCGTTTTTCCTGATCTGCTGCGTATTTTTCTCATCGATGTTCGTAACGAACGACGTATCGCTGATCATTTTCGTGCCGCTGACGATCATACTGTTCAGGGCCGGGAACAAGGAAAAATACATACTTCCCGTGATCTCGATGGAAAACATCGCGGCCATCCGCGGATCGCTCCTCACACCCTTCGGCAGCCCGCAGAACCTGTTCCTCTACGGACGTTCGGGCGTATCCGCGCCGGTTTTCATGCTGCACATGTCGCCGCTGTGGATCACGTCGTTCTTCCTGCTGTTTGTGTTCGTAAAGGTGCTTTATCGCAAGGATCCGAAGATGGCTGTGTATGAGAGCGCCGGTGCCGGTTCAAGCGGAAACGGCGGATCGTCCGCCGCGAATGCCGCACCCGGTTCCGCCGGCTGGGATCCCGCGAGAAAACACCAGCGCATCATCTACCTCTGCCTGTTCGTGCTGATCGTCGCTACGATCGTGAGCCGCACTCCCTACTGGTATGTCAGCGCCCTGATCGTGCTCGCCGCAGTGCTTATCAGTGACCGCAAGATACTGCTCAAGACCGACTACGTACTGCTCGGAACATTCCTGTGCTTCTTCATTTTTTCGTCTTCGATCGCGGCTAACGCAAAGATCGCCGGATTCCTGACCGATTCGGTCGCGGAGCATGAATACTGGTGGAGCATACTGCTCTCGCAGGTGATCTCGAACGTTCCGGCCTCTATCGTGCTCTGGCCGTTTACAAAGAACCTCGCGGCCCTGCTCTACGGCCTCGATTCCGCAGGCCTGTGCTCGCTCATCGGTTCGCTGGCGTCGGTCATCAATTACAGGATCTATGTGCGCGAATACCCCGGCAGCGGCGGTAAGTTCATAAAGGTCTTCACCCTGATCAGCTGGGCATTTTTCGCGATAGTCGCGCTGCCGTTCTGGTGGCTGTCGTCCGTATGGCGCTTCTGAGGCATGAAGACACGGGGACGGTTCTTTTGTCTGCAGCGGGATGCGCTGTGGCTTTATCTTTTTGAAGTCTACGCAAGAGGGGTTCTGTGTGTAACCGGAAACACGCTCGCCTACCTTCGCTGGGCTGCGAACTGATTGTCACGCTCTCCCGGCGACGAAAGACGATTTGTCGCCTTCGAGCGTGCACAGTTCTTGCGCAGCTCAGTCGCTCGCTACCGTTTTCTTGTCACACACAGAACCCCTCTTGCTCATTTACCGGACGATAGTAAAAAGAACTGCTTATTTGTGCCGCATTGCAGGCAGATACAGACAGAAGAACCGTCCCCGTGTCTTATACGTGTCACAGTTTTAGGACACAGAATCGCAGGACGACAGGAAAGGATTTAATATGATCGAGTTAAAAGATCTGCCCTCGTACGGGCTGCCTGAGATAAAGGAGATTAACGACAGGATATCGTATATTCCTGCGTGTGAGAAGCCGCTTTCGGCGGATGTGATCATTGTTCGCGGCGATTCGCACACGTATTTATTTGATGTGGGAAGTACGCTGGAATGCCTGAACTATCTGTACTCGCTGCCCGATGACAAGGTGATCGCGATATCGCATTTTCACGGGGATCACACCTGGTGGCTCGGCACACATCGTCCGGGCGACTCGGAAATGGGACCCGAGGACAACGTGAGCCCTCACTATGAGAGGCCGAAATACAGCAGGCTGTATGTGAGCAAACAGAGCGCGAAATATACCAACGGCGGCGATATCGTAACAGAGCCGGTGATCATAGAGGACGGCGTAAAGATCGAGATCGCGCCGATCCCCTCGACTCACGCAAAAGGTTCTCTGGCCATGACCGTAAACGATGAGATCATGTTTGTGGGAGATGCGACATACAGCGCTTCCGACAATGACGGCGCTTTCTATAACGCCCAGCTGCTGCAGGAGGAGATCGCATTCCTCGAGGCGAGTCCCGCAGCAAAGATATTTTTGAGTCATGAAAAGAGGCCGGTCAAGCCCAAGGCTGTCATTATCAGGCAGCTGAGTATGATACTCGGGAAATGGGATAAGAGCGGACCGAAGATATATCTTTAAGGGACCCGCCGGGTCCATCTCGCGAGCAGGCTCGCGAGATGAAGAGGGGCGATTAAAACAATCGGAGTTACTGCTTCCCGAAAAGATCTGTTTAATAACCGGGATCCAAACCGCCACGGCTGCGGTCTGACGACCGGTTTATATACGCAAAAGGCTGACGATACAAGTAAACTTGCACGTCAGCCCTTTTTCGTATATATGCCTCCGGCATACAGCCGTGGCTCAGTTTTTGGTTTTAATAAAAAGTTTGCGGGAGCGGATAGCTCCTCCTGTCTTAAAAGACGTAAGACATATCGTGAGTCGCATTGATCAGCGGTACCCAGGTCTCGTAATCCACGATCCCGTCCTGCTCTAAGCCGTAATCAGCCTCGAATGCCTTGACCGCCGTATCTACTTCCTCGGTGAACTCGTCGCTCTCATCGGTGAGATAGCCGAGTTTCTTAAGTCTCTGAGTGAGGTTGCGAACATAGGTCTTGTTCATGTTCTTTTTGGTGATGTCAAGGATCGGAAAGGGCTCCTTGCTGCTGTACTGCAGGAACTCCAGACCGAAGTACTGGAAATGCATCGAATCCACGCAGATATCGAAGTTTCCGCCCCAGTTCCAGCCGTAGTTCGCGAATATCTCGATGACAGACTCGGGGATGCAGTAAGGGTTGTCCTTATTGCGCAGGTCGTTGCCTTTGCCGAGATAATAGTCGTTATCGGGATCCCAGAAATTGATGTCCATCGCGGCGCCGAAGGAGTGGATCGAGAGCAGCTTTGAGTTAACCAGACCGCTGCCGCCGACCTTGCGGTACATATAGCCCTTCAGGTAGTTGAACGGGAACTGTATATCCAGCTGGTAGATATCGCTGAAAATGCACCTGACGCTGGCCACGAGCTTGCTGTTTATCGTGAGCGGCCAGATCGTCGAGTATTTCCTGCCGTCCTTGGTCATCTTCCACACGGGCACATCGATCGTGATCATGTGGGTCGCTGCCTCGGCGTCCGAAGTAAAGCCCGTAGGCGCGTCATATATCGTGTACGCCTTGTAGCCCATGCCGGTCAGGTACTCGTATCTCGCGTCGTTCGATTCGAGCGGGAGGGAAAGAGCCTCCGCAACGATGTCCGCGTTGTAGTGGTCCTTGTGGGTGACGAGCAGAGCGTTCACATATTCCTGCGTCTGCTTATAGGACTCGTCCTTTACCGCGCGCAGCATGGCCAGCTCGAGCTCGGACATGCCGGTGTAAGGGCCGACCGTATCGTCATAGCTGCCTGCCGTGCCGCCCTGCGCGGGTGTTTTTGTATCCGAAACCGAAGCCTGTTCTATCGGTGTAGAATCCGTCTTATTTCCGCCATCAGCCACCTGTGTGACATTGCCGTCAGCAGGATCGTTACCCGGCTCATCGCCGGTTCCGCCGGGCTCATCGCTGCCTGCGTCATCCGCAGCCCCCGCGTCCTCACCGTTCCGGCTGTCATCTGTATTATCCGTTGTGTTATCCGGCGTATCCTCCGCGGGAATATCCGTAACCTGCGCATCCGGCACATTATCCGGAGTACCGTCCGCGGGTGTATTATCACCGGCCGCGACATCCGTCACAGCCGCATCTGTCGGTACCGCGTCGCTGCCGGGATGCCCTGCGGGCAGGTCGTCATCCGGCACGTACACTTCTCCGTTCGAATCGCAGCCCTCGCCGGTCATCGCCAGATCCGCGATGCTGCCGGGCACATTCTTATCGGCGGGCACGGGCTCCGCTTTCTGCGCGTTTACTGCTCTTACAGCCTCCGCGAATCCTCCGAGCGGTGTTTCCGAAGAAATGATCCCCGCGTACTCGCCTGCCAGCGCGGAAGTATCGTTTTTGCTCACGCGCGAAACCAGCAGGACCGCCGCCAGGATCAGCGAAAACCTGAAGATCAGTTTAACATATCCGTTTTTCATCTATCGATCGTCATCCCCATTCCGAATGCTTTCTTTAAAAATCCGATTACAGTATAGTGCAGAAATCCCCGAAGGTCAAGCGCGGCGAAGCCTTACCGCTGCCCAATCTCACTGACGTTTTTCCTGCTGTCGCGCGAATACGCGTGCGTCGAAAAGCCCATTTTCGCAAAGTGTTCGGCCAGCAGCAGAGCAAATGTCAGGGACCTGTGCTGTCCGCCCGTGCATCCCAGTCCGACCACGAGCTGGGCCTTTCCTTCTTTTTCGTACATCGGGAGCGCGCACTCGAGATAGTCCACTATTTTCTGCATGAGCCGCTTCGAGACATCATGCGACATAACGAAATCCTGCACCTCTTTGTCCGCGCCGTTTTTGGTCTTCAGCTCGTCGACATAGAAAGGGTTCGGCAGGCATCTCACATCAAATACCAGGTCAAAATCGGCGCTCAGGCCGTATTTGTAGCCGAACGCGACAAAATTGATCTGCATGACCGAAGCTTCGGCATTGCGCAGAACCTCTTCTTTGAGCTTTTCGCGCAGCTCCGAGGAGGTGGTGAGCGATGTGTCCACGATGCAGTCCGCGCTCTGTCTGACCTCGGTGAGCAGCAGCCTTTCCTCGGCGATCGCGCCGGCCAGGTCGAGCTCGGGATTCGTCATCATCAGCGGATGCAGACGTCTGGTCTCCTTATAGCGTTTTAACAGCACGCCGTCCTCGCACTCGAGGAAGACCAGCTTGGTCTTGGCGATCGAGCGCAGCTCGGCGAGCTCCGCGGGCGCGTCCTTCGCGATGTTCGCGTCGCGCACGTCCATCGTTACGCAGACCTTCTGCGAAAAGCCCTCGAGCTTCTGCAGCATCCTGATGATGTCCGCCAGCAGCTTTACCGGGAGATTGTCCAGGCAATAATATCCGTTGTCCTCAAAGAAATTGAGCGCCTTCGATTTGCCCGAGCCGCTCATTCCGGTGATAATAACCACTTTCATAATTGATCCGATCCTCCCGATCCGATATTCAGTGTTCCCGGCGAAAATTCCGCTTCAGTCCAGGAACTCATCTATCAGGCGTGACGCCTCGTCAAACGGGTCCTTTTGCATGTCGATCCAGTGTATATCGGTCCTTTTGCGAAACCAGGTCATCTGCTCCTTGGCCAGATGCCTGATCTCCATAAAGAGCTTGTCGTAGAATGCGTCAAAACTGCCGAACTCCCCCTTTAGATACATCAGTATGTACCTGTATTCGAGCCCGAGCTTGTACAGAAACTCATCCGTCGCTCCGTTCGCGCGCAGGTTCTCGACCTCCGCGATCATGCCCTCTTTTAGCCTGCGGTCGAGCCGCTCGCGGATCCTCTCGTATAAAACATCGCGCGGCCAGGTAACTCCTATCATCAGAGTCTCGTACCGGGGCTTAGACGGCAGTTCGTTTCCCTTGCCCGCCAGAGCCTTTTCGGCCGCGCGTTCGAGCCTGCGCTTATTTTTCAGATCGAGCCGCTCCAGTGCCCCGGGGTTCTTCTCCCTGATCAGCTCCGTCAGCTCCTCCAGGCTCATCGCCTCAACCCGCTGCCTGATCGCGGGATCGGGCTCGGCGTCGTTAAGGTTATATCCGTCCGCGACCGCGTTGACATAGAGTCCCGTGCCGCCCACCAGAAAAGGCCTGCCGCCGCGCGCGAAGATATCGTCTATCGCAGCGTACGCCAGTTTCTGATAATGTGACAGAGAAAAGAAATCATTAGGCTCCGCCACATCGAGCAGATGATGGGGAACGCCTTGCATCTCCTCTGCGGTCACCTTTCCGGAACCGAGGTCCAGGCCCCTAAAGACCTGCCGCGAATCCGCGGAAACTATCTCCGCTCCGTATTTAAGCGCGAGCTCGATGCCCAGGCCGCTCTTGCCCGATGCGTTCGTGCCCGCTATGATCACCAGCTTGTTCATGTTACTCCGTTCCGTGATTATTCTACAACTGTCTTATCCGCCGAAGGGATGGCCTTCTTCCTGACAACAAAATAGCAGACAACATGCGCCGCAAATGTCAGGAACCAAGAGATCGGGTACGCGATGTAAACCGTCTCTATCCTGTGGAAGCTCTCGACGCGGAATATCGTCGCGATCCATATAAGTCTCGTTCCGCACGCGCCTAAGAGCGATACGATCATCGGCATAACGGAATAGCCTATGCCGCGCATCACGCCCACCATTACATCCATCATACCACAAAGACAGTAAAGTGTGTTATTGATCGTAAGTCGTATGATGCCCGCCTCGATGACCTCAGGGCTCGAGGTATAGAGAGACAGGAGCCTGCGCCCAAACAGAACCTCGAGATTGCCGAGAGCCAGTCCCGCCACGATAACGCAGCCGAGGCCGCAGATCATTACGCGTTTTAAGCGTGAATACTTTCCCGCGCCGAAGTTCTGGCTCATGAAGTTGAGCGTGGCGTGATGGAACGCGTTCATCGCGACATACACAAATCCCTCGAGGTTGGCGCTCGCCGCGCTGCCCGAGACAGTCGTCTCTCCGAAGCTGTTGATCGACGACTGGATAACGACGTTTGAGAGCGAGAAAACGCAGCCCTGCAGGCCCGCAGGCAGACCGATCCGCACGATGTTCTTAAACTCCGCGGCATCGATACCGAGCTTTTTGACGTCGAGATGTATCGCGCCCTGCTCCCTGATCAGGCATCTGAGTACCAGGAACGCGGAGATGCACTGCGATATGACGGTTGCGATCGCCACGCCCGCAACGTCCATTTTAAGGACGATCACGAATACCAGGTTGAGCACGACATTGACCACGCCCGCGAATGTAAGGAAATACATGGGGCGCTTTGTGTCGCCGACCGCGCGGAGGATCGCGCTGCCGAAGTTATAGAGCATGTTTGCGATCATTCCGCCGAAATAAATGCGCAGATAGAGCGCGGCAAGCGGAAGCACCGGCTCGGGAGTGCTCATGAGGCGGAGGATATTGTCGGCGAAGATCACGCCGATAAAGGTCAGTATCACACCGCTGACCGCGGCAACGGTTATCGCCGTGTGAACCGTTTTTGAGAGCTCCTCGTGCTGCTTTGCTCCGAAATGCCTCGCCGCCATGACGTTGGCGCCGACCGAAAGACCCACGAAGAGATTGACCAGAAGATTGACCAGAGACCCTGTAGAGCCTACTGCCGCCAGTGAATTGTCACCGGCAAATTTGCCCACGACGACCACATCCGCAGCGTTGAACAGCAGCTGCAGCACGCTCGAGAGCATCAGCGGCAGCGCGAACATCAGCATCTTGCCGAGTATCGGACCGCTGCACATATCCATTTCATATTTTTTGTTATTATTCATACTATCCTGCTTTCTTTGACTCCCTACATTATAAATGGCGTTTTTTAAACGGTCAATGGATTATCATGCCGCAAAACAGTCGGAAAGTGTTTAAAACAGTTGTAAAATCCCCGATTTGCGATACAATAAAAGGGCGCATTATCAAGAAAGGCAATTCACGGGTATTTTCAATGAACAATATGACTGAGGGCAGTATTTCCCGGAAAATAGTGCTCTTTGCTCTTCCGGTTTTTTTGGGGCAGCTTCTGCAGCAGCTCTATAACATAGTCGACTCCGTCGTCGTAGGCCGCGTGCTCGGGCGTGAAGCCCTCGCCGCAGTCAGCTCCTCGGGCAGCCTGATATTCCTGCTCGTAGGCTTTATACAGGGACTTTTCATCGGCGCCGGCGTTATCATAGGCAAGCGCTACGGCGCAAAGGAATACGAAGGCGTGCATGTGGCCGTACACACCGCCATCGCGTTCGGACTCATCATGGGTCCCACGCTCACGCTGATCGGCATTACGGTGACCCCGACGCTCCTGCGCATGATGGGCACTCCCGCAGACGTAATGCCCAATTCCGTCATGTATTTCCGCGTTTATTTCCTCGGAGGCCTCGGCAGCGTCATGTACAATACCTGCTGCGGCATATTCCAGGCGATGGGCGATTCGAGACATCCGCTCTACTACCTGATGACCAGTGCGATCACCAATACCGTTCTCGACATCCTGTTCGTCAAATTCCTCGGATTCGGCATAGCGGGCGCGGCGGCAGCTACCGTGATCGCCCAGTTCCTGAGCGCGGGACTCGCTTTTTATAAGCTCACCCGCGTGGACGGCGAGCACAGGGTCCGCATCAGGAGCATTAAGATCGATCCCCTGACTCTGAAGCAGGAGCTCGGGCTCGGACTGCCGACCGGCATCCAAAACTCGGTCATCGCGATCGCCAATGTTATCGTGCAGTCAAATATCAACGCGTTCGGCGGCATCGCCATGGCGGGCTGCGGCAGCTATTTCAAGATCGAGGGCTTCGCATTCCTGCCGATCACGAGTTTCAGCGCCGCCCTCACGACATTCATCAGCCAGAATCTCGGCGCCAAAAAGTTCGACCGCGCCAGATCGGGCGCGCGTTTCGGGATACTCATGAGCGTAGGCATCGCGGAGCTTATCGGCGTCACGTTCTTCTTATTCGCGCCGAAGTTTATCTCGCTTTTCTCGCCCGACCCCGAGGTTATCGCGTTCTGTG
>JAEEXY010000082.1 GCA_016288005.1 Lachnospiraceae bacterium
GCGGACAAGGGAGAAAACGTGCGCCGCATGATCTGCAGGACGCTTATGCAGATGGGGATGAAGCCCCAGACTTCGCACCATGAGGAAGGCCCCGGCCAGAACGAGATCGATTTCCACTATTCCGATCCGCTCACTGCGGCAGACAACGCGATCACATTCAAATCCGTGGTACGCTCTATCGCGGCGATGACCGGGCTGCATGCGGACTTCTCTCCGAGACCTCTCTCGGACAGCCCCGGCAGCGGCTTCCACATCAATATTTCCATCAATAACAACAGGAAAAACCTTCTCGACCACATGATCGCCGGCATCATGAACAGGATCTGCGACATCACGCTCTTCCTCAACCCGATCGAGAATTCATATCAGAGGATAGGCAGCAACAAGGCACCGAAATACATATCCTGGTCGTCTGAGAACCGCTCGCAGCTCATACGCGTTCCCGCGGCGAGGCAGACGCCCTACATGGAGCTGCGTTCTCCCGATCCGACGGCAAATCCTTACATTGCGTTCACCCTGCTGATCTACGCGGGACTTGAGGGCATTTCGAAGGAAATGCAGCTGCCCGAGAGCGCCGATATAAACCTCTTCACGGCGGCACCCGAACTCACCGGGAAATACAGGCCTTTGCCCGCAAACCTTAAAGAGGCGATCGCGGCCGCAAAGAAAAGCAGCTTCTTAAAGCAGTATCTGCCCGAATCGATCATCAGCGCGTACTGCGAGAGATAACGGATCTTAAAAATATACAGGAAAGGGGGCATTTCGCATGGTCTTCAGGGACAGCACATACAGCGTGCTTATAGTATCACCTTCGGAGCAGTTCAACAGATCGACCATGGCGCTGCTCCCCGCCTCGACATACTGGCCGGTCAAATGCGTCGAATCCGCAGGTGAGGCCCGCAGGTTCATGATCGATATGAAATACGATCTGGTCCTGATCAATGCGCCTCTCCGCGATGAGTTCGGCAGCAGGCTGGCGGCCGATATCTGCGCGGAGGGCAGCAGCGGAGTGCTCCTGTTTGTCAAGAACGAGGTATATGACGATATTTACGCCAAGGTCATGGAGGCCGGCGTTATGGTCATCGCAAAGCCCACCTCGGGCATGATGGTATCGCAGACGCTGCGCATGATGTGCTCGGCGCGCGAGAGGCTCAGACAGATGGAGCAGAAGCAGGCTTCCGTCGAAGAAAAGATCAACGAGATCAGGATCATGAACCGCGCGAAATGGTATCTTATCGAGAATGAAGGAATGAAGGAGGAAGAGGCGCATCATTACATCGAAAAGATGGCGATGAATTTCCGGCTTTCCAAAACGGAAGCCTCGCAGAACATCATCCGTAAGTACGATTCGACTTGACGCGCGGTACGGTGCGGTCTTAAAATCAGTATAAAGCGGGCGAGCGCTTTTGCAGCGCCTGCCCGCATATTTTTTTACGGGAGTTTTTCCCGGGGACGGAGTAGGAATGAGAGATCAGATTGATGACGCTCTGAGCAGCATACTCGGTGGCAAAAAGAGCAATTACACACTTGATGAGATAAAAGAGGCCGAAAAGCTTAAGAGAAAGAACGGCGGCAGCCTGCTCGATAACCTTAGGGCTATCACGGGCAGACGTCTTCCCGATACGAGCTCGATCATCCGGGAAAACATGGATATCATGCGCATGTGCGAGGAACGCGGCATAGATATCAATATGCCCGATTCGCATTACGACATACAGAAGGAGCTCGACGAACTCGGAAAGAATCTCGAGGCGGATTTCGGCCCTGAGCTTTCGCAAAAGGCGACGGCCCCCGCAGAGGAGCCTCCGGTAACGGTTGACGCGCAGGCGTTCAAGGGCGTTGACGAGACCGTCGGAAAGACCGTTTTCGGACAGGATGAATTTTTAAAAAAGCTCCTTATCGCGTTCAAGCGCCCGATCGTTATGCCGCCTAAGGACAAGATGCCCCTGAACAGCATCTATGTGAACGGCGAGGAGAATACGGGCCGCCATCTGGCATTAAAGACCATGGCAAAGGAGCTCGCGGCGAGAAAGGTCATCCGTTCCGGCGAGATCCGCGTTATGGACCTGTCCCTGTATCCGACCTCTACCGAGGAAAAGCTTTTCCTCCAGGATCTGTACTCGGCTCTGATGAGCAAATCACAGATCATACTGATAGAGAACTATGACAGCTGCCACACCGCATATCTGAACACGTTGAGCGAGCTCGTGATGACCGGTGAATGCAAGCTCGCATCGAGATACATCCTGCAGAACGGCCAGATGATCAGCGTCAGCAACGGACTCGCGAACGACGCGGTAGGCACGCTTTCGGCAAAGAACAAGTACCTGGTATTTATCAGCACCAAGAAGCTCGAGAAGCTCGCGGACTGCTTCGGCGCGCCTTTTGTAAACGCGCTCGGGGATGTCTGCACGACAGCCAAGCTTGACGCGGACGCTCTGCACAGGATATCGGAGAGAGAGCAGGCGGAGCTGGTCGAGAGGGCTGACAGGCAGCTCGGATTTAAGGTTACATGCTCCGAGGATTTCGTGGCGTTTGCGGTGACCAAGGCCGAGAAGAACGCAGGACTGGCAGGCATACTCGATTTCTACGAGAATTGTCTCAAGGGACTTGCGCAGATCCGCCTTGAGGAGGATCTCGAAAAGGACACCCAGGCCGTGCTCTCCGTCAAAGAGGGCGTGGTTTACGCGGACATCGCGGGCAGACAGATCAATCTGCTCGGCACGCTTCCCGACAGCTACACGGGCGAGATAGAGGCCGTTAAGGCAGAGATGGACAAGATAGTAGGCCTGAAGACCATCAAGGAATACATCTTCAGCCTCGAGGAATACTACCGCGCTCAGATACGCAGACGCGAGGAGGGCCTTAAGGCTTCCGAGGTCAGCAAGCACATGATATTTACTGGCAGCCCCGGAACAGGCAAGACCACGATCGCGAGGATCGTGAGCCGCTACTTAAAGGCTATCGGAGTCCTGACCGGCGGACAGCTCGTTGAGGTTTCGCGTGCCGATCTGGTAGGACGCTATGTGGGACATACCGCGCCTCTTACGAACCAGGTCATCAATTCAGCGATCGGCGGAGTGCTCTTTATCGACGAGGCGTACAGCCTGTACCGCGGAAAGGACGATTCTTTCGGCCTGGAGGCAATCGATACTCTGGTAAAGGGCATGGAGGACAACCGCGACAACCTGATCGTTATCCTGGCGGGTTATTCCAAGGAAATGCAGGAGTTCCTGACCTCTAACTCCGGACTTAAGAGCCGTTTCCCGAATATCATCAATTTCCCAGATTACACCGGAGAGGAACTCCTGGCGATCGCAAAGATCAACGCGGCGTCAAAGGGCTATACCATTGACGAGGGTGCCGAGCCCGGACTGCTGTCGTATTTCAACGCGGTGCAGGCGCTCCGCGCAGCGGATGCCGGCAACGGACGTCTGGCGAGAAACAAGATCGAGGAGGCTATCCTTAATCAGTCCAAGAGGCTCGTGGCCGAGCCCGATGCGGACCTGAGCCTGCTCACTTCGCTCGACTTTGATCTGGATGATATCGGAGGCTGAGCTTGAACACTGACGATAAAAAAACGGCAGCGGACGATCCGGTTGTTCCTGCGGGATCGGCCCGGGGTGAGAGCGGCTCCGGATTTGAGGCTTTTGTCGCGGCGCACGGCTGGAGCGGCAGCACCCTGAAGCTGATAGCGGTGATCACGATGATCATCGACCATATCGGTGCCGGGATCGTGGAGAATTTTGCGGTGCAGTATCCCGAGGGCAGGCTGTTCGGACTCGATTACGACGGGCTCTACAATCTGGATATGATCCTCCGCGGCATCGGCAGGATCGCGTTCCCGATATTCTGTTTTCTGCTGGTCGAGGGCTTTTTTAAGACACGCAGCGCTTGGAAGTATTTCGGCAGGCTGATGCTATTTGGAGTGATATCAGAGGTCCCGTTCGACCTGTGCTTTTTCAGATCGGCGTTCTACACTCCGTATCAGAATGTCTATTTTACGCTGGCTCTCGGAGTTTTGATGATGATCTGCATGGAGCGGATCAAACTGACAGATTCGTACCGGCTCGGACCCGGCGGAAGCAGGGCGCTCAGGATCATCCTCGCTTCGCTCACGCTCATTGCGTTTGCGGCAGTCGCGCAGATTTTTATGACCGACTATTACATGCTGGGTATCTTCACGATATTCCTGCTGTACACATTTAAAAAGACAAGGCTTGGAACCTGTGCGGCCCATGCCTTGTCCTGTACTCTGATACTTGGTGAACTTCCCGCCCTGGCGGGGGTGATCCCGATCGCGCTGTATAACGGCAAACGGGGCATTAAGATGAAGTATTTCTTTTATCTCTTTTATCCGGTGCATCTGATGGTGCTCTGGGGCATCAGCAGGATGCTTGGGATTTCGTGATCTCATAGTGATACAGATATTTAAGGGCATTGAACAGTTCGTTCGTGCCCTTTATTTCATACTGCGCGCCGGTGGCGGCGTCGTGGGTCACGATAGTGTTGCGCGAATGAACCGCGACTCCGGTAACATCGGCCGGAACGAAGCTCTTGTCCGCGATCTCGATATGGTCGCAGAAGGCTTTGAGTACTGTCTTTTTTGAGTCGACTATCGAGTGTTTTTCATTGATCCTCTGCAGCTTGACCTCATCTTCAAAAATGACGCGGTCCGAATGTGAGGCGTTCGCCGTCATTATCTCTCTTTCAAGACTCTCGCGCTGGAACGCGTCCCATGCCGCGATCGTGGTCTTTGTGCCGTCCGCACAGATCAACTCACCGTATTCGTTGAAATCGGCCCTGTACCCGCACTCGCAGGAAATATCCGTGGCGCTGCTCTTTAAATGCCCGATGCGTCTGCACTTGGGGCACATGAAGAGGGTGGTCTCGAGACCGTAAGCAGGGCGCTTTCCGATGAAAGCGATGTGCTCTTTTTCCTGGGTCGCAAAAGCGTCCTCATAGAGGTCCTTTTCTATGGCGGAATTGACCTCGTCATCGGTCATGCCCTTGAGCTCATCGGCGTCGTATACGTGAACGAGCCTGCCCGCGAGCTTTCCTTTGCGGAGAGTGAAGCCCCAGCGCGGCTGCGTAAGATACCCGCCCTCGAGCTTATAGGTGATCAGCTTCGCTCCCGATTTGCGCGCGAGTTTGCCGATCGTTGAGAGGAACGGGCAGGTCAGTCCGTTGAACGACCTGTTGCCCTCGGGAAATATCGCCACGTTGTAACCTGATTTCAGGCATCTGAGCATCTCGGCGACCGTGTTGACTCCGGCCTTGCCTTTTTGATGGATGATCGGGGCAAAGATGAAGTTCAGCAGCGCGAACAGGAAACGGTTTCTCGTGATATGCTCGCTGGCCACGAAATAGAGCTGCTTCGCTGCGGCGAGTCCGACGAATACGGGATCGTAGTTCGTATTGTGGTTGCACAGCAGCAGGTACGGTCCTTCAATCCCGGAAAGATCGTCCCAGACGTAATTAAACTTTTTCCTGAAAAAGGGTTTAACGAGCCACCCGAGAAAGGCGAAGAGCCTGACGTGGCGGCGGTGTTTTCTTTTGGTGATGCGGTCCTTTGACATATTGCAATCCTTTGCATATCGGTTTTACTTTGTGCTGTCACACAAAACTGACGGGCAGATCGCTCGGCAACCTGCCCGTCGGAAAAGCTTTTTTGATTATTTGATCTTGATCATATCCTCTACAGGGATGTCTACGGAGAATGAACCGTAAGCCGAGCTGTAGAGACCGCCAACCTTGATGCTGCGAACATATACGGCACCCGAGTTGGAATCGGGACCGGTCCAGTCACCGCCGGTGATGGACGATGTAACCTCGGTTCCCTCGTAGTAAACCTTGAAGCAGTTCGACAGAGCTCCGGGAAGTGTTCCTGTCGTCTCGGTAGCTACCTTTGTGAAGCTGGTATCGGGAGTGCTCTCGATAACCTGGATCTCCTGCGTCTTAAGCGGGATGACCGCTGTTCCGTTAGTTCTGGGGATAAGCTTGTAAACGGTAACGGTGTATGTACCCTTAGGAAGCTTAGCGCCCATCTTGAAAGGCTTGAACTCGACACCACCGGATGAAGTGGAGATGAGGCCGCTGTAAGCAGCGTCTGCCGGATTGATAACCTTGCCGTTCAGCGAGATGGTGTAATAGAGATAAGGACTATCAGGTGTAACACCAAGTGTTGTAGCGGTAAGGGCCGATGTGGGAGCTGCCGTGAGCAGTGTTCCGAGTGTTTCGCTGACGAAGTACTGCTTGCCGTTGTTGGTTACGTAGAACTGTGCGGCAACGAAGGTAGTATCGTTGGTCTGCATGCCGTTCTTGAGCATGGTATCGATGGTCTTGTCACCGTCTACTATCATCTGTGTATTGGCGGGAACCCAAAGGGTGTTCGCGTCAGTAGGAGCAACGTCCTTAACATAGATCGAGAAAGGTCTGGCAACGCAGTTCGCGATCTCGTTGCAGGTGATATTAACCGTAAAGTGATCTCCGCCCTTTCCGGAAGGAGTAAAGTACGATCCCTCGATGTAGCATACATTTCCTACGAATGCCAGAGGAGATACGGTACCGGTGGCTACCATGGAGTTTGCATCCTGTTCGATGGTGAATGTAGCGGTGTCGATCTTCTCTCCGTACTGATCGTATGCTGTAGCGGTGAGGTATAAAAAGTCATGAACAAGCGTATTGTAATTCAGTGTTGTCTTGTCCTGAGTTACGGTGAATGTCGAAGCCTTGCGTGCTGCCAGAACCTTGATCGGAACGGTGGCAACAACCTTGTTTGCGTCAAAGGCAGGTCCCTCTGAGATAAGGATGGCTGCTTCGCCTGCATTTACGGGAGTAAGATTGTATCCGCCCGTAGAGCTCTTTGTGCCGATCATGAGAACGGCGGGATTGGTCGAGCTGATCGCATATCCGGTATCGTTAAAGGTCTTGAATGTACCGTCCGAGAAAGCGAACAGTGCCTCGAGGGTGCTGGAATCACCGATCTTAACGGTAAGGGTGGGCTGAGCGTCCTTCTTGGTCATGTATATACTGTCATCGGGAACGACTGCGTAGAGATTTCCGGTGTTTGTGATCGAATCCTTGTAGGACTTAACAGCGCCGGTGCCGTATACATATATGGGTGCATATGTATTTGTATCATATCCCGTGGTCAGTGTAGCCTTGACAGCTACGGTCTGATCGGCGGTGGTAACGGTGATGTCCTGGCCTACGACATAAGCGTAGTCAACGGAAGGAACGATCTCAACGGTAAGGTTCGAAGCATTAACGAGAGTCTTAACCTTGCCTGTGATATCGATGCCGTCCTTGTTGTAATACTTGAACTCAAGAGGAGTGGATGTGCCGACCTTAACCTCTGTGGTCGCAAGCTCCATCTTCTTGACGTCTGCAAGCTCGGCCTTTGCTGCGGTGAAGCTGGCTGTGGAGCCGTCAACCTCAACGTAGTAAACGGTGCCGCCGGTCAGATCGCTGTCGGTATAGGTGGTAACGGTAGCTTCGCCGGTCTTTTCATCGTACTTAACTTCGTTGATATATGCGTCCATGCCGGACTTGATATCCTTGCCGATGATGGTGTAGAACTTGATGTCAGCCTTCTCGATCTCTTCCTGGAGACCTGTGATAACGAAGGACTTGAGTGACTTCTGCTCAACGCCGATAACGAGAGGCTTATCCTCAGATTCAGCGGTAGCCTTGATGGTCTTCGAAGCGGTAGCGCCCTTGTAGCTGGAGCTCATGTAAGCTTCTGCCTTAAGTTCGATAGCGCCTTCCTTTGCGATGGTAACCGTCCACTTGTTGGTGCCTGCGCTCTTAACTTCGGCGTTAGCGTTAGCCGATGTGAGGCGGCGCTTGTCGGTATCGGTTCCCTTGGGCAGCTGAACGGTGAGCTTCTGGCCTACGGTGTAGGTAGCGCCGTTTGTGATGCCCTTGTAAGTAAGATCCGCATCGGAAGCATTCTTCTTAACGGTAACCTCGAAGGATGATGTAACGATAGGGGTCTTCTTGTCTGTCTTTTTGTAAACCTTAACGGTAATGGTAGCGGTGCCGGGGGCAACAGCCTTTACCTTATAGGTCTTGTTGCTTACGGAAGCGATCTTTTTGTCGCTCGAGGTAAGCTTAAGTGTCATGTTGTCGGCGTCAAAGCCGGTCAGAAGGCTCTTAACCTTCAGGGTTGACTTGTAGCTTGCCTTTTTGCCGCTGGCCTTGGTACCTGTGCAGCCGCCGACAAAGATGGCCTTCTTGGGAGCCTTCACGGAAACGGTGGATGCTGCCGAAACCGAACTCGCGGGAACAGAACCGGCTACAAGCACCATGGCGAGAAGAACTGCCAGAAACTTGAAAATTCTTTTCATACTTCTTCCTCCTTATAAAACTGCGGAAAAACCGCCTACTCCAGTCCGGCCGCGCATATATCATCAGTGGCAGCGGGGCGGACTGCGGTACTGTATGTTATTATATGTTTTGGGGGGTAAAAAAACAATCACGAAAAAGGACTAGTTTTGTGGCAGAAAAAAGTTGACTTTTTAAAAATGCTATAGTAATATAATGTTCGCGCGTGAAAAACGCGAGACATACAGGGGTATAGTTCAGCTGGTAGAATATCGGTCTCCAAAACCGCGGGTCGTGGGTTCGAATCCTACTGCCCCTGCGAGTGGGGTCTCAGCACCAACAGGTGTTGAGACCCCACTTTTTTTCTTTATCCTAACAGAAATACGGCACCGTCGAACTGACAGTGCCGTTTACTTTTATTTACAGATATTCCTCTCTTCGCCTTTCATCCACGCCTCAATATTCAGATAAACTTCTTCGGCGCACCTGATCCTTGCCTCCACCGAGGCCCATGCGATGTGCGGCGTGATGACCAGCTTTCCGCTGTCCTTTATGCGCATCAGCGGGTTGTCCGCTGCGATCGGCTCCTTTGTCAGCACATCCGTGCCCGCGCCGGCTATCGTGCCTGCTTCTATCGCGTCTGCGAGGGCTGCCTCGTCTATGATCCCGCCTCTGCCGAGATTAAGTATGATCGCGCTCTTTTTCATAAGAGAGAGCTCGCGCGCACCGACCAGATCCTTTGTTGCGTCGTTCAGCGGAGCGTGAACGCTGATGATATCCGCCTCGCGCATCATGGTATCGAGGTCAACTCTCTCAAAGCCGGGCTCGTCGTGTTTTCCGCTCGTGGAATAATAGATCACCCTGCAGCCGAAGCACTTCGCGATCTCGGCCACGCGTTTTCCGATCGTTCCGAGTCCGATAATGCCCCATGTATGTCCCGCGAGCTCATGGAATTTCTCCGTGAAATGGCTGAATACATCGCTCCTGGCGTAGTCGCCGCTCTTTACGAACGTATCATAGTAATGCATCCGCTCCCAGAGGAAGAATGCCAGCGCAAAGGTGTGCTGCACGACCGATTCGGTCGAATAGCCCTTAACGTTCGCGATCGCGATACCGCGCCCGTTCACATACGGAAAATCAACGATATTCGTGCCTGTTGCCGTGATGCATACCAGCTTTGTACGGTCGTTCCCGTCCAGCAGCGAGGCATTCACGGGAATCTTGTTCAATACGACCACATCCGCGTCCATGCATCTTCTGGCATTTTTCTCCGGGTCGCTCAGCGGATACGTCTTCACCGTCCCCAGTTTCTCAAACATCTTAAGATCCACATCGTCACCCAGCGTATTCGCTTCCAAAAAAACAATATTCATATCACTTTGTCCCGCACGCGCCGTTCAGCGGCTGTCACGCGCGATCCTGCCTCCTTTTCCGACGTCATTGTTTTTCTGCTTCTCTTATCCATAATATATTTTATTCCGTTCCTCTTGGCAATAACCATCTCGCTGACTTGCTTTAGTTCTTTTTTGCTCCATCGGGACGGTTTTAAGCGTTTCCTTTTTGTACATAAATATGTTCTGCGCAGATATTGTTCAGCGGCCGGAAATGTTATTGAAGCGGAACGGCAGACGAGAAAAGCAGATGCGTGAAGGGGAGTCAAAAACAATAGTGAACGACTGAGCCGGGCAAGCACTGTGCACGTTCGGAGGCGACAAATCTTCTTTCGTCGCCGGGAGAACGTGACAATAGTGCACAGCCCGGTGAAGGTAGGTGAACGCGTTTTTGACTCCCCTTCGCGCATCTGCTTTTCGACACACGATACGGCAACATTTTCGGTTGCGGATTTTTACTTTTGCGTGTATACTATTCATGATACGCAAACGAGTGTATCTGTTCAAAAACGGTCAAACTGATGCGGAGCGCGGGTGTATATGTATAGACTGATCTGCCGTGACGGCAATGCCAAACGAGGCGAATTTCATACGGTCCACGGAGTGATACAGACCCCGGTTTTCATGAACGTCGGCACTGTCGGCGCGATCAAGGGCGCGGTCTCCACGATGGACCTTAAGGAGATAGGGACGCAGGTGGAGCTTTCCAATACCTACCATCTGCATGTCAGACCCGGTGACGAGATCGTCAAAAAGATGGGCGGACTCCATAAGTTCATGAACTGGGACCGTCCGATCCTTACCGATTCCGGCGGATTCCAGGTTTTTTCGCTCGCGGGACTGCGTAAGATCAAAGAAGAGGGCGTTTACTTCAACTCACACATTGACGGACGCCGCATTTTCATGGGACCCGAGGAGAGCATGCAGATCCAGTCGAATCTGGGCTCCACGATCGCCATGGCCTTTGATGAGTGCCCTTCGAGCGTGGCGGAACGCGCATATATCCAGCCGAGCGTTGACAGGACTACGAGATGGCTGATGCGCTGCAAGGCTAAGCTGGACGAGTTGAACAGGACAGAGGGCACGGTCAATCCCGACCAGATGCTCTTCGGCATCAATCAGGGCGGTATTTTTGAGGATATCCGCATCGAGCACGCGAAAAGGATCTCCGAGCTGGATCTTCCGGGCTACGCCATCGGCGGCCTGGCAGTGGGAGAGAGTCATGAGGACATGTACCGCATCATCGAGGCGGTCACACCTTATCTGCCTCTCGAGAAACCGGTCTATCTGATGGGCGTCGGCACACCGGCAAACATCCTTGAGGCGGTAGAGCGCGGAGTCGATTTCTTCGACTGTGTATATCCGGCGCGCAACGGCAGACACGGACATGCGTACACTTCATTCGGAAAGATAAACCTTCTGAATGCCAAATATGAGACCGACCCGAGGCCGATCGAGCCCGGATGCGGCTGCCCCGCGTGCAGGAACTACACGAGGGCATACATCAGGCATCTGCTGAAAGCGGGCGAGATGCTCGGACTCAGACTGATGGTCACTCATAATCTGTACTTCTACAATCATCTGATGGAGGAGATCAGGACCGCCATCGAGGAACAGAGGTACTCTTCCTTTAAAAAGGAAAAACTGGCCGGATTCGAGGCCGGCGAGCAGGACTGACAAAGTCAGGACAGTTATGATAAAATGCGGCTTTACGGCCGTATTGAAATAGGAGGATGAAATAATGACAACATTTCTTGAAGCACAGGCGCCTTCGGCGGGCTCATCCATCTGGATGCTCGTGGGCTATGTTGTGATCATCGGTCTGCTCTTTTACTTCATGGCGATCCGCCCTCAGAAAAAGCAGCAGAAGCAGATGGACGCACTGATCTCATCACTTGAGGTAGGCGACAGCGTTCTTACCACAGGCGGCTTCTACGGCGTGGTCATCGATGTCATGGATGAAGTTATCGTTGTGGAGTTCGGCAATAACAAAAACTGCCGTATCCCTATGAAGAAGACAGCTGTTGTAGAGGTTGAGAAGCCCAATAAGGAAAGCTCTTCCGAGAATTAAAAGTGCTACGGTAATACCCTTATTATGCCACTTTTGTGACATAGTCGTACGGTAAGATCTATTCAGGATGTGACGCATGGATTTTCTACCGGAGGATATTACCATGATCAACGCGAGGTTTTTCAGACGGGTTGGTTTAATACTCTTCTTCGGGTTATGTATAGCCATGCTAAGCAAGGTAGCGCCGGTTTCGGCGGACCAGAACGACCCCAAGCTTAACGTCAGTTCGGTTTCGATCGTATTGAACGAGACCTACAGACTCAGGGTCTATAATCTGACAGAGGACCAGACGGTTACTTATCGTTCTTCGAACCCTGCGATCGCCGCTGTTTCAGCCACCGGTCGCGTAACCGGAGTTCAGTGCGGAAACGCAGTGATCACCGCCACTGTCAGGGACGGCCGCTCCGTAATTGCCACCTTGCGATGCGAGGTTCTTATAGGACCCGCAGCTGTAAGTATTAAACTCACCAAGACGTCGATCGTTCTACAGGTCGGCAGGAGTAAGCTGCTCAGAACAGTTATTTATCCGCTTAACACCGTCGAGGAGGCTAAGTTTTATTCAACTGAAGCCGAAGTTGCGAAGGTGTCGTCTGCGGGTCGTGTTCGCGCGGCTTCAGAGGGTGTGACTGAGGTCTATGCCCTTCTCCTGAACGGAACATATGATATCTGTGAGGTAACTGTCCTCAATGAGGAGAATTACCAGAAGTATCGTCAGGGCGCTTCACTTGAAGATCTCCTGAACCAGGACGAAGAGGAGCCTGAGCCGGGCGAGTCCGATGAGACCGAGCCTGAGCCTACCGCTACTCCTACTCCCGCTCCTGCGGAGACAGAGAGCAAAGACGCACCGACTACCGGCGGAAGCGACTTAGTGTCTGAATGAGAAGTAACTTAGCAGAATGCCTCGGACTTTTATCCGGGGCATTCATTCTTTAATGAAACCTGTTTTTCAAATACGCACAGAAAGGATCGAAGCAGATGGCATATATTCTTGTTGCTGATGACAATACCGACATTACCGACGTTCTTTCCGTATATATCAAAAAAGAGGGTCACGATCCCGTTATCGCGGGCGACGGCATTGAGGCGATGGAGCGGTTCAGGGAATACAATCCCGCATGCGTCCTGCTCGATGTCATGATGCCCAGGGAGGACGGCTACGAGGTTCTCCGCAAGATACGCGCCTGCTCAAATGTGCCGGTCATCATGATCACGGCCAGAGGCGAGGATTTTGAGCGCATCATGGGTCTTGATATCGGCGCGGACGATTACATCGTTAAGCCTTTCAGTCCCAGCGAGGTTATGGCCAGGGTACGTGCGGTCATGAGGCGCATGAACATGGCCGAGAACACGGGCGCGTCCGACAATAAGCTCGTGATCAAGGACCTCACGATCAATCTTGATGAGTATTCGCTCTATATAGGCAAGGAAAAGATCAATCTCACCAAAAAAGAGATCGAGACCATGTGGACACTTGCCAAGAACCCCGATAAGGTATTTACCCGCGACAACCTGCTCGACAGTCTCTGGGGCT
>JAEEXY010000083.1 GCA_016288005.1 Lachnospiraceae bacterium
GCTAGGCGGTCCTCCTTTTATTTTTTGTGAATTTAATGTGAAAAACACACATAATTCTTGCACCGAAATTCGCAATACAGTATAATACTTTACTATAGTGGCAAAATATGTATTTATAAGGATTTTTTAGTGTATGGACAAAAAAACAATAGCAATCATCGGTGCGGTTAACATCGATATTCTGGGGACTTCCGAGGTCCAGCCGGTCCTTCACGATTCCAATCCCGGAAACGTCAATATTTCCTTCGGAGGGGTCGGCAGAAATATCGCTGAGAACCTCTGCCATCTGGGATTTGCGACCGAGATGATCACGACTCTGGCGGAGGATGATTTCTCCAGACAGATCGTCGAGGCGGGACAGAAGATAGGCATCGGTTTTTCCCATTCGATGATCGTCCCCGGGGCTTCCTGCTCCACCTACATAAGTGTGAACAGCGACAACAAGGACATGCTTGTGGCTATCAATGACATGAAGATCTGTGACAGGATGACGATCGATTTCATCCGCACCCAGATCGATTTCATCAATTCCTGCGACATAGCGGTGTGCGACACCAATATGCCCGCAAATGTGCTGAGATACCTGGCTGAGAACTGCACGATCCCGCTGGCTGTAGATCCCGTATCCATGATCAAGGCACTCAAACTGCAGAACATCATCGGACGCTTTACGATCATCAAACCCAATGTGTTCGAGAGTGAATTCATGACCGGCATCAAAGCCGAAAACGACCTCGCGCTCAAGCAGAACGCCGATTTCTATCACAGCCTCGGCGTTAAATATGTATTCATCTCGCTCGCGGAGAAAGGCTGCTTTTTCTCGGACGGTGAGAAATGCGGCATCATGCCGATCTGCTCACAGTATCAGCTGGTAAACGCGTCCGGCTGCGGTGATGCCTTTGTCGCCGCGGTAGTATGGCAGTATCTGAAAGGCGGCACGGTAGAGCAGATGGCAAAAGCCGGTGTCTGCGCGGCGAGCGTATGCGGCAACTCCAAAGACACCGTCTGCCCGGACATTAACGAAGAACTGCTTTGTAAGCTTATGAAAAACTGAGCCCGGCATGCAACATGCCAACAATAAAGGATATAGAATATTTAATAAGCCAACAATAAAAGATATAGAATATTTGAAAAAGACAGGAGTATGTACTATGAAACTTGAAGATTTCTTTTCCGTATCGGAAGAAGTAAAGGCGGCTCTGGCCGCAAACAAGCCCGTTGTGGCTCTCGAATCGACAATTATCTCGCACGGTATGCCTTATCCCAAGAACGTTGAGACCGCTCTTAACGTTGAAAAGATCGTCAGGGAAAACGGATGTGTACCCGCTACCGTTGCGGTTATCAAGGGTAAGATCACGGTCGGTATCTCGCCCGATGAGATCGAATATCTCGGCAAAAAGGGTACCGCAGTACATAAGGCCAGCAGACGCGACCTTGCGGCATTATGCGCAAAGGGTGAGGACGGCGCTACTACCGTTGCCACTACAATGATCGCGGCAGCCATGGCAGGCGTTAAGGTATTCGCGACCGGCGGCGTAGGCGGAGTTCACCGCGGCGCCGAAGTTACGATGGATATCAGCGCAGATCTCGAAGAGCTGGCGATGACCAATGTGCTCGTTGTTTGCGCGGGATGCAAGTCGATACTTGACCTCGGCCTCACACTCGAGTATCTTGAGACAAAGGGCGTTCCCGTTATCGGTTACGGCACAGAGGAGCTGCCCGCATTCTATACCAGGAAATCGGGACTTAAGGTCGATTACGAGCTCGACACACCCGAAGAGGTTGCGAAAGTATTCTGTGTTAAGGAGACCTGCGGCTTAAAGGGCGGCATGCTCGTTGCCAATCCCATCCCCGAGGAGTACTCGATGGATGCCGATTTCATCAACAAAAACATCGACGAGGCTATCGAGGAGTGCAAGAGACTCGGCATCAAGGGCAAGGAGACCACACCTTTCCTGCTCGACAAGATCCAGAAACTTACCGGCGGATCTTCTCTTGAAGCAAACATCCAGCTGGTTTACAATAATGTGAGACTCGGATGCGCCATCTCAAAGGCCATCTGCGATATGAAATAAATTTAATCAAATTATTGGGGGACGGTATGAAGATTTCCGATGCGCTTAAAGAAAGAATGACATTTTCCTTCGAGATATTTCCGCCCAAGGAGGATAAGCCTCTCGAGCCTCTTACGGAGGTACTCGGCAAGCTCAAACGCTTCAATCCCGATTTTATCAGCTGCACGTACGGCGCAGGCGGTACAAACAGGGGCAGGAGCCTTGAAATCTGCGACATTATCCTGAAAAAGGGCATGGAATGCCTTACCAATTTTACCTGCATCGGCAACGACAGGGAAAGTATCGTCCGTTTTATCAGTGAATACGAAAAGATCGGCGTAGAGAACATCATGGCCCTGCGCGGTGATTTCCCGCCCGGAACCGATCAGACGAACGGTGATTTCGAGCATGCCGACGCACTTATCGCTTTCCTAAAAAAGGAGTTCCCGAAGATGGGCATCGGATGCGCATGCTATCCCGAAGTCCATATCAAATGCGGTTCTCTCGAGCAGGACATCGCTCATCTGAAGATCAAGCAGAACAACGGAGCGGAGTTCGCGATCAGCCAGCTCTGCTTTGACGTCGATGAGTTCTCAAGATGGCTCGAAAAGGCCAGGAGAGCAGGCATCACGATACCGATCATCGCAGGCATCATGCCGGTGCTGACGGCTCCCGGATGCACCAGAATGACTCTTTCGAACGGCTGCTCGATACCTAAGGAGCTCGCGAGGATCCTCGGAAAATACAGCGATTCTCCCGAAGACTTCAAAAAAGCAGGCAAGGAGTACACCGTAGAGCTGCTCTACAAGTATATCAACGCCGGATTCAACGGCATGCATATATTCACGCTCAACAAATACGACGATGTGGCGGAGATAGTCAATATGTCGGGTATCCGCCTGGAATCGAGTATTCATGAATAAAAAAGACATGAGGACCAAGCTCGGGAACCTCAGGAAATCGCTTTCCGACACCGAGATTTCGGTATTTACCGAGCAGATTCTCGACAGGGTCGTCAAATCCGACGAATATAAGAACGCCGAAGAGATATTCATCTATGTGAACTGCAAGCAGGAGGTCCCGACGCTCCCCCTGATCAGGCACGCGCTCGAGAAAGGCAAGAAAGTGGCCGTTCCTCGCGTGGAAGGCGAAAAGATGGAGTTCTATTACATCGGCGAGGTGGAAGACCTGGAGCCCGGATATATGGGCATTTTTGAGCCTGTTATCGCGAATGTCGCGGAGGCAAAGGAAGCACTCATGATCCTGCCCGCGCTCGCGTTCGACAGTAATTTCTACAGGCTCGGCTACGGCGGAGGCTATTACGACAGATACATAAACGAGCATCCGAAGAGCAGATTCACGAAAATGGGACTTGCCTACAATTTCCAGTACATGCGCCATAATTACATCGACGCGGAATGGTATGACAGGCAGGTGGATGTTATAGTAACACCCGACAGATTATACAGAAGGACTTAAAGCCATGTCCGATTTTAAAAATGACCTTAGGCTGCTGGACGATATCGACCTCTATGTGCTCGATATGGACGGCACGTTTTATCTGAGTGATGATATAATCCCGGGCTCGCTCGAGTTTTTGCGGGCGGTCGAGCAGTGCGGAAAGAGATGGATGTTCTTTACGAACAATTCCTCGAAGGACAAGAGTCTGTACATCAAAAAGCTCGCGAAAATGGGCTGTGATGTGACCGAAGATATGATATTTACTTCCGGTGATATCATGATCGAGTTCCTGAAGAATGAGAGACCGGGTAAGTCCGTGTTTGTAATGGGCACTCCGCCTCTGGTCGAGAGTTTCGAAAAAGCCGGGATCGAGGTAAGACAGGAGCCTGAATCAAAGGCGGATATCGTCGTTGTGGCATTTGATATGACGCTGACTTACGAGAAACTCGAGCACGCCTGTACGCTGATACGTGAGGACGCCGAATATCTGGCCACTCATCCCGATATCAACTGTCCTGTCAGCGGCGGTTTTATCCCCGACTGCGGCGCATTTATTGCCGCTATAAATCTCTCCACAGGCAGGACTCCGAGGATCACGGGCAAGCCTTATCCCGAGACTCCGGCGATGATCTCCTCAGTTACGGGAGTACCGACCGGCAGGATAGCTTTTGTCGGTGACAGGCTTTATACCGATGTCGCATGCGGAGTCAAAAACGGCGCGAAGGGCATACTGGTACTCTCGGGCGAGACGCTGATCAGAGACGTTCCGTCATCCGATGTGCAGCCTGACCTGATATTTGACAGGATATACGATATCGGCCGCGAATTGCTCAAACGCAAGGAGGTAATGTGATATATGTTTAATCCCATGAATATTTATTATCACTTCATCACCATAACCAGGCACCGCCACGCGGTCATCCGGCACTGCTTCAAGGCCGGCATCCCGCTGCAGGGACTGTTCCATGACCTCTCAAAGTACAGCCCGAGGGAGTTTGTTTACGGCGTTAAGTACTACAGGGGCGACAGGAGCCCGAACGTAGGCGAACGTGAGGATTACGGCTATTCCAATGCCTGGATGCATCATAAGGGCAGAAACAGGCATCATTTTGAGTACTGGAACGATTATAATCTTGAGCTGGAAAAGGCAGCACCGGTTAAAATGCCTTTGAAATACGTGGTTGAGATGTTCTGCGACCGTGTCGCGGCCAGCAAGATATATCTCGGCGACAAATACAATGACGGCGCGCCGTTTGAGTATTTCGACGGCGGCAGACAGAAGAGGACCATCCATAAGGAGACCAGCGATTTCCTCGAAAAGCTGCTCGTAATGCTGCGCGATAAGGGCGAAGAGAAAACCTTCTGCTATCTGAGGCATTACTATCTGACACACAAAGATTATTAAATCAAATAAAGGAAAAGGAAAGCAACGGATTATGGAACTTATCAAGAACGGAGGCTGGCTTTCTAAAGGAAAGCTGTATTTCGACGATGAGGCGGGACGCGCCGGATTTAAGAGCGCTACCGGCCTCGATCCCGATTCGGCGAAGAAAGCCGGCAAAGACGCGACCATCGCATGGTCCATTCTCTCGGATCACAATACTTCGGGAGACGATTCGCACCTCAAGATCAAATTCGACAAGATCACATCTCATGACATCACTTATGTCGGGATCATCCAGACGGCCCGCGCCAGCGGTCTTAAGGAGTTCCCGATTCCCTATGTTCTGACGAACTGCCATAATTCTCTGTGCGCGGTAGGCGGAACTATCAACGAAGACGACCATTTCTTCGGTCTTTCCTGCGCCGAGAAGTTCGGAGGCATCTATGTTCCTCCCCATCTGGCGGTTATCCATCAGTATGCGCGTGAGATGCTCGCAGGCTGCGGCAGGATGATCCTCGGCTCGGATTCCCATACGAGATACGGTGCCCTGGGCACGATGGCAGTGGGCGAGGGCGGAGGAGAGCTCGCAAAGCAGCTCCTCGGCAAGACCTATGATGTGGCACGTCCCGATGTAGTCGCGGTATATCTGACAGGCAAGCCTTCATACGGCGTAGGACCTCAGGATGTTGCACTGGCCCTGATCGCCGCTACTTTTGACAACGGATTTGTAAAGAACAAGGTCATGGAGTTCGTAGGTCCCGGCGTTGCGGGACTGTCTGCCGATTTCAGGATCGGCATCGATGTCATGACTACCGAGACTACATGTCTGTCCTCGATCTGGAGCACAGATTCGAAGATCGCCGAGTGGTTCGATATCCACGGACGCAGCGAAGAGTACAAAGAGCTCGCTCCCGGCGAGAACGCTTATTACGATTCGATAATCTGCCTCGATCTGTCCGAGATCAGGCCCATGATCGCTATGCCTTTCCATCCTTCGAAGGCTTATCCTATTGCAGATGTTAAGGCGGACCTGTCTCGCTATATCAGCGAGTGCGAGCAGCGCGCGAAGGTCAGCTTCGGCGATAAGATCGAGTATTCGCTCAAGGACAATATCATCGACGGCAAGCTGTTCGTCGACCAGGGTATCATCGCCGGCTGCGCGGGCGGCGGATATGAGAATATCTGTGACGCGGCGGACATCCTGTACGGCGCCGATACCGGCAACGGCAGGTTCTCACTCAGCATTTATCCCGCTTCACAGCCTATTTACATGGAGCTGGTACGCAACGGAAGAGCAGCCGATCTGCTGGCTGCGGGCGCCGTTATCAAAACAGCTTTCTGCGGTCCCTGCTTCGGTGCGGGCGACACTCCCGCGAACAACGCGTTCTCGATCAGACACTCGACGCGTAACTTCCCGAACCGTGAGGGCTCAAAGGTTCAGAACGGTCAGGTTGCTTCCGTTGCGCTCATGGATGCGAGATCGATCGCCGCGACCGCAGCGAACAAGGGCTTCCTTACAGGTGCGGACGAGCTCGAGGGCATCGATTTCTCGAGGCCGAAGTATTTCTTCGACGGCTCCATCTACAAAAAGCGCGTTCTCGACGCATGGGGCAAACCTTCTCCCGAGAAAGAGATCAAGTTCGGTCCCAATATCAAGGACTGGCCCGAGATGCAGGAGCTCAAGGACGATCTCATAGTTAAGTGCGTAAGCGAGATCCACGATCCCGTAACGACAACAGACGAGCTGATCCCTTCGGGCGAGACCTCATCATACCGTTCGAATCCTTTGGGACTCGCGGAGTTCACACTTTCGCGCAAGGACCCCGAGTACGTGGGCGAAGCCAAAAAGGTCAGAGAGCTCTCAAAGGCATATTCAGCGAAGAAGGGCGATGTAAGTCTTGACGCGTCCGTCGCGGAAGAGTTTGACCGTGTGATCAAGCAGCTGAATGACGCACAGGTTAACTTTGTTCCGGAGAATACCTCGATCGGCAGCACGATATACGCAGTCAAGCCCGGCGACGGATCGGCTCGCGAACAGGCCGCATCCTGTCAGAAGGTGCTCGGCGCATGGGCAAATATCGCTAAAGAGTACGCTACCAAGCGTTATCGTTCGAACCTGATCAACTGGGGCATGCTGCCTTTCCTCTATGACGGCGACGAGGTTAAAAAAGGCGATTACATCTACATCCCCGGCATCAGAAAGGCCGTGGAAGAGAAACAGTCCGAGATAACCGCATGTGTTGTAAAGCCCGGCGGCATATCGAAGATCACGCTCAGACTCGGCGAACTGACCGATGATGAGAGACAGATCATTCTGGACGGATGTCTGATCAATTACTACAAGCATTAAAGCGTAAAGTAATTTACTTTACATAAATCTAATTTGTGCCGAGGCACGGAACGGAGAATTATGGACAAGATCCGCATGACTACGCCCCTTGTCGAGATGGACGGGGACGAAATGACCAGAGTTATCTGGAAGATGATAAAGGACGAGCTGCTGCTGCCTTTTATAGACCTTAAGACAGAGTACTACGATCTCGGTCTCGAAGAGAGAGACAAGACTGACGACAGGGTAACGGTTGAATCGGCCGAAGCCATCAAGAAATACGGCGTAGGCGTTAAGTGCGCGACTATCACTCCCAATGCCGCGAGAGTTAAGGAATACAACTTAAAACAAATGTGGAAGAGCCCCAACGGCACGATCCGCGCGATCCTCGACGGAACCGTCTTCCGCGCGCCCATTCTGGTAAAGGGTATCGATCCCCATATTTCACACTGGAAAAAGCCAATTACGATCGCCAGACACGCATACGGTGACGTATATAAGGCGAGCGAGATGAAGATCGACGGCCCCGGAAAGGCAGAGCTGGTATTTACCGATGCGAACGGTAAAGAGACCCGCACCCTGATCCATGAATTCAAGGGCCCCGGCGTTATCCAGGGCATGCATAACCTCGACAAGTCAATCGAGAGCTTTGCGAGAAGCTGCTTTAACTTCGCGCTCGATACAAAGCAGGACCTCTGGTTCGCTTCAAAGGATACCATCTCGAAGACCTACGATCACAGGTTCAAGGATATTTTCGCCGAGATCTACGAGAACGAGTATAAGTCTAAGTTCGAGGCCGCAGGCATCACTTACCTCTACACGCTGATAGACGACGTAGTCGCGCGAGTTATCAGGTCGGACGGCGGATTCATCTGGGCCTGCAAGAACTATGACGGTGACGTGATGAGCGATATGCTCGCGACCGCTTTCGGATCTCTGGGCATGATGACTTCGGTGCTCGTTTCACCCGACGGGAAATACGAGTACGAAGCCGCGCACGGCACGGTTCAGAGGCATTACTACATGCATCGTGAGGGGAAAGCCACATCGACCAACTCGGTGGCTACGATATACGCATGGACGGGTGCCTTAAGGAAGAGAGGAGAACTCGACGGGATAAAGGAACTCGCGGATTTCGCGGATAAGCTCGACAAAGCCGTTATCGACACCATCGAGAGCGGCGTGATGACAGGCGATCTGGCATCGATATCGACGCTTCCCGGAGCGCACAAGGTTGAGACGCTCGAGTTCATTAAGGCGATCCGCTCCAATCTTGAGAAAAGCCTTTGATCATTAAATACACATTGGGGGACGTGATAATCAGCGTTCCCCTTTTATTATACTTTCTTAATCGATTTTTAATTGAAACACGCGTGCTGTTCTGCTAAACTCGACAAAGGTTGATAAAGTAAGCACAAAAAGGAATCATTATCATGCTCAGGTTAAAAAACATCGTAAAGGAATATGTTGTCGGCGACGAAAAAGTGCCGGCACTTAAGGGCGTCAGCCTCGAATTCAGGGAGAACGAGTTCGTCTCGATCCTCGGACCTTCGGGCTGCGGCAAGACAACGCTTCTTAACATCATCGGAGGACTGGATAAATATACCAGCGGCGATCTGATCATCAACGGCATTTCGACTAAGCTCTACAAGGACAGAAACTGGGATTCATACCGCAATCACAGCATCGGTTTCGTGTTCCAGAGCTATAATCTGATCCCTCATCAGACCGTTCTGGCAAATGTTGAGCTCGCGCTTACGTTAAGCGGCGTATCCCGCAGGGAAAGACGCAAAAGAGCGGTTGAAGCTCTCGAAAAGGTCGGCTTAAAGGATCAGATCCGCAAAAAGCCCAATCAGCTTTCGGGCGGACAGATGCAGCGTGTGGCTATCGCCCGTGCGCTCGTAAATGACCCCGACATACTGCTCGCGGATGAGCCTACCGGAGCGCTCGATACAGCCACTTCGGCGCAGATCATGGATATACTTTCCGAGATCGCCGAGGACAAGCTCGTTATCATGGTTACGCATAACCCCGAGCTCGCACAGATCTATTCGACGCGCATCATAAAGCTCCTGGACGGTGAGATACAGTCCGATTCGATGCCGGTTACGCCTGAAGAGATCAAAGCCGATGAGGAAAAGGCCGAGGCTTTCGAGAAGATGACAAAGCAGGAGAGGAAGGCCATGATGCCTCCGAAGACCTCGATGTCACTGGCTACCGCGCTTACTCTGTCACTCAACAACCTGATGACCAAAAAGGCCCGGACGCTGCTCACAGCGTTTGCCGGAAGTATCGGTATCATAGGCATAGCGCTCATACTGTCGCTGTCAAACGGTGTACAGCAGTATATCGACCGTGTACAGGAAGATACGCTCTCGAGCTATCCGATCACGATAGAGCGTTCGACCATTGATATGACTTCGTTTATGTCATCGATGGCAAAAAACGCGAATAACGTCGAGGAGCATACCGACAACAGGATATATACAAATCGCATCATGACCGGCTTTATGGAGCTGATGGTCAATGAAGTGACGACAAACAACCTGGCGGATTTCAAGAAATATATAGAGGCCAACAGGGCAAGATTCGAAGAGCTGACCACGGATATCCATTACGGATATTCGACGAGGATGAACATATACAAGGCCGATATCGAAAACGGCATATATCAGGTCAATCCCGGCCAGGTATTCTCAATGATGGGCATGCGCGGATCTTCATCGCGTATGAGCTTTGTCAATTCCGAAGTATGGCAGCGCCTCATCAACAACGATAAGCTGCTCGAGCAGCAGTACAGCGTCGTATACGGCCGTATGCCGCAGGCTTACAATGAAGTCGTCCTGATCGTGAGCGGCAATAACGAAGTCACGGACTATACGCTGTATTCGCTCGGTGTGCTCGACAGCACCGAACTCGGCGAAACTCTCGGCAAGATGATACGCGGCGAGGATGCCGAATGGCCCGAACCCAAGAGCTATTCATACGATGAGCTCTGCGGACTCAAATTCAAGCTCATGCTCAATTCCGACTACTACGCGAAGGAAAACGGCGTATGGGTCGATAAGTCGCAGGATGAGATCTACATGATGAATGCGCTCGACAAAGCCGAGACGATCAGTATAGTCGGCATATTAAAGTCCGAGTCGGAAGCTGCTCAGAACGGACTCGCCGGAACCATCGGTTACAGGACTGATCTTATGGAGCATCTGATCGATGCGGTCAACAATTCCGAGATCGTCCGCGAACAGAAGGCTAATCCCGATGTGGACATTTTTACCGGCATCAGTTTTGAACCGGAAGAGACCGAGGCCCTCACATGGGAAAAGCTTAACGCATATATCGCATCGCTCCCCGAGGAGGAAAAGCTAAGGACCGAGGCTTCGATTCAGCAGATGCGCGATTACGGAATGACCGATGACAAGATCCTCGAAGCATTCTCATCGATGTTCGAGCCGCAGAAAACGGAGGCGACATACGAGGATAACTTAAGAAAGATGGGCGTATCCGATCCCGACGATCCTTCGACGATCAATCTTTATCCAAAAGATTTCGAGGCAAAGGACGCGATCGCAGAGCTGATCGACGAATACAACCGCGATAAGGAAGAAGACGAGAAGATCACCTACACCGACCTTGTCGGGCTGATCATGTCGTCCGTTTCTACGATCATCAATGCCATCAGCTATATACTTATCGCGTTCGTCGCGATATCACTGGTCGTTTCATCGATCATGATCGGCATTATAACCTACATCTCGGTACTCGAGAGAACAAAGGAGATCGGTATCCTCCGCGCGATCGGCGCATCAAAGAAGGATATTTCGAGAGTATTCAATGCCGAAACACTTATCGTCGGCTTCACCGCGGGGCTGCTGGGTATAGTCATCACATTCCTGCTGCTGATCCCGATCAATATCATAATCAAGCATTTCACCGACATCGGCGGTCTGGCCGTTCTGCCTTATATCGCGGGCGGAATACTGATACTTATCAGCATGCTGCTGACCTTTATCGCGGGACTGTTCCCTTCTAGGATAGCCGCGAAGAAGGATCCCGTGGTTGCGTTAAGGACCGAATGATAACTTCTTGAATTACATTCGCAATAAGTTTATAATAACTTTGAATGTGGATTTATTGGAGTGTATGATGTATTCAGGAAGAGATGAAGATTACTATGACCGCAGAGGCGAAGCCGAGCTACGGAGACAGTTCCGTCGCAGGCTTCGTCTTAAGCGGTTTTTGGCTGCTTTGATATTGCTGCTGGGCGCGGCACTTATATGTTTTTTGCTGTTTTTACTCGGAAAAGGCGTCGTTTCGCTGTTTAAGGGCGGCGGTTCGGGTTCGGAATATGTTGAGGAAGCTCCGGGCGTTAAGCTCGAGGTCGTTGACAATATCTATACGCCCGAAGAACTGCTGAGGCTTTTCGGAAAACGGGCCGACGCGGGTACTCCGGATAATGGCTCGGAAAGCACTGATACCGGCGCCATAACTTCCGATGTGCCCGATGATACAGGCGCCGCGTCAGGGACCGAAAGCGGTACCGATTCAGGTTCTGACGGCACCGGCGAGCACCGGCTCGGGCTTATAGCCATCGACGCGGGACACGGCGGCATGGACAGCGGCACATATAACGGTGATGTACTCGAGAAAAACATTAATCTCGCCATTGCGCTCGCGCTCAGGGACGAGCTGAAATCACGCGGCTATTCGGTCTATATGACACGTGAGGACGACACATATGTCGGACTGCAGAAACGTGCAGAGATCGTAAATGCGCAGGACGGGGTGCTGGCATTTGTCAGCGTTCATCAGAATGCCGTTGATTCCGACAAAAATAAGATCTACGGCGTTGAGGCCTGGACCTATAAGCGCGACGGCTGCGGTGAGCTGGCGCAGATGGTCGTTGACCATGTTTGCGAAGTAACCGGAGCCAAGAACAGGGGCGCCGCGTTTAAGACTAATCTCGTAGTTACAAGCAAAACTACGATGCCCGCGGTTTTGGTGGAGTGCGGATTTCTCTCAAACGACGAGGAGTGCGCGAAGCTCAATTCCGAGGATTATCAAAAGCTTATTGCTCGCGGTATCGCCGATGCTATTGACGAATTTACCGCAAGTTATTATTGATACAGGAGGCGTTATATTATGACAAAAGTTGACATTTTTTCAGGCTTTCTCGGAGCGGGAAAGACAACACTGATCAAGAAGCTGATCTCCGAAGCGTTTAAGGGAGAAAAGCTCGTCCTGATCGAGAACGAGTTCGGCGAGATCGGTATCGACGGCGGATTCTTAAAGGACAGCGGCATCGAGATCACAGAGATGAATTCGGGCTGCATCTGCTGCACGCTGGTCGGTGATTTCGGCAGGGCTCTGGTCAAGGTCATGGAGCAGTTTAAGCCTGACCGCATCATCATCGAGCCTTCGGGCGTAGGCAAGCTTTCCGACGTTATCAAGGCCATTTCTGATGTTTCAGAAGAAGCGGGTATCACGGTTAACAACTTCATCGCGGTCGTTGACGCGGTTAAGTGCAAAATGTACATGAAGAACTTCGGTGAGTTCTTCAACAATCAGATCGAGTACGCCAAGACGATCATCTTAAGCCGTACGCAAAACTGCAGCGAGGCTAAGCTCGAAGAGGCTGTCAAGCTGATCCGTGAGCACAATGACAAGGCTGTTCTCGTTACGACACCCTGGGATGAGATCACCGGCGAGACGATCCTTAAGGCTATGGAGGAGCATTCCGATTTCGAAGAGGAGCTGCTCGAAGCCGCAGGCATCTGCCCCGAATGCGGACATCACCACGAGGAAGG
>JAEEXY010000135.1 GCA_016288005.1 Lachnospiraceae bacterium
CACATCAAAAAGATCAATCCCGCTTTTTCGATGAAGTTCACGCTCACCATGAGCGACGGCAGCCGGGCCGATGTCACCCGCAGCTACTATAATCCGTTCAAGCAGTTTCTGAGAATATAAAAAATAAGACCCGGTATCGGTCATATACCGGACATACAGTCAAGCATTTACAACAGGAGGAAACCACATGAGATCCGCAATCGCTTTTTTCCCGCTTCTGCTGCTCCTGCTCATCGGAACCGCAGCGGCACTCGTCTACTTTATAATATATAAGAGAAAGATCAACCGCATCGTGATGTCACAGAACGCCTCGGACGACCCGGATGCCTTTACGGCGGGCGACGCTGCCGGCCCCGAGCCCTCGTCCGTTGCCGACAAGCTGTTCAAGGCAGGCGCCGTGATAATAATCATCATCCTGCTCATCAAGCTTTCGAACGCCAACAACAGCCTAAACGCTCTCGAAAGCAGCGTTAATACCTTAAGCCGCGACGTGCAGGTTCTGAGGAACACGGTATATTCGCTTTCATCCGATACCGCGGCCGCAGAGTCGATCCTTTCGGATTTTGATTTCTCGATCGGAGATTTCAGCCCCTCCGACAACACAGTTGAGCTAAAGATATTCGCGACGCCGAAGAACCTGACAGAGGGAACAAAAGTCGGCGTCAGACTCGGCGACTGCTACGCGGAGCTTACACGCGGTGCCGGCTCAACCTATACCGGCACGATGAAAGTCGGCATATTCGGTATGATCGACGACAGTTTCACTGTCGATATCACAAACGACGGAGTCACCGCATCCGAGGTCTGCGACATGAGTCTCGGAGTCATCTGGCCCAAGATCATCCCGACGGTGCATGTCGCGTCAAACGGCACATATTCTGCCGGATCGAAGCTCAAGCTCGACATGCAGATCGATCTCAGCCTCGGAGATACCGAATTTGCCTCGTTTACCGGAACCGGCATCAGACTGGTCGAGACCCTCGGCAATGAGGTCCTCTCCGACAGCGATATCAGTTCCGATATCACCTGGACCGGGAATGAGGGGCATTACCACATCTCCCTCGACAAAAAACTCTCCGACGCGGACGGCAAAGAATATATGATGAAGCTCTATGCCGAAGACTCGCTCGGATACCGCCACGAGATCACCGTGGTCTCGACCGGCGAAACAGCCGATTCAGCGTCATCTTTCCTTAACGAGAAGATATTCGGCGCTGACGGAAAGCTGCTGAATGAAGGCACTTATTCCTTCTACTAAAAAACGTTGGCCCGGAGTTCATACACAGTAATTCAAAAAACCGCAGCCTGTTTGACCGGACTGCGGTTCTTTTATCTTATACAATTAATCCGCCACGGAAAACGGTCTTCCGTCTGAGCCGGTCGCTGTCATCCGGCCACGAATCTCCCGCTTGCGCCGCAGGGCAGCACGAGTCCCGAATGCTCAACGGGCAGGCCGATCTCGTCGGAAATGACCGTGCCCTTGTGCTTTGACGCGATCAGGACGCCCAGCATATACGAGAGCACCGCGGGCTGCAGGCCCGTCGTGTACGAATTGATCAGCACAAAGAGCGGATCGTCGGTGAGCACCTGTTCCGTCAGCTCAACAAACGGATACAGGCTCTCTTCGAGCTTCCAGATTTCGCCCGAAGGTCCGCGCCCGTACGAAGGTGGATCCATGATGATCGCGTCGTAGCGGTTGCCGCGGCGGATCTCGCGCTCCACGAATTTCTTGCAGTCATCGACGATATATCTGATCGGCGCGTCTGCGAGTCCCGATGCTGCCGCGTTCTCCTTTGCCCAGCCGACCATGCCCTTCGAGGCATCGACGTGGGTAACGCTTACACGGGAGGCTTTGATCACATCCGCCGCTGCGGATCCGGCTCCTTTAGCTATACCGGCCCGTTCCATCGCCTCGTTTGCTCCCTCGCGGGCGCAGGCCACGGTCGCGCCGCCTGTGTACGCAAACAGATTCAGGACCTTGATATTGCGATCGGGGGCCTTTTTCAGCGCATCAGCGATCAGTCCGCGCATCCAGTCCCAGTTCACAGCCTGCTCGGGGAACAGCCCCGTGTGCTTGAAGCTGAACGGCTTCAGATTAAACTTAAGGTCCTTATATCCGATCGTCCACTGCTCGGGCAGGTCAAAGAAATCCCATTCGCCGCCGCCCTTATTGCTGCGATGGTAATGAGCGTTGATCTTACCCCAGAGCGCCTTGTCCTTAGGCGTGTTCCAGATAACCTGGGGATCGGGCCGCAGGAGCTTATAGTTTCCCCACATTTCGAGTTTCTCGCCCTCTGAGCAGTCCAGTACTCTGTAATCTTTCCAGT
>JAEEXY010000017.1 GCA_016288005.1 Lachnospiraceae bacterium
ACAATGGTATCCATTCCGAAGAAAAACTCTGCATTCCCCGCGGGGAAAATGTCCTGCTCTGGGATGTTAAGGTTAAGAACACCGGAGATACAGAGCGCGATCTTTCTGTTTTTTCATATCTTGAATTTTCGTTCCACCATGTAATGATCGACAATATCAATTTCCAGATGAGCCTTTACTGTGCGGGCGGCTCGTATAAGGACGGCGTGATAGAGGAGGACCTTTTCTATGAGGAGGATGGCTATCAGTATTTCACCTCCAATTTCGAGCCCGACGGCTTTGACTGCGTAAGAGACAGATTCCTCGGCACATATAATACCGAGACCAATCCTCAGGCAGTGATAAACGGCAAGTGCTTCGGCTCAGAGGAAAAGGGCATGAGCCACTGCGGCAGCCTGATGAAGAGATTCACCCTGAAGCCCGGCGAGGAAGTCAGATACATCTTCATGCTCGGCGAGGGAAAACGCGAGGATGCATATCCTGTAAGGGAAAAGTATTCGGATTTTAAGAATGTCGACGCGGCTTATGAGGACCTGAAAGCTTACTGGAAGCGTAAGGCAGACGCGATGGTGATCGACACGCCCAACCCCGGCATGAATTCGCTGATCAATATCTGGACGCTCTACCAGTCAGAGATCAATGTTATGTTCTCGCGTTTTGCCTCGTTCATCGAGGTCGGCGGCAGAGTTGGTCTCGGATACCGCGATACCGCGCAGGATGCGATGACGGTGCTGCATTCAAATCCGGACAAATGCCGTTCGCGTATCATCGAGCTGTTAAAGGGTCTGACCACACGCGGCTACGGACTACATCTGTTCCAGCCCGAGTGGTTTGAAAAAGAAGAAAAGACCGCAGGCTTTGATTCTCCCACAGTTGTTCCGAAGGCGGACAAAAGCGTGATCCATCCCGAGGAGCAGGCCTGCTCCGATGACTGCCTCTGGCTGATCCCTTCGATCGTTGAGTACATCAAAGAAACAGGCGATATGGATTTCGTTCGTGAGCAGGTTACCTATGCGGACACATTTGTTGAGGGCAATGACTTTGCCGAGTCCGTATATGACCACATGAAGAGGATCCTTGATTTCTCGACCGAACAGGTAGGCGCGAACGGCATCTGTAAGGGCCTGAGAGCCGACTGGAACGACTGCCTGAACCTGGGCGGCGGAGAGAGCACACTCGTTACATTCCTGCTTTATCGGGCGCTCGACTGCTTCACGGAGCTGGCCGACGAGCTCGGAAATAAGGAGGACGTTGCAAAATACACTGAGCTGCTCGACAAAGTCAGAGAGATCTCGAATGGCATCTGCTGGGACGGCGATTGGTTCATCAGAGGCGTCACCAAATCCGGCAGAAAGATCGGCTGCAAGGAGGACGAAGAGGGCAGGGTTCATCTTGAATCCAATTCATGGGCGATACTTTCCGGAGCCGCGGACAGGGACAAGGCGGAAAAGGCACTCGATGCCATCGATAAGTATCTGTTCACTCCGTACGGATTGCTGCTGAACGCTCCGTCCTACACAAAGCCCGATCCCGAGATCGGTTTTGTAACGAGGGTTTATCCCGGACTTAAGGAAAACGGCGCGATATTCTCGCATCCGAATCCCTGGGCACAGGCGGCTGCCTGCGTTCTCGGCAGGGGCGATATCGCGATGAAGTTCTATAACGCGCTCTGCCCCTACAATCAGAACGACATGATCGAGATCAGGGAGAGCGAGCCTTACTCGTACTGCCAGTTCATCGCAGGCGTCGATCATACCGCATACGGCAGGGCGAGACACCCGTTCATGACAGGCTCGGGCGGATGGTCGTATTTTACAGCGACACATTATATCCTCGGCATCAGACCCGATTATACGTCGCTCACGGTAGATCCCTGCATCCCCGCGGACTGGAAGGAGTTCAGGGTAAGCCGCATTTTCCGCGGCGTGACCTACAATATCACGGTCAAGAATCCGGACGGACATATGAAGGGTGTTAAGCGGCTCGAGGTGGACGGCATCCCGGCGGACAAGATCCCGGTATTCGAGAGAGGTTCTGTTCACTGCGTAACGGTTACGATGTAAGCATTTATATATTAGTCGAAAAAGGAAAGGCGGCATTATGATCAAATTCGGTACAGGCGGCTGGAGAGCCGTGATCGGAGATGAATTCACAAAAGAGAATCTTCAGATCCTGGCGCGCGCGATGTGCGACAAGATGAAGAGCGAAAAGGTGGCGGATGAGGGCATAGTAATAGGCTACGACAGACGTTTCCTCTCGAAGGAAGCCATGCAGTGGATGGCCTGCGTGTTCGCGAAAGAGGGCATCGAGAGCTTTCTTGTTAATAAGGCCGCGCCTACGCCTCTTTTAATGTATTATGTGCAGGTTCACTCGATGCATTACGGCATGATGGTGACCGCGAGCCACAATCCCGCGATCTACAACGGTGTAAAGGTATTTACTTTCGGAGGCAGGGACGCCGATGAGGAGCAGACCGCGGATATCGAGGATTTCATCAGCAATGTGACAGACATCCCGGTAGAGGCTATGGACTACGAAGAGGGCGTCAAAGCAGGCATCATTCATGAGATCTATCCGCTGAACGACTATATCGACGCGGTGCTCGCATCGGTCGATGTCGATAAGATCAAACAGGCCCACTTAAAGGTAGCTGTCGATCCGATGTACGGCGTCAGCGAGACGAGCCTTAAAACCATACTCCTGACCATGCGCTGCGATGTCGAGACGATCCATGACAGGCACGATACGCTGTTCGGAGGAAAGCTGCCTGCTCCCAATGAGAGCACGCTCCGCGACCTGCGCGCTCATGTTCTCAATTACAACTTTGACATCGGCATCGCGACGGACGGCGACGCGGACAGGATCGGCATCATCGATGACAAGGGCAATTTCCTTCATCCGAACGATATCCTTGTCCTGTTGTATTACTATCTCGTCAAATACAAGGGCTTCAAGGGCGACTGCGTAAGGAATATCTGCACCACGCATTTGCTCGACAATATCGCGAAGGCATTCGGCTTTAACTGCTACGAGGTGCCTGTCGGATTTAAACATATCTCGGCCAAGATGAGCATGACCGACGCCATCATCGGCGGAGAATCCTCGGGCGGCATGGCTGTCAAGGGCCATATCCGCGGCAAGGACGGTATTTACGCGGCGGCACTCATCGTAGAGATGCTCGCTGTGACCGGCATGAAGCTATCCGACATCATCGAGTCCATCAAAAAGGAATACGGCGCGATGGCCTTTGTCGAGAGGGATTACCGTTTCAGCAAGGAAAAGAAAGAGGAGATCGTAAAGCGCATCCTTACGGACAAGGAACTGCCCGATATCCCGTTCGAGAGCACAAGGATATCTTACCTCGACGGGCTTAAGATATACTTCGCCGACGGTGGCTGGATATCTGTAAGATTCTCGGGAACAGAGCCGCTTCTGCGCATTTTCACCGAGATGAAGGAGCAGGCGGATGCCGAGAAGTTGTGCGCGATATTTGAGAGCTTTCTGGAGCTTCAATGAAAGTGACAATTTTTGTCAAAAGATGCCAAATCGGTTTAAAGACATTTGGCGGGAAATAAATAAAATTGTAAATGTAGCTGTGGTAAATGAAGTGGGGTAGCAAAATGACATCAAGACGTGGGGTTAAGAAAAACAATGTCAAGAAGAATCTGATGCTTCTGACAATGGTGGCGCCTGTAGCTATCTGGCTTATCTTGCTTAGATACATTCCGATGGCCGGAATTGTGATAGCATTTAAGAAATACAAGGTGTACACCGCCGATCCTTCCCTGATCAACAATATCGTTCATTCAAACTGGGTTGGACTCGGCAATTTCAAATTCCTCTTTACTTCCTCGGACACACTTCTGTTCCTGCGGAATACGGTCGGATACAATCTGCTCTGGATAGCGCTCGGTGTGGTGATCTCGGTTTCCTTCGCGATCATGCTGAGCGAGATAACCAGCAGGTTCATGGCGAAAACCTATCAGACCATGATGTTCTTCCCGTTCTTTATCAGCTGGGTCGTAGTCAGCTATTTCGTTATGTCGCTGCTCGATCCCACCAGCGGACTTATAGTTAAACAGCAGATCGCAAAGACCGGCGTCGCGACCGAGTGGTATCACGATTACAAACCCTGGCCGGTGATCCTGACCATCTGTAATCTCTGGAAAAACATGGGTTACCAGACCATCCTTTATCTGGCGGCCATAACCGGCATCGACAAGTCCCAGTATGAGGCGGCTTCGATCGACGGCGCGAGCAAGGCGCAGCAGATCTGGTACGTTACGATCCCCAATCTGCGCAAGATGATCATCATCCTGCTGATCATGGATGTCGGCAAGATATTCAATTCTGACTTCGGTCTGTTCTTCTCGGTTCCCCAGAACTCGGGCTCGATCTTCAGGACGACCCAGGTTCTCGATACATATGTTTACAGAGCTCTGATGAATTCACAGAATATCGGCATGAGTACCGCAGCGTCGCTGTTCCAGAACACAGTGGGATTCATACTGATCATGATCACAAACAGCGTTATCAGGAAGATCGATCCGGATTCTTCATTGTTCTGATACCGCAGGGAAAGAGGGCTTGCCATGAGTCGGGAGAAGACTAAAAGAAACAGACTCCAGAGCGTATCCATACCGGCAGAGATCATATTCCATCTGATCGTCGGCGGCTTCGCACTGGCCTGTATCATACCGTTTATATTCGTTATCATCATTTCCTTCTCTTCGGAGGAGAGCATCAGACTGATCGGTTATTCGTTCAAACCGCTGCAGTGGTCGACAGAGGCGTACGGCTTCGTCCTCAAGATGGGCAGCCAGCTGTGGAGATCTTATTTCAACAGCTTCCTTGTATCGATCGTCGGCACCACCGTCAGTGTCCTGATGTGCCTGTTATACGCATACGCGCTGTTCAGGAGAGATTTCAAGTACAGAAAGTTTTTCATGTTCTTTGCTTTCTTTACGATGCTGTTCGGAGGCGGACTCGCGCCGACCTACATGGTCTGCAAGCAGATGCTCGGACTCAGCGACAATTATGCCGCTCTTATAGTTCCGGCTCTCGTTAATCCGTTCTTCATCATCATTATGAGGACATTCCTTCAGACGTCGGTTCCCGAGGAACTGATCGAGGCCGCGGCCATCGACGGAAGCGGAGAGTATAACACATTGTTTAAGATCATCATTCCTATCTCAAAGCCCGGCATCGCTACGGTTTCGCTGCTCACGATGATCAATTACTGGAACGACTGGTTCCTGACCATGCTCTACGTCAGGGACAGCTCAAAGTTCCCGCTGCAGTACCTGCTGATGAAGGTACAGAACCAGGTTGATTTCCTGATCAAGAACTCGTCCGTTATCGGTATCGAAGCGTCCAAGATACTTCAGAACCTTCCCGGAACGAGCCTCAGGATGAGCCTAGTTGTATTCATTGTTGTTCCGATCGCCTGCGCGTATCCGTTCTTCCAGAGATACATCATTTCGGGTCTTACGATCGGTTCCGTAAAAGGGTAAGTACGGCATAGGGCCGCTTACATAAATAAATACATTAAATGTATTGGAGGAAAAAGTATGAAAAAAATCTTATCGATGCTTCTTGTACTGGTTTTAGCTATCGGAATGCTGGCCGGCTGCAAGAAAGAAGCTGACAACGGCAATGGGGGCAACACCAGCCAGTCAAGTACCGACACAGGTTCAAAGACCGACACAGGCAAGACAGACAACACCGCCGCTGCAACAACTACCAGACCCGACACTCATGTTGTTCTTAAGATGTACCTTGAGGGCAGCAACGTAACAGATGACACAAAGGTTCTCGAAGAAGTAAACAAGTACCTTGATGAGAAGCTTAACTGCGAGCTTAAGCCCATCTGGGGAACATGGGGCGACTTTGATCAGGGCGCTGTTCTTTCACTGCAGGGCGCTGAGGACGTTGATATCTACTTCACATGTTCATGGACTCTTAACGAGTACAACCAGTTCGCACGCGACGGTTACTACGTAAGACTCGACAAGCCCGAGAACAACCTCATTGAGAAGTACGGACAGGATATCCAGAACCTTCTTCCCGAAGTACTCATCAAGGGTGCTACGATCGAGGGCGCTGACGGATACGGCATCTACGCAGTAAACGGCTACAAGGATATCGCATGCCAGCTTTGCTGGGACGTAAACGTTGATCTCCTTAAGAAGTACGGTTACACCGTAGAAGATATCGAGAAGGCTGATTACTTCACCTTCGGCGACATCCTCGCAAAGGTTAAGGCAGGAGAGGGCGAGAACTTCTATCCTCTGCTCATCGAGGGCGCGGTCCTTGAGCGTATGGTCGACAACTCGATTATCGTTGCCGGCGATTCCGGTTCCAACAACCTTCTTTCCTACTACATCAATCCCAAGAAGACTTCCGATCTCGGCGCATACGGCAACAAGATCCTCAACAAGTTCGCTACCGACGAGTTCAAGAAGTTCTGCGAGAAGACCCGTGAGTACTATCTTGCTGGTTACATCGATCCCGATATGGCTAACCCCGAGAAGGCTAACGACGTAAGAAGCAACAAGCAGCTTACCGGTCAGTACCTCATCGGAACACAGTCCTATTCACTGGGTTATGAGATCCAGGCTTCGACCGAGCGCGGTTTCGAGGTTGCCATGGTTCCCACCACACCCGCTTATGTTGACACGACCTCTTCACAGGGCGCTATGATGGCTATCTCGACAGCGTCCAAGAACCCTGACAGAGCTATGATGTTCCTTAACCTGCTCAACACCGATCCTTATCTGTTCACACTGCTTGATTTCGGTGTACAGGGCATTCACTACAACATTAACGAGATCGGCGAGGTTGAGTTCACTCCCGAGAGAGATAACTACATGCCTTGGACCAACGGTCTCGGCAACGTAACACTGCTTCCTCCTCAGAAGGGCCAGGGCGCAGACTTCCAGACCAAGTTCAAGAACTACTACGGCAATGCTGACGAGATCCCGATCCTCGGCTTCACCTTCAATCCCGAGAACGTAGAGAACGAGTTCGGCGCGCTTGCAAACGTAGCTGCTGAGTACTTCCTTCCTCTTTGCACAGGCGCTGTAGATCCTGCGGAGAAGATCCCGGAGTTCCTTGCAAAGCTTGATGCAAACGGCATGCAGAAGGTCGTTGACGAAGCAAATAAGCAGCTCAGCGATTTCCTTGCGGCACAGGGCAAATAAAGCACGGCTTTAACGGATAAAGACATGGTAAGACATGGGGACGGTTCTTCTGTCTGCGCACTTCGCAGACAGAAGAACCGTCCCCGTGTCTGCCGGAACCGTCCCCGTGTCCTGTACCATGTCTTGCCTGTATGTTGCGCGGATGTTATAATTTTTCTCGGTGATGATATGAAAGGCATTTGGAAAAACTCCGGTATCAAGTGGAGAATGATAAGACTGCTCGTATTCGGCTGGATCGTACCGCTGACTGTTGCTACGGTACTGGTTACAGTCGTTATGTCGGCGCGCCTTTCAAAGCAGATGAGAGAGACGGTCACAAACTCTCTGTCGAAGGTCGCGAGCCTTATCGAAGCGGGTTTTGAGGAATGCAACAAGGCATCGCGTGATGCCACTTATCTCGGTGTTATCCAGGAGGCATACAATGAGTATCTGCAGACTTATGACGAGCAGAAGCTCTATAATGATATCACCGTTTTTCTGACCGGTCAGTACCGTTACAATCAGCGCAGCGACTGCGTCATGCTGATATTTACAGAGCGGCCGGATCTTTTCTACAGCGCGTACGATTCGAGCGCGACCTATAAGGATGTCATGAGCTTTAGGCAGAACGGCCTGAATAACGTGCTGGCGCTCTCGGGGAGCCTCGATACCGGCATATGCCTGTATACCGACGAAACAGGCCTGTATCTTGCCAGAAACCTCGTATCGCCGTCATATCAGCCGTATGCGATGATCGTGATGAAGCTCGATCCCGATGAGATGTTCGGCAGCTTAAAGAGCGTATGGGGATATTCCGATGCTGCGGTTTATATTGACGGCGTGCCCGTATACGGCAGCGAGCTCGGATTCGACAGGACCGATAAGGACAGGCTTGATACCGCGTTTTTCCATGATTCGGTAAAGCATCCGTATGCGCATTATACTTCGGAGATCGACCGCAGCGAAGTCTATCTGAAGGTCAGCCTCGACCGCGCAGTCATCACCAGTGAGAAGAGGATCGGACTCTATATCATTACCATACTAATACTGTCGATGTTCCCGTTATGCTTCATCGTTATGAAATTCTTTGACAGGATGGTTAAAAAGCCCGTTGACGAGCTGGTCAAGGCAGCCGATGAGATCAGCCGTGAGAATTACGGCTATGAGATAGAGGCGGAGGCCAACAGCAAGGAGTTTAATTTCCTGAACGGTTCGTTCAACGGCATGAGCCGCAAGCTGAAGCAGCAGTTCGAGCAGATATATCTCGAGGAGCTGGCCGTGCGCGACGCAAATATCAAGGCGCTGCAGTCGCAGATCAATCCTCATTTCATAAACAATACGCTCGAGATCATAAACTGGGAGGCCAGACTGAACGGCATCTATAAGGTATCGGGCATGATCGAGGCATTGTCCACGATGCTCAACGCTACGTTAAACCGCAGTAACATACAGCGCATCAGGCTAAGCGAGGAGATGAAATATGTCGACGCCTATCTCTATATTATTTCCGAGAGAATGGGAAAACGTCTGACGGTCAAAAAGGACATCGATGAGAGCCTGCTAAACGAGACGGTTCCGAGACTCATCGCGCAGCCCATAGTTGAAAATGCCGTAGAGCACGGTATTTCCGATTCGGGCACCGGTGTGGTATCGATCAGGATCTATGCGGAAAATGAATATATGTACATGGAGGTCCGCAATACCGGTCATATGACCGAACAGGACAGGGAGAAGATCCGCGCGATACTCTCGGGCGAGACCGAGGGCATGGACCAGCGTTCGGTCAGCATAGGCATCAGCAACGTGAACAAGCGGCTTAAGCTGATGTACGGCGATTCGTGCGGACTCAGCATTACCGATGACGCAGAAGGCACGGTTAGCCTCCTGACATTTATGAGGGAAGGCGGTGATACGAATGCAAACAGGTAAATCCGGATGTCTTTCGGGCATCATCGCGTTTGTCATGCTGTTATGCGTCTGTCTGGCCTCCTGCTCAAGAGGAGGGGATGACCCCGCCTCGGCCGTTTCCGCGCGCACCGTGACTATCACGGTCAATACGATGTACGCGGGCGACGAATACGCGGATATTTTCTATGATGCGGTCGGCAAATGGGAGAGCATGACCGGATATAAAGTAAAGACAGTCTCGAACACTTCGGATGAAGCCTATAAAAAGCGTATCCTGATGGAGTTCCAGACCGGAGCGGAGCCCGATGTGCTGTTTTATTTCAACGGAGTCGATTCGAATTCGTTGGTGGCAAATAAGAGGGTCATCCCGCTCGACACGATCAGGAGCGTGTATCCCGATTATGCCTCAAACATGAAAGAGAGCATGATGAAGGCCTCCAACTACGACGGCAAGATATATGCCGTACCCGTAAACGGCTACTGGGAGGCGCTGTTCGTAAATGTTAAGGCGCTGCATGAGCTGGGGCTGGAGATGCCCGGTACCGATACGGACTGGGACAGCTTCATGCGGCTGTGCGGCCAGATTAAGGCAAAGGGAAAGATACCGATCGCAGCCTCGCTTTCGGAGATCCCGCATTACTGGTTCGAGTACTGCATCTACAATCACCAGAATCTGGACAATCACGCGCTGGTACCGGAGTTTGTCGTCGATAATACGGCTCAGGCCTGGATCGCCGGGCTCGGGGACATCAAATACATGTACGAACAGGGGTATTTCCCCGAGAATACGCTCTATATGTCCGATGAGATATCAAAGTCCCTGTTCCTTGCGGGAGATGCGATATTCCTGCTGGAGGGTTCGTGGTACGCGTCTACTATCAACGAGCGCAGCGACTCGGATAATTTCGCGGTTACCTATGTACCGGGTACCGCCACGAGAAAAACGACGGACATCATCGGAGGCCTCTCGACCGGCTATTTCATCACGAAAAAGGCCTGGGAGGACGAGGAAAAAAGAGAGGCTGCCGTCAGCTTTGTCGAGTATATGACCGACGACGAGCGTATATCAAAGTTCGCCGCTATCAGCGCCACGGCGCTCAAAAACGGCGTAGAATACACCGGAACGCCCTCATCCTTCTATGAGTCCGCACTGGGCATGTCGGAGGGCGCTACGGGCTGTTCCGAGGCCGTACAGGACCAGCTGCCGGCATACTGCAGGGCACCGGTATTCGAAAACATGCAGGGACTGATGCAGGGGACGAGTGACATCACCGAGGCTGTGCGCGAGGTGATCAGGAGAAAAAAGCAGAAAGACTGATATTGGGGTAATGTATGTATAAAGTTGTGATAATAGATGACGAGCCCATAATCGTCGAGGGTCTCTCGAGGGCCGTGGACTGGAGCCGTTGGGACTGCAAAGTCGCGGGTTTTGCGTATAACGGCAGGGAAGGGCTCGAAGTGATACGGCGGGAGAGACCGAATATCCTTATCTCGGATATCCGTATGCCCGAGATAGACGGCCTCACGATGGTGGCTGCGTTAAAGAGCGAGTTCCCGTATATGCAGATATCGATACTTACGGGGTACCGCGATTTTGAGTATGCACAAAAAGCGATAAAACTGGGCGTTTCGAGATTCCTGCTCAAACCCTCGAAGCTGGACGAGCTCGAGGAAGCCATCGCGGCCATGAAGAAAAAGCTCGATGACGCGGTAAGGGTTCATCCCGAGCTGATAGCCGACGGGCCTGCGGATGAGCCGGGAGATGATACCGGCCCGGATAATGACGCAGAGCTCGATGACAGCCCCGCGAGCAGCTTTATCGTGCATAACGCGATAGAGTATATCAAGGAGCATTATGCGGACAAATTAAGGCTTTCCGACGTTGCGGACGAGATATATGTGAGCCAGTGGCATTTGAGCAAGCTCATCAACAAGCATACCGGGAGCAATTTCTCGGAGATCCTAAACGGCATCAGGATCGAAAAGGCAAAACAGCTCTTAAAGGACCCTGCGCTGAAGATATACGATATCGCCGAACAGGTCGGTTTTTCCGATCTTACGCATTTTTCCAGGGTGTTTAAAAAGATCGAAGGCATCAGCGCTAACGAGTACAGGAACAGGATTTGAGACTTGACAACGATTTACTCTGACATTAAACTTATAAACAGTTTAGGATAACGACACCGAAAGCGAGGTTTTTACCATGGTAGAAGCGGTCAGCTGTGGTGGTGTAGTTATTTTCAGAGGAAAGATCTTATTGTTGTATAAGAATTACAAGAATAAGTATGAGGGATGGGTACTTCCTAAAGGAACGGTAGAGGAAGGCGAAGAGTTTAATGAGACGGCGCTGCGCGAAGTAAAAGAGGAAACAGGCGTGGAGGCCCAGATCATCAAGTATGTTGGAAAAAGTCAATATACGTTTAATACGCCTCAGAATACTGTCATGAAGGATGTGCACTGGTACCTTATGATGTCTGACAGTTATTACAGCAAACCACAGAGAGAGGAATACTTCTGTGACTCCGGTTACTACAAGTACCACGAGGCCTACCACCTGCTGAAATTTGCCAACGAAAAGCAGATACTCGAGCAGGCGTACAACGAGTATGTGGAGCTTAAAAAGAGCAACCTTTGGGGCAATAAGAAATATTTCTGAGCAAACAAGAAAAGACCGCGTGAAGCGGTCTTTTGTTTTACTTGTGTCTCGGGAACTCTTTGACTACCTGAGCTGCCGCGGATATCTGCGTGATGATCGCGATATCGAAGGTGGAGCTCAGCGAATCGATCTTCGAGAGCAGCTCGCCCTGTGATGTGGCTACATATTTGGGCTTAAGACGGTTAAGCGCGTAGCAGAGGATATCCGTGCGGCAGATCTCGCAGTTACAGACATCCAGCTGAGGCATCATGGCATCGAGCTTGCGCTCGACCATGTCCTCCATTATATTCTTAACGACCAGACTCATATGTTAATCCTCCTCATGGGAACCTGAAAGGCTCCGGATGCTTTACTTTTTGGGTTTAGAGCATTAATATTATATTTATTATTATACATATCGAAATTGATTTAACAAGAGCTTTCGGAACATACGGAGGACTTATTTTCATGTTTAAGAAGCTGTTTGCAAAGATTTTCAGCCGTGAGATCATAATGTATCTCATATTCGGGGTCGCTACGACCGTTGTTAACTGGGGAGTCACATTCCTCTGTCAGCGGGTTTTCGGCCTGAACGAGCCCGGATTTCAGACTTCCGCGGCCAACGGAATAGCGTGGTTTGCGGCTGTACTCTTCGCGTTTATCACAAACCGCAGGTTCGTCTTTGAAAAAACAGACAACTCGGTATGGGCGGAGCTGGTCAAGTTCTACGCGGCGAGGATATTCACCGGTCTGTTCGAGACATTTCTGCCGGACGGACTGTTCGCCCTTTCAAGGGTCGGAGGCGGCGCGTTAAGCTTCTTAGCGGCCGATTTCCTTGGGCTTACCGGCGGCATCGCAAAGGCGATCACCACTGTTATCGTTATAATCTTAAACTATATACTGAGCAAACTGGTCGTATTTACGAAAAAGCGCGGCGATTCGAAAGAGGAGACAGATGAGGAACAGCATTAAACTTAAAAAAGGCGAGGGCCGTACGATAAAGAGCGGCGGCCTCTGGATATACGACAATGAGATCGATCAGATCCCCGAGAGTGTTAATGACGGGGATATAGTCGATGTGCTCGATTTTGACGGGTATTTCCTGGGAACGGGCTATATTAACCGCAGATCGAAGATCACGGTCAGACTTCTTGCGCGCAGGACAAAGGATGTCGATATCGACGAGCTGCTCACCATGCGTGTCAGGGACGCATGGGAGTACCGCAAAAAGGTCTGCGACACTTCATGCTGCCGCCTGATATTCGGCGAGGCGGATTTTCTGCCCGGGATCGTAGTAGATAAATTCTCTGACGTGCTGGTGGTTGAATCGCTGGCTCTCGGCATAGACAGGCTGAAGATGCGGATACTCGACGAGCTGAAAAAGGTACTGGCGGCCGACGGGTTCGCGATACGCGGCATATACGAGAGGAGCGACGCGAAGGTTCGCGAGCTCGAGGGCATGGAGCGCTCGAAGGGATTTATCGGAGAGCCTTTTGATACAAAGGTTGAGATCGTAGAGAACGGCATTCGTTTTATCGTGGATGTCGAGGACGGGCAGAAAACGGGATTTTTCCTGGATCAGAAATACAACAGGCTCGCCATTCAGCGGCTGTGTAAGGACGCCGAGGTCATAGACTGCTTTACCCATACGGGCTCATTTGCGCTGAATGCGGCAAAGGGCGGCGCCAAAAAGGTAACTGCGGCCGATATCTCGGAGACAGCCATCGCGCAGGCGTGCGAGAACGCCGCGCTCAATGGTTTTACCGATACCGTCGATTTTGTATGCACGGATGTGTTCGACCTGCTCCCCAATCTGATAAAAGAGGGCAGGAGCTATGACGTTGTGATACTCGATCCTCCGGCCTTTACAAAGTCGAGGAGTTCGATCAGGGATGCGGTAAGAGGCTACAAGGAGATCAATCTGCGCGGCATGAAACTGGTTAAGAACGGCGGATATCTGTGCACCTGCTCATGCTCGCATTTCATGGATCCTGCAACTTTTTACGATACGATCGAAAAAGCGGCAAAGGACGCGCACAAGCGCATCAGGCAGGTTGAATACCGCACTCAGGGCCCCGATCACCCGATACTATGGGACGGCGGGGACTCGTATTATCTGAAGTTCTATATCCTGCAGGTTTCGGATGAGATATAAAAAAGGCGGCTCAATCGCCGCCTATTTTAATGGGTTCGTTTATCGTTGTCGTGTAATACTTGATCATGCAGTCGCTGTGATTATTGATGATCTCTTTGTCTGTCAGCTCTAAGTCACGTACGTAAGTCGTGTTGTCATAAATAATAAACCCGTCCTTCATCATGTCCTGGAACGGAAGCAGAGGGGTATATTTCTTGTCGTCCATCAGACTCACCTCTTTTTATCTGTCTTAAGTGCTGTTATTATACTCCTTAATCGTGAAAAAAGCAACCGCTTTTGCATTTGGAACAATTCTCGTGAAGTATTACTACACAAAAAGCAAAATGGGTACAGATTTGGAAATAAAAAGAGGAAATGTAATTCATGACACATTTTTGCCACAATTTGATGCTTTAATAAATATGCTGGATTAGAATGATACTGGTATGATTATGTGTACGAAAGGCAAGCAGAATTTGCCGAAGGCAAAACTGCGAGTGCCTGGAGCGAAGCGAAAGGAGGCAGAGTATGAATATTTACATTTCGGATGTAGGCATTTATAAGTCTGATAATAATTCATATCCTTTTACAAATACTGCCTCCGTTAATAAGATAGAGCCTTTAGAAAAGACCAAATCTTCGACCGACAGTGTTGTAAGGCAGGCCCAGCAGGCCTATGTTGCCGAGAACACTCCCGCATATACGATCAGCATTTCGAGTATGGGCAAGGCTGCCGTTCAGTCATTGCAGAAGCTCAGCGCGAACTTTGCCACGCTTCGCGATCAGCAGTCCCGCAATAATAATATCGACTTTGCTGCGGAAAATAATAACTCCCAAAAGAGTTCATTATATGATGCTTACGATGAGAGAGAGAGTTTCACCACTGTAGATGCGTCGAAGTCGCTTAATGCCGGCTTTACCGGCACGGAAAGCGTAGGCGTCTCGGCTCTGGCCGGCCCTTCTGAGGTTTCGGCTGAGCCTGCGGCGGCTGTTGTATCGGACGAGATCGAAGAGACCTCTTCAGCTTCTTCGAATTTAAGCCGATATACAGATTACCAGCTCCAGCAGCTTTTAAACGACGGATCGATATCGAGGGCTGAGTACAATACTGAGCTTGCGAAGCGTACCGGTACCGAGGCTCCGGAGGACCGCGAGGTCTCCGAACAGCAGGAGGCCGCTATGCAGGATCCCGTTATGAGACAGGCTGTGGCTGCCTATAATTTCCAGATGGCGTACCAGATCAATGCCATGATCACGCAGTAACTATAGGAGGTGTTATTGATGACTTCTGTATTCGGATTAAATTCATCGGGCGATAATAATTATTTCAACAGTCTTTCGGGTCTTAATTCCTCGAAAAAGTCCTCGGCGGCCGATTCGTCGATCTTTTCCGGCATGCTCTCGGGAGCGTCCGCACTCGGGGATTATTCGATGATCCAGAGCGGCGCATATAAGAAACTGCTCAATGCTTACTACGGCAGAGAGAAGTCCGGCACCGCATCCGAGACCGACAAAAAAGAGATGATCAACCTTAATACAGCAAATGCCGATGCTTCTTCGCTAAACGCTTCCATCAACAAACTGATGGGTACAGCAGTTACCGAAGAGAACCGTGACACCATTAAGGAAAACATCAAATCGCTGGTTGAGAACTATAATTCCGTTATCGATTCCGCGAGTGAGGTTGATAATACTTCAGTGCTCAGGCAGGCACTCTGGATGACCCAGGGTACATCGGCCAATTCATCGACACTGACCGATATCGGTCTTTCCGTAGGTGAGAACAATAAGCTCGTATTTGACGAAGAAAAGTTTGCAAAGTCCGATCTGGCAGTCATGAAATCGCTGTTTATCGGCACAGGTTCATTTATGGGCCGTCTGGCGAGCCGCAGCTCGCAGATCGCTTCGGCCGCGATGAACGCTCTCACAGGCACATCGGGCTCAGCTTACAACAGTTCCGCCGGATACACGGGTGTTAACTCGAAAAGTATTATTGACACTCTTACCTGATTAAATTAAACTTTTTACCGGAGGCTTAAGGCCTCCGGTTTCTTGCGTTAAGGAGGCTTAATTATGATAACTGCTAATCTCAAACCCCAAAAGGTATTCGAATATTTTGAAAAGATCTGCTCGGTGCCGCACGGTTCGGGCAATACCAAACAGATCAGCGACCTGCTCGCAGGTTTTGCGCGCGATCTCGGGCTCAAATACCGTCAGGATGAACTCAACAACCTGATCGTCTGGAAGGATGCCAGCCCCGACAAACAGGGCTGCGCTCCCGTGATACTTCAGGGTCATATGGACATGGTCTGCACAAAGGAGGCCTGGGTCGATAAGGATATGGCAAAGGACGGGCTCGACCTCGTGATCGACGGCGACTGGCTCAGGGCAAACGGTACGTCTCTCGGCGGAGATGACGGCATCGCTGTGGCCATTGCTTTTGCCATTCTCGAGGACAACAGCCTTTCGCATCCTCCGATCGAGGTCGTTATCACCGTTGACGAAGAGGTCGGCATGGACGGCGCTTTCGGCATCGACCTGTCCGATGTTAAGGGCAGACGCATGATGAACATCGACTCCGAGGAGGAGGGTGTAGTGACCGTATCCTGCGCAGGCGGTGTCAGGGCGGATTCTGTCATCCCGGCTCATCCGGCGCAGCTTGATGACGGCTGCAGCGTATTTAAACTCACTATAGACGGACTGCTCGGCGGCCATTCGGGCTGTGAGATAGACAAGGGCAGAGGCAATGCGATCAAGCTCATGTCACGCGTCCTGTTCGGCGCGGAGGAGCGATTTGAAGGCTTAAGGCTCTGCAGTATAAAGGGCGGCAGATTCGACAACGTTATCTGCCCCGAGTGTGAGGCGGTTGTTGCCGTACATGCCCCCGCAGCGGATGATCTGAAAAGTTATGTGAACGGTTTCAGGGATATACTGAAGACTGAGTACGCTGCCGCAGACCCCGGTGTTGAGCTTAAGATCGAGCCTGCGGAGGCGGATACGGCTTACGATGAATCGGATTCGTTCAAGGTTGCCGAGGCGCTGTTCATGCTGCCTCAGGGTGTTATAGAGATGAGCAGGGATTTTAAGGACCTGCCCCAGACTTCGCTCAATCTCGGTGTGATATCATCCGATGCGGACGGAGTGCATTATTCGAACTCGATCAGATCGAGCATAACATCGCAGAAAGAGTACGTGCTCGCGCGCGTAAGAGCGGTGACCGAGACCGAGGGCGGAACGCTCACCACCCGCGGAACCTATCCCGGATGGGCATACAACAGGGATTCGGCATTCAGGGCAACTCTGATGGATGTGTATAAAAAACAGACCGGGCGGGAGGCTGCGATCGCAGCGACCCACGGCGGTCTGGAATGCGGTCTGTTCATTGAAAAGCTGCCCGGACTGGACTGCCTTTCGATCGGACCCGATATGCGTGATATTCATTCAAGCGCAGAGAAGCTCAATATTCCTTCGGTAGAGCGCCTGTATGACCTGATCACGGGATTCCTCGCGGAATTACGATAACCAACCCGTTTTCTTTTCGGGAGCATCATAGAACTCACCGAAGGTATCAACGGTAACCTTTTTCATCTTCTGCGTCTCATAAGGTCTGTCGCTGTAGTCGGTGGCTGTGCACGCGATTTTGTCAACCACGTCCATGCCATCGATGATCTTGCCGAATGCGGCGTACTGACCGTCGAGATGGGGCGAATCCTTGTGCATGATGAAGAACTGAGAGCCGGCGCTGTCGGGATCCATGGCGCGTGCCATAGAGAGTACGCCTGCCGTGTGCTTTAAGTTGTTGTCAAAGCCGTTTGACGAGAACTCGCCGCGGATAGAGTAGCCGGGGCCACCCATGCCGGTGCCGTCGGGACAGCCGCCCTGGATCATGAAATTCTCGATGACTCTGTGGAAGATGAGGCCGTTATAGAAGCCGTCTTCGATAAGCGAAATGAAATTCCTGACAGTGTTGGGCGCGATCTCGGGATAGAGCTCGGCCTTCATGATGCTGCCGTCTGCCATTTCGATAGTTACAATGGGATTTTTCATAAGATACCTCCGTCGGTTTAAAATCTTGCTTAATTCTACACCATACTATAGAATAATGCCAGATACTTTTTATTTCAGTAAGTTTGGGGAGAATATTTATGACTTACAAATATTGGGAGACCTGCGCGGAGCGGGAGCTCGGGAGCATGCCTGCTGCGGCTGAGGATCCGGCCGGTGAGAGCCGGGAACTGTCGGCGGCTGATCTGGGATATACTGCAGACATATCTGCGGAAGATGGGGCGGTTCCGGATACTGCTTCGATTTCCGGAATAACAGATACTCCTACGGCAGACATTGATTCTGCGGAAACTGTCAAAACAGAAACTGTCACGGCAAGTACTGTCACTGCAGGGATTGCAGAACAGGAAGCTCAGCCCGAGCCTGAGACCGAAACTCAGATAGTCGATCTGCAGGAGATCAGGCGCGACAGAGAAGACAGCGACCGCCAGAACCGCGAGATAGACGAGTTCTTCGCTGAGGAAGAGCGTCAGAGCCGCGGTGAGGGGAGACGCAAAAGCACCGCGAGACTGATATTTGTTGACGGACTGCTCGGAGTACCGCTGCTTGTCCTTGCTTATGTGGCAGCCGCGGGATTCCTGCTCATCTTCGGCGCCGTAACCGCCGCGCTGTTTATCGCTGGGCTGGCTTTGATGATCGGTGCGGTGATCGTGATCTGCAATTCATTCAGGATATTTTCGGTAAATACGCCGACTGCGCTGGTATGCATAGGCGCATCCGTTGCTTGTGTCGGAATAGGACTGCTGCTGTGGCTGCTTTGTCTGCTTACTGCTAATAAGCTGCTGCCTTTCATTTTCAGGCTTCCGCTGAAGCTCGAGAAAAAGCTGCATTTATTTAAAGACTGAACCGGTTAAAAGTATCTGATTGGAGATATAACTGCATGAAGAAATTCTGTAAAACCTTATTTGCCGTAGCAGGCATCATGGTGATCGTCGGCGCGATCACGATCCTCGCGGCGATCATAATATATAACCGCTCGGGAAGCATCGTGGGCGATGTGACATACACCTTCGAGGGCGCGGGCGGTGATGATATCCGTTCACTGAACGTCTTTACAGCCTATGGAAAGACGGTTTACAAAGAAGGCAGCGAATGGTCCGTGACCTTTAACGATATATACCTCAAAGGCGCGTTCTGCGGCGTAAACGATCATACACTCTATGTAAAAACAGAGGGGCCGGGCGAGATAGAGCTGTTCGGATGGAAGATAGGCCTGTTCTTTGATTTCAATAAGAATCGCAGGGCCGAAACGATCATCACATATCCCGCAGGCGTTGAGCTGGACAGTGTTTTCAGCGAAGCCGGCATCGGCCGTATCGATGCGGACAAGCTGCGCGCAAAGACTGTTCTGATACAGGCTCCTTTCTGCGGCATAAACATTAAAGGCGCCGTGATCTCAGACCGTTTTGTGATAGATACGCTCGTCGGAAATGTCAGGTCATCCTACGGTGACATCGCAAAACTGACTGCCGACATGAGAATGGGGAGGCTGGCGATCACCGGCAGCACACCGACCGAGGTGGAATATAAATCGAAGCTGATACTGAAATAGACTAAAAAGGTGCCTGTCACCATAAAATAATGGTGACAGGCACCTTTTGTGCACCTTTTAGGTTACATCTTTACCGCATTGAGCAGCCACTCGCGGTCGGCAGGCTCGAGATGAGGGCTGAGCTTTTCGACAACCATGTCGTGGTATGCCTTAAGGGTCCTGAACTCTTTGGCGGTGAGCTCATCAAAGTTGACCGGACGCAGATCGATGGGGCAGAGGGTGAGGGCCTCAAACCGCATAAACTGGCCGTATTCCGATTTCTTATCCTTTACGCAGAGCAGGTCGTTCTCGATACGCACGCCGTATTTGCCCTCGATGTAGATGCCGGGCTCATCGGTGATGACCATGCCGTCTTCGAGCTTGGTGAGCGTTGAGCGGCGGCCGGAATTCCAGTGGAAGCTCTGAGGTCCCTCGTGAACATTCAGGAAGAAGCCGACTCCGTGACCCGTGCCGTGATTGTAGTCCTCGTACTCATCCCAGAAAGGAGCGCGCGCGAGGATATCGAGATTAGCACCGCTGCAGCCTTCCTTAAATATTGCGGCAGCGAGAGCGAGATGTCCGCGCAGGACCATGGTATAGTGATGCTTCATCTCATCGGTCAGAGGTCCGACAGCAATGGTCCTAGTGATGTCCGTGGTACCGCCGAGGTACTGTGCGCCGGAATCGACGAGCAGCAGACCGTGCGGCTCTACCTCGATATCGGTAGCTTCGGTGGGCTCATAATGAATGATCGCGCCGTGCGCGTTGTAACCGGAAATGGTATCGAACGAAAGTCCCTTGTAGCCGCGGCCTTCTGCTCTGAAACGCTCGAGCTGTTTGGCGGCCGAAACCTCGGTGATACGGGTCTTTCCGATATTCTCATCGAGCCAGCGCAGGAATCTGACCATCGCAACGCCGTCGATTATATTGGTCTCGCGCAGGTTTTCACGCTCGGTCTCGTTTTTCTTTGACTTCATCAGAGTCGAAGGATTGGCTGTGATATAAGTCTCGCAATGAGATGAAAGCGTGCTGTAGAGTGCGTAATTGAGCCTGTTCTTATCGATCATTACCTTTGCATCGGCGGGAAGTTTGCCGATATTGGTGTAGATATCGTTGTAGGGCATGAGTCTGATGCCGAGCGAGTCAAGATGTGACTTCGCGGCGGTAACGATATCGGGATTTACAAAAAGGATCGCGTCATCCTTGCCGATCAGCAGGTAGGAGAGGAATACGGGATTACAGTCGACGTCTGCGCCGCGCATATTAAGGATCCATGCGATATCGTCGAGCGAAGTAACGATGTGGTGCGTGCAGCCTGCCTCGGCCATCTCTTTTCTTATGTCGGCAAGCTTTTCCGACGCAGCACGTCCGGTATACTTTGTATCGAGCACGAAAACAGGCTGTGCGGAAAGCGCGGGACGGTCGGTCCAGACTTCAGCGCACAGATCGATGTCAAAACGGATCGAAGCGCCGGTTTTCTTAACAACTTCTTCAAAATCAAGTCCTTCGCCGACGGAGAAAACACGTCCGTCAAAGCCGAGCACCGAACCTGACTTAAGATTATCCGTCAAAAACTCGGTGATCGTGGGAACGCCTTCTTCGAGCATCTTCATGAGTTCGATATCGCTGCCCTTAAGCTCCTCGGCTGCCTGCAGAAAATAGCGTCCGTCGGTCCACAGATAAGCGCCGTCATCGGTAACCACCAGTGTGCCGTTGGAACCTGTGAAACCCGAAAGGAACTCCCTGCATTTAAAATATACGCCGACATACTCGGAATTATGGTAATCGGAGGTCGGAACAACGTAAATATCGAAGCCGTCGCGTTTCATGAGCGACCTTAAAGAATTGATGCGTTCTTTTATCATATATGTTCTCCTTGATGCGTTTTAGTTAAAATATGGGCCTTCAAAGCCCAAAAAATATTATAGCAATTGATTTTTATTTGTAAAATAGTAAAATATTAAAATATAATGAAGTAATATAGTTTACCATTAGATGATACGAGGCATATTATGAATGACATTCTGATGATCATACTCTGTCTGTTTCTTATATTCTGCGCAGTGGTCGTTAGCTTTACAAAGAGCACGCTTTCGGCCATTGTCATTTTTTCTGCATACAGTCTTGTAATGGCTATAATCTGGATACTCATGGAATCACCCGATCTCGGCATCACCGAGGCTGCCGTCGGCGCGGGGGTTACGGGTATCCTGTTTTATGCGACGCTCAAAAAGATCAACCAGATCGACCTCGATTTTGAGCCCGATATGAAAAAGGCAGAGCAGACGGCGACAGGAGATAAAAAAGAAAATGAGTGATATCGGCAAAAAGTATCTTCCGGGCAGGAAGATAGACAAGATCAACATCATATTCAAGATCATGTCCGTCATAATGACGTGCATTCTTTTAGTTGCGCTGATGATCACCGTGCTCGACCTGCCGGACATCGGACGCATCTCAAACCCCGATAACAACGAAGTTGAAAAGCGTTACGTCGAGGAGGGCATAAAGGAGACCGGCGCGGTCAATACCGTTGCGGGCATGATCCTCGATTACAGGGCATTCGATACCTTCGGTGAGTCAAACGTGCTGTTCGCGGCGACTATATGCGTTACGGTCATGCTGAGGGCCAGCGCGAAGCGCAGACGTAAGGACGGCACCACGGTATTTGACGACCGTGACCGTTTCTATGAGCCCAGACACGATACCATACTGAGAATAGCCGCTATATTCCTGATCCCGATGATCCTGGTGTTCGGCGTTTACGTTATACTGAACGGCCATATCTCACCGGGCGGAGGCTTCTCGGGCGGCGCGATATTGGGCGCTGGATTCATACTGTATCTTAATGTTTTCGGATTTAAGGCGACCGAGCGTTTCATGAACGAGAAAACGATCAAATGGATCACGTTCTCGGCGCTCATGGTTTACTGCCTGGCCAAGAGCTATTCGTTCTTTACCGGCGCCAACCATCTCGAGTCGCATATCCCTCTCGGCACACCGGGTGCGATACTCAGCTCCGGTCTGATACTGATCCTCAATATCTGTGTCGGGATGGTCGTTGCATGCACCATGTATTCGTTTTACGCACTTGTCAGGAGAGGTAGGATCTGATGTACGAAACCATAATGAATCATTTGACGGATGTGGTATCGGTGATACTCTTTATAATCGGTTTTGCCAATCTGCTCCTTCACAGGAATATGATCAAGAAGATAATCGGACTGAACATCATGGACACTTCGATCTATATGCTTCTTGCGACACAGGGCTATATCACTGGACTCAAGGCCCCGATCATCACCGACGGGATCACGGACGCGTCGCGCTACATCAACCCGATACCGAGCGGACTCGTACTCACCGGAATCGTTGTTTCCGTCAGCGTTACGGCGCTCATGCTCTCGATGACGATACGCATGTATAAGGAATATCACACGCTCGACCTGGATGCGATACTTATGCAGGTAAGGAAGAAGGATCTCACATAATGGACTTTATCAATAACTTTCCTTTTTTCTCAATAATGTTGTGCATGTTCTGCGCGATAGTCACCTTCGTGCTGAACGGCAGATACGCGAGGCACCTGACGAGGATCGTTCTGGGGCTTGTTATCGTACTGTCTCTGACACTGCTCATTAAGCTCCATATCAGCGGTGAGTCGTTCGTGTATTATATGGGCCATTTTCCCGCGCCCTGGGGCAATGAGATCAGGGCGGGAGAGCTGGAGGCGATACTTGCGCTGTTCGTTTCCGTTATTGCGTTTTTCGCGGTTCTCGGCGGTCTGAACGCCATACTCGAGGATGTGGAAGAGGACAAACAGAATCTGTATTTCATCCTCGTCGATATGATGGTGGCGTCGCTCCTGGCGATGATATATACGAACGACCTGTTCACCGCTTATGTTTTCATCGAGATCAATACGATCGCGGGCTGCGGACTGATCATGATCAGACAGCTCGGCAAATCGATAGTTACGGCCGTTCGATACATGGTCATCAGCCTCGTCGGATCGGGACTTTTCCTGATCGGAGTCACGCTGCTCTATACGATCACCGGACATCTGCTGATGTCGAATATACAGGAGGCGGTCGCTGAGATCGCTTCGCATGAATCATACAGGACCACGCTTACGGTCATCATCGCGCTGATGTCTGTCGGACTGGCGATCAAATCGGGACTGTTCCCGTTCCATTCATGGATCCCCGAGGCTTACGGCACATCAAACGCCTGCTCGAGCGCGCTGCTGAGCTCAGTCGTGTCGAAGGGCTATATCTTCCTGCTGATCAAGATATATTACAGGGTCATCGGCATCGATGTCGTTCGTTCCTCGAGCGTTCTGAACATACTGTATGTGTTCGGAGTTACCGCGATCATACTCGGTTCGGTTCTCGCCATCAGGGAAAAGAATATCCGCAAGATGATCGCATATTCATCGGTTGCCCAGATCGGATATATCTACATGGGCATCGGCATCGGTACGACGATAGGCTTTGTTGCCGCGATATTCCATATTTTCGCGCACGGCTGCACAAAGGCGCTGCTGTTCATATCATCCACGGAGTTTACCGAAGGCTCGCACGCGAAGCGTTATGACGAGCTGTACGGTTTCGGCCATAAATACAGACTCTCTGCGTTCTGCTTTTCGGTGGGCGCGTTCTCGATGGTCGGCTTCCCGCTGCTCGCAGGCTTTATCTCTAAGGTCTGGTTCGCGAAGGCGGGCATAGATTCCGACGGGAAGATGCTGGCGACGCTTATAGCGCTGGCTGTCTCGACACTGCTCAACTGTGTTTATTTCCTGCGCGCGGTCGTTATACTTTATTCCGAGAATAAGCGCTCCGAGAGCAAAGGAACCCCGTATTTCTCGGGCGAGGCGGGAGAGAGGCCCGCAAAGGTTCAGTATTATCTGGCGATCATGGCTCTTACCGTGATCAATTTCGTTCTCGGTATAGCCGCAGGACCCATTATGACGGTCATCGAAAACGGACTCGGTATATTTAACTGATGAGCGTGGAGGTTATTGATTATGAGCGGATTATTGATACTTTTATCCATATTGTTCCCGATACTTGCGGGCGTGCTGCTGTTCCTCATAAAGCCGCTGGCTGAGGACCGACCCAGGAATATATATGTGGCATGCGCGCTGGCGGTATCGAGCGCGATCACGCTTTTATGCCTTTTTACCGCGACCGGCAGCATCACGCTCTGGTCGATCACCGAAAATGTCAGCATAGGGCTGCGCGCGGACGGACTCTCAAAGATATTCGGTACCCTGATGAGCCTTATGTTTACGGTTGTCGGCATATACGCGATGGGGTATATGGAGCATGAGGAGCATAAGAACCGTTTCTTCGCGTTCTATCTGATGGTTTTCGGAGTGCTGAACGGCATATATCTGGCGTCAAACCTGCTCACGATGTACCTTTTCTATGAGATGATGACGCTGATCTCGCTGCCGCTGGTACTGCATGAGCTGACCGCCGAGGCGATAGACGCGGGCAAGAAATACCTGTATTATTCAATCGCCGGCGCATTCCTGTCGCTCGTTTCGATATTCCTGATATATACCTACGCGGGCTCGTACAACTTTGTCGGAGGCGGAATAGTAGATGCTTCCAAGGTCGCCGGACATGAGAACCTGCTGCTCGCTTTCGTGCTGCTCGCTATCATAGGTTTCGGCTGCAAGGCGGGTCTGTTCCCTCTGCATGACTGGCTGCCCACTGCGCATCCCGTGGCACCCGCTCCTGCGTCCGCGGTACTTTCCGGCGTTATCACCAAATCGGGCGTAATCGCGATCATCAGGGTTGTTTTCTACAGTGTTGGCGCAGATTTCATCAGAGGTACATGGGTTCAGTACACATGGATCATCCTTACTCTGGTGACCGTTTTCCTCGGATCGATGATGGCTTATCTGGAGAAAGGCCTGAAAAAGAGGCTCGCGTATTCCTCGGTCAGCCAGGTATCGTACGTGCTGTTCGGACTCTCGACGCTTCATCCGCTCGGATTCCTCGGAGCTTTGCTTCATGTGATATTCCACTCGATCATCAAGGACGATTTGTTCCTGGTGGCCGGCGCTATCATCCATCAGACCGGCATTACGGTTGTCGACGGGCTTAAGGCCATCGGTAAGCGCATGCCGCTTACGATCTGGGGATTTACGTTAGCGTCGCTGGCACTCATCGGTATACCGCCGTTTACGGGATTTGTGAGCAAGTGGTTCCTGTGCAGCGGAGCGCTGGATGCCAATATCGGCGCGGCCGGATATATCGGCCCCGTGGTGCTGCTCGTGAGCGCGCTGCTGACAGCGGGATACCTGCTGCCGATCACCATTGACGGATTCTTCCCGGGACATGATTTTGACGATTCGGGGCTGACTAAGTGTGAGCCGGCGCCCGTTATGCTCGTCCCGATACTCGTTCTGTCGCTGCTTGCGCTTGTTTTCGGTATTTTCCCCGGATTCATCGAGAGAGGTATTATGGCCGTTGTCACAGAGATCGGTCTTTGATATAGGAGTTTGATATGCCTTTGTATTTTATCCTGATACCGGTGCTGCTGCCGTTTATTATCGGAGCGGTGCTGCTCATATTCCCCAATATCGGGCACAGGGCCAGGAATACCGCGATCCTTTTCGAATCGCTGATGAATCTGGCGCTCGTACTGCTGGCTGTGATGAAAGGGCCCGAGGGTGAACTGCTGATCTTCAGGCTGCTCGAGGGTCTCAATATAGCTTTCAGAGTCGACGGAGCAGGCAGATTCTTTGCCGTGATGGTATCCGTGCTCTGGCCGTTAACTTTGCTGTACGCGTTCGAGTACATGGAACACGAGGAACGTCAGGGAAAGTTCTTCGGATTTTTCATGATGACGCTCGGCGCGGTGCTCGGTATCGCGTTTTCCTCGGACATCTTTACGATGTACATTTTCTATGAGTTCCTGACATTGTGCACCTTCCCGCTCGTTATGCACGAGATGACCGATGCGGCGTTGAAAGCGGGGCGTCAGTACCTTACATATATGCTCGGAGGCGCATCGTTCGCGTTCGTGGGCATCATAGTTCTGTTAATGAACGGTTCGGACCTGACCTTCAGGCTCGGCGGCGGTGTGGTGCCCGGGACAGTGAGCCGGGGAGTGCTCGTTTTTGTATTTTTCATGATGTTCTGCGGTTTTTCCGTAAAGGCAGCCATGATGCCGTTCGGAAAATGGCTGATCGGAGCGGCTGTCGCACCGATGCCGGTTACGGCGCTTCTCCATGCCGTGGCAGTCGTTAAAGCCGGTTCTTTCGCAGTTATCAGGCTTATATACTATGTCTACGGTACAGAGCTGATACGCGGCACCTGGGCTCAATACGCGGCGATAGCGTGCTGCGTGTTCACCATACTGTACGGCTCGACGATGGCGGTCAAGGAGCCTCACTTAAAACGCAGGATGGCGTATTCGACCATCAGCAACTTAAGCTACATCCTGTTCGGTGCATGTATCATGACGCCGATGGGCATGTATGCGGCCCTTATGCATACCGCAGCACACGCGGTTACCAAGATCGCCCTGTTCTTAAGTGTCGGCGCGATCATGCATGTTACCGGGAAATGCTATATCTACGAGATAGACAATCTGGGAAAACGCATGAAAGGGATATTTATCTGCCTGATATTCGGCGCGCTCTCGATCATCGGAGTGCCGCAGTTCATGGGCTTTAACAGCAAGATAAGCCTGCTGCGCGCGTCGATTGACGGCGGGGAAGCGGCGGATTACGTCGGAGCGTTCGCGATAATCATCTCGGCACTGCTGACTGCGGTTTATCTGCTGAATATCCTTATCCGCGGATATTTCCCCAAAGACAACGCCAAATGCGATAAGTTCGAGGAATGCCATGACCCCGGCTGGAGGATGATGTTCCCCGTCGGACTCGCCTCAGCCGCCACTCTGGTGCTCGGTATCTGGTGGCAGCCGCTTTCGTCTTATCTTAAGACGGTTTCAGGATTACTTTAAGCAGGAGCTTTTGAAATGACAGGTAATGTATTTCTGCTTTTACTCATATTGTGGCCGTTTGTCGCGTCGCTCTTTATCTTCCTTTCGGGGGCGGATAAAAAAAGGACCGAGCGGATCGCGCTTTCTTCAACGATAGAAGAGGCACTGATCGCGGCCGCCGCCATATGGCTCTCGGTTAAGACTTCCGGGATGCCTTATCTTAGTGTACCCTTTGTCGAGGGCTTCGGACTCTCGTTCAGGCTCGACGGATTCAGGATCGTATATCTGTGCGTGACGGTCCTGATGTGGTTCTGCTCGACGGCGGCATCGCTGCAGTATTTCTCCGACGCTAAGAACAATGTCAGGTATTACTGCCTGTCTATGTGGACGTTTGCTGCAACACTCGGAGTGTTTGTTTCCGCGGATCTGCTGACCACATTTACCTTCTTTGAGATAATGTCGCTGGCGTCATACGCGTATGTAGCGCATACCGAGAAAAAAGAGGCCATGCGCGCTGCCGAGACATATCTGGCAGTGGCGGTCATCGGCGGTCTGGTTATGCTGATGGGTCTGCTGATAGTTCACCATCTGACCGGTACGCTCGATATGGGAATGCTTAAGGATGGCTGCAGTAAGATATTCGCTTCGGGTGATCCCTCGAAGATCAGGGCGCTGTATGCCGCGGGCGGATGCATATTGTTCGGATTCGGCGCCAAAGCAGGTATGTTCCCGCTGCACATCTGGCTGCCCAAGGCGCATCCCGTTGCTCCTGCGCCCGCATCAGCGCTGCTTTCGGGCGTGCTGACAAAGTGCGGAATTTTCGGTGTGCTGATACTTGTACTGGAGATATTCGCGGAGAATTTTGCGTTCGGACTGACAGTGGTACTGCTGGGTACGGTGACCATGCTTATCGGCGCGATACTCGCTGTATTCTCGGTGGACCTCAAGAGAACGCTCGCATGCTCGTCGGTATCGCAGATAGGATTCATACTGATAGGCTGCGGACTCATTCCGCTGTTAAAAGAAGAGTGCACACTGGCTCTGTCCGGCGCGATGCTCTATATGGTCAATCATTCGCTGTTCAAGCTCACGCTGTTCCTCTGCGCGGCTGCGATATACATGAACTGCCACATGCTGAACCTGAACGATCTGAAGGGTTACGGACGTGACCTGCCCGTACTCAAGGTTATTTTTGCCGTGGGCGCCCTGGGTATATCCGGCGTTCCGATGCTCAGCGGATATGTGTCAAAAACCCTGATCCACGAAGGTCTCGTCGAATACATACATGAGGCGGGAGACCTGGCTCCCATGTTTAAGACGATCGAGATACTGTTCTTAATCAGCGGCGGTATGACTTTTGCCTACATGATGAAGATATTCCATGCGATATTTGTGGACAAGCCGGATACAGACTGCAAATATGCCGGTAAGGATAAGTCCATATCGGTGCTCACATATGTTTCGTGCGCATTGCCCGCTGCATTGATCCTGTTGTTCGGCGCGGTTCCCAAGCTGTTCGTAAACGGCGTTGCGCGACTCATGGGCAGCTTTAACACTGCAGCGTATCAGCATCACCAGCTCGAAGTGCTGGGAGGCCTCAGGCTTTTCTACTGGGAGAATCTTAAAGGCTCGCTGATATCGCTGGGCATAGGTACCGTTTTCTTTATACTGATCAGGCTTCTGCTCACCGAGGGCGACAGGAGAAAGTCACCGGTTTACTTAAACCGCTGGCCGGCTAAGCTGGACCTCGAAGAGCTGGTATACAGACCGCTGCTCACAGGCCTGTTCCCGTTCATCTTCAGGCAGCTGAAGGTTACCGAACTGCTCAAAGCCATCTGGAAGGGCATCATGGCCGCAGGCATTTTTATAGGACGTTTGCTCGGAGACACATTTGCGGTTCTCGTCGATCTGATGAGAGTGCATGTTTTCAAGGATCTGGAGTCAAAGCGGCATCCGAGACTGGAGCGTATAAAGCGCGGATATATCAGGACCGAAGTTTATTACAAGATAGTTTCCGGAGCGCTGTCGTTCGGTCTGATGCTGATATGCATCGGTCTGACAGGTACGCTGATTTATCTTTTGTATCTGATGTTCAGGTGATTTTCTTCTTGATATTGTAAGGAAATTATGATAAACTACAAAATATAAAAATATTATATCATGATTTTGATGTTCGTGAACATCACTTTATGTTATAGGAGATTGTAATGGCAGATACTCTTGATATTAAGTACATTAATCCATTTCTTAAGGCAACGATCACTGTCTTTGAAATGCTCGGAATAGCAGGAGGTAAGGTAGGTAAGCCCAGCATTAAGGACCTTGATTTCCCGGCAAATACTTTCCTGATCCAGGTCGGCGTGACCGGAGCCATGAAAGGACAGGTTTTCTTCGAGATAGAGGACCTGAAGGCCATGTCCATCGCCAGCACGATGATGATGGGTATGCCCGTTACCTCACTCGACCCGATGGCCTGTTCGGCTCTGCAGGAGCTCGGCAACATGATCCTGGGCAATACCTCGACGCTTTTCTCGACGATGAACATCATCTTTGATATCACGCCTCCGCTGTCGATGCACGGTGACAAACTGAAGATCCAGACCGAGACGCCCGCGATCTCGATTCCCGTGCTGTTTAATGACGAGGAGTTCATCAGGCTTTACATCGCCGTAACGGAAAATAAGGACAACACATAATAACATACTTGATCGAAACGCCGTATTTCATATACGGCGTTTTTTTAGTTACTATTCACAGCTGTTCAAAATGACTCATAAACCTTTCTGCATTGCAGAAAGTCGCTGCTTCGCAGCTTTTGTTTATTCGTCAGTTTTGAACAGCCTTTACAGAATACTCTGAGTAGGAAAAATTACGAACAAGTTCGTATTTTTCTTTCTCAGACTATTCTGTGAATAGTAACTATGGCTTGAAAATTACGCGTGTAAATTGTATAATTAATTGTTGAAGATTTCGCATTTTTCAGAAAGAGGAAAAAGGCCAACCCCATGATTTTAGTAGATAATCTGACGGAGACAATATTAGAGACCGCCAAGGACCTGACAAGGCCCATGGATTATCCGCGTCTGCTCGAAGAGATAATCAACGACGCAATGAGGATAACCAATTCTGACGGCGGTACGCTATACATCATGATCAACAATGCGCTGTATTTCATGATCATGATCACAAAATCAAAAGATTTCCGCCGCGGAGGTGACGGCAAACCTGTCGATTTGCCTCCGGTTGAGCTGGATTCCACTTCTGTCTGCGCATATGTTGCCAGGACCAAGACCACCAAGAATATCGCAGATGTCTATCACGATAAGGAGTTTAACTGGGACGGCCCCAAAAAGTATGATAAACTCAACGATTATCATACATGCTCCGAACTCGTCGTTCCTCTGATAAACCACGAACAGAAGGTTATCGGAGTTCTCCAGCTGATAAACGCTCATGACGGCGACGGCAATATCGTCGCGTACACCGAACAGGAAGAGCAGATCTGCGAGGCGATAGGGTCTCTGGCCGCAGTCAGCCTCTCTAACAGCAACATGATCAAACAGCTGCAGGAGCTGCTTGATTCCATCGCGCTTTCGTTCACCGATGCGATAGAGACGAGGACGCCTTTCAACGCGAATCACACACGCCACGTGGCGCAGTACTGCTGGGATTTCGCCGAATTCCTGAACAAACGCGCGCAGGAGGAAGGAAAGACCAACCCGACCCTCGACGAGAACAGCTGCGACCAGCTGTATATGGCCGCGTCCCTGCACGATATCGGCAAGATGTCCGTATCGCGCAGCCTGCTGAATAAGGCCGACCGCCTCGGCCCCTACATGGATCGCATGAAGGAGAGATGGCGCTTTATCCTGACCGATCTTCGAGTAAAGAAATACGCGGGCACCGTGACCGACGACGAGTATGTGCGGACCGCGCGCAGATACAACGAATACATTGATTTCATAATGCGGATCAACACTGCCGGATATCTCGATGACGAGACGCTGGAAAAGGTTGAGGAGATCGCGGCTGAGAGATATTGGACATTCGACGGTGAAGAGATCATGTTCATTTCCGAGCCTGAAGCCGAGGACTTAAGAGTCCGCAAGGGTACGCTGACGACCGAGGAACGCAAGGCCATCGAAAAGCATGCGGTTTATACTTCCAAGATCCTCGAAAAGATAACCTTCGGTGACAAGTACAATCGCGTACGCTTCATCGCAGGCGCGCATCATGAGTATCTGGACGGTTCGGGTTATCCCGAAGGCCTGACGGCCGATAAACTTCCGATCGAGGTACGTATCCTCACCATCATGGATATATTCGATTCTCTGACGGCCGACGACAGGCCCTATAAAAAGGCTCACGACAAAGACGGCGCATTAAGAATACTCTCGGCCATGGTGACCGAGGGCAAGCTCGATCCGGAACTCGTGGAGCTCGCGAAGGAGTTTTTTGTAACAGAACCTATACTTGATCGTTAACAGGGGTGGACAGTGAAAACTATCAAAAAGATCAATTATAAAATCATTATAGCTGCATTGGTAACCGGGTTACTGGTATTTATTCTTGCGTTTGCAGATCCTAAAAAGGGAGCTGCGGATACGGCGGAATTCGGGCCCAGATTCCATGATTTTGTTTCAAACAGATTATTATATAATGGTTTGGAAGCACTTGATTTGAAAATAACCGACACGATATATCAGCCGGACTGGAATACGGCATTGGATATCTGGGTTATCGGAATTGATAGTGAAACACAGGATGAGCTTGGCCCTCAAAGCTCATGGCAAAGAGACAAATACGCCGAACTTCTGGATAATCTGCATAAAGACGGCTATTCACCTGCGGTGGTATGCTTTGATATTCTGTTTAGTGGTGAAAAGGATCCGGAAAAGGATAAGCTTTTTGCAGATACATGCGCCAAATACGGCGATACGATCCAGGGTGTTTATTTTAATTATGGCTTAAGACATGTATATGAAGAGGATAATGTCCATTATTATGAAGAAAGCTATATAAAGAAGATTGATGGACCTTATGCTGACCTTGCAGCTGTTACGAAGCAGGCATGTACCAATAATGATATCAGCGCGGACGGTTACGCCAGAACTGTCTTTGTCGATCGTATGAGCGATGAACCCGTTGATTCTCTTGCATTGGCTGCGTATAAGGCATATCTGGAATATAACGGCGAAAATTATGTACCTCATAAATATATCGCGGATAAGAAGCAGAATACCATATATTTCACGTACTCAACCACACTGAACAAAAACTCCAAGCCGTTTTCTTACAGACCTTTTTATGAGGCGCTTACCGATGAGAATTTGGCTCAAAATTGTGATGGAACCATAGTTTTCGTCGGTGCTTATGATGTAGCTATGTCCGATGATTTCTTTACTCCGGCAGGCAAGGATAAGATGTATGGAGTGGACATCCATGCAAATACATGTGAGGCAATCGCACAGGGAAAGCTTTATGTACCTGCCAACAGGACGACGGTTGCTATAGTATACAGCATTTTAAGCGTACTGCTTGTATTCTTTGTTTATTTGTCAGCACTGCCCATAGCAATCTCAGCTTCGGTCGGAGCGATCGCTCTTGATTTTATCGCAAACTGGATAGCAAGAAAGAACGGAGTTTATCTGCCGATCGTTTACTTTGTAGTACCCGCATTCATTGTCATTGTTACCGCGACCGTACTGCATTACCTCGCCGCACGCGCCGAGAAAGCGAAGATCAACAACGCATTCAAGATGTATGTTGCGCCGGAGGTCGTTGATGAGATGGCCGGCAGCGGCTCATACGAGCTGAAGCTCGGCGGACAGACCAAGGATATCGCGGTTCTGTTCATCGATATCCGAGGGTTTACGACGATGTCCGAGGGTCTGCATCCCGAGGAAGTGGTAAGCATCCTGAACGAGTATTTCGGTCTCGTTACCGACGCGATATTCAAGAACAAGGGTACTCTCGATAAGTTTATCGGAGATGCCGCGATGGCGGTATTTAACTCACCGAACGACCTGGACGATTACGTTTACAGAGCGGTGCACACCGCATGGGATATAGCGCTCGGTTCACAGGAGCTCGCGCAGAAGCTGCTCGATACGCACGGCAGGACGATCAACTACGGTATCGGCGTTAACTGCGGACCCGCTACTATAGGCAACATCGGCTCCGAGTTCCGTATGGATTTCACGGCGATCGGAGATACCGTCAATACCTCGGCACGCCTCGAGGCAAACGCCAAGGCCGGCCAGATCCTCATTTCACAGGCCGTGTACGACAGGGTTAAGGACTGGATCGAGACAGAGGAGATAGGCACGATACCGCTCAAGGGTAAATCAAACGAGATCTTCGTTTATAATGTTATAAATGTTAAGGACAAGCCCGGCTACATCGAGAGCCGCAGCGAATCCGGAAAGAAAAACAAAAGGAACAGGTTAAACCATGGACAGATTTGATTTAGACGATTACATGACAAACGGGCAGTACGGGACGCCCAAGCTGCACATTATCCCCAATTACAAAGAGGCTCAGAAGTGGTGCGATCTGGCAAAGGAGCTGGATGCCGCGTTCGAGTACAATGAGTTCTTTATCCCGGCAAACGTGGATAACGAAGAGCTCTGCAGGAAGATAATCGACACCTACAAATCGCTGGACCGCGACCGCAGCATGGATACGCTGCACGGCGCATTCCTCGATATCGTTGTCAACAGCTCGGATGAGTTCGTTCGCAACAATTCGAGGATGAGATGCCGCCAGAGCATGAAGATCGCCGAGGAGCTCGGCTGCCGCGCTGTTATTTTCCATACCAATTACATCACCGGATTTAAGTCGTATTCCTACCGCGAGAAGTGGGTCATCGACAACGCCGAGTTCTATCGTGAGCTGCTCGAGGAGTTCCCGAATCAGTGCATCTTCATCGAGAATATGTTCGACGATACTCCGGAGCTCTTGAAAAAGCTCGCTGTCGAGATGAGATCCGAGGAGCGTTTCGGCGTATGCTTTGACATCGCGCACGCATTCTTATGGGATTTCCCGCTGGAGGCCTGGATCGAGGAGCTGGGCCCGTTCATCCGTCATGTCCATGCGAATGATAACTTTAAGGATGAGGACTCGCATCTGCCCATCGGTGACGGACGTCTGCCGTGGCTGCTGATCAACAGCGGCGTTTTCAAGCGCAACCGCTGCTCGTTCCTCATTGAGGTAAACGGCATCGACAATGTGCGCAAATCATACGATTACCTGACCAAGAACCATTTGTATTTCTTTGACAGACGACGCAGGACCAGGCTAGCGATCACGAACGACCTGAAACGCGTGCTCGATATCGGCATCGCGCTTACTGCAGAGAGAGACCATTACAAGCTGTTCGACCTGATCGTAAGTGAGGCCATGTCGCTCACCAGATGCGAGGCCGGTACGTTATACATTCTCCAGGACGGTATGCTGTACTTCAAGATACTGCGCAACGACAGGATGAATGTATATGAGGGCAGGAACGGCGAGCCAATCACCATGCATCCCGTTGCACTCGATGAGAAGTATGTCTGCGCGTATGCTGCCATTCATAAGAAATCCGTCAATATCGAGGATGTTTACGCCGACGATAATTTCGACTGGAAGGGACCGCGTGAGTATGACCGCGTGACCGGATACGAGACCCGCTCAATGCTCGTAATACCGCTGGTTAATCATGATAATGAACTGATCGGCGTGCTGCAGCTCATGAACGCGCATGATGACGACAATAACATCTGCGGATTCGGCACCGACCAGGAATACGTTACTTCCTCGCTGGCATCACAGGCGGCGATATCGCTGTCGAACATGATCATGCTGAAGGAACTGAAGGATCAGATGTATTCCTTTGTTTCCTCATTCGCGACCGTTATCGATGCCAGAACACCTTATAACGCAAAGCACACCTACAATGTAGCGAAGTACTGCACGAAGTTTGTAGATTATCTCAATAAGCTCAACAAGCTCGGCAAGAGCCCTTACAGCATAGATGAGGAGATGAGAGAGCAGCTGATGCTCGCCGCCATGCTGCATGATGTCGGCAAGGTTGTCATCCCGCTCGAAGTCATGAACAAATCCGACAGGCTGTCCTCGATGCTTCCGATCATGAGGATGCGCTGGAAGTACATCAAGCTTGTTCTGGAAATCCAGCATTTATCCGGAGCCATCAATGACAGTGACTATGAAGAAAAGCTCAAAGAACTCAACGACAACATCGACTTTGTCGAGAAAACTAATGTGGCGCCTTTCCTGGACGATGAGGTATTTGCCCGTATCGACGCGCTTGAGAAGTTTGTTTACACGGGACCCGGCGATGAAAAAGTAGAGTTCGCCACAGAGGAGGAGCGCGAGGAGCTCAAGATCCGCAAAGGCACGCTTACCGCTGCCGAGAGAGCCAAAATCGAGGAGCACGTTGTATTTACCGACAAGATACTTTCAAAGATCCAGTTCGGTTCAAAGTACGATAAAGTTAGATTTATCGCGGGCGCGCATCATGAGTTCATCAACGGATCGGGTTATCCGAACAAGCTCGCTGGAGATGATATCCCGCTTGAGGTAAGGATACTTACGATCATGGATGTATTCGATTCGCTGTCGTCATCCGACAGACCTTACCGTAAGCAGAGTTCGCTGGCTGAGACATTCGAGATCCTCCGCGCGATGGCGAAGGAAGGCAAGCTCGATATAGGTCTGGTTGAGATCGCGCGTGACTGCTTCGTTCCTGATGATCAGTTAAACGGTTTTTAAGGCATAGGGAGGGCCAATACCGATGAGTAAAAAGACACTATACATAGGAGGCGGCGCGATCGGCGGTGTGATAGTCATCGCACTGATCGTTGTGTTGATCCTGAACGGGCGCTCAAAGGACCTTGAGGCCAGACAGATCACGGTTTTCGATCTGTTCGGCGAAGCTGTGCTGAACCGCGGCAACAAGGAACTCAGCGTTTCCAAGGATATGAAGCTGAAGTCCGGCGACGGCATCAAGGTTGGGGAAGGGTCTGACTCGTTTATCAGACTCTGTCTTGATGACGACAAATTCGTTTACGCCGAGTCCGGCACCAATTTCTCGATCGACGCCACAGGCACATCGCAGAACAGCAAGAGCGTTATACATCTGCAGTCCGGCGGAGATCTGGTGTGCGAGGTACAAAACAAGCTGAACGGTGATTCGTCGTTCTCCATCCAGACACCGAATACGACCATGGCTATCCGCGGTACGATCGTTGGTCTGCGTGTTGATAAAACTACAGACGCGAACGGCAATGAGATCTATGTCTCGGAAGCTGTATGTCTCGAGGGCAGCGCCATCATCGCGATCATGACCGATGACGGCCCCGTATATGCGACTGCGCCTGCAGGACAGGGTATTACCGTTACAGGCCCCGCACAGGTTGTTGAGGACACATCAAACATAGATATGTCTCAGGTGGTTTCGATCGAGCAGGCGGTCGAGACTCTTAAATCACGCGGCATCGAAGCATCAGCTGATGTGGATGAAGAACATTACAAAGAAATGCTTCGCTCTCGTGAGGGTGATTTGGACAACCTCAGTAATACTATGATAATTACTATAGAGGACGAAGAGCCCACGACTCCGCCTACAGAGCCTCCTACAGAAACACCTTCAGAGCCTCCTACTGAGCCTCCTACAGAGGCACCTACACCTGAGGCTACACCTACACCCGAAGCTACGGCAACGCCTACGCCGGAACCTACGGCTACAGCTACGCCCGTACCTGCTACGGCTACGCCTACACCCAGGCCTACAACGCCTCCCACGGAGCCTCCGACAGAGCCGCCTACATTAACTCCTGTACCGACTCCGTCGACTATACCTACTCCCACACCGACACCTGAACCGTCGCCTACACCGACGTCTTCACCGACATTGACTCCTACACCTTCGCCGTCGCCGACTCCGACACCTACTCCGAGTCCGACTCCTTCACCTACTGAGGAGCCCACTCCGGAGCCTACAGAGGAGCCTACACCCGAGGTAACACCGGAGCCGCCGACAGATACACCGACGCCGGAACCGACACCGACGGCTGAAGCATCTGTAAATGTAACAGTTTCATTTAGCGATCCTGCAATGTCTCAAGCTATTTTGAATATCTTTGTTGAGAATGATTATATAGATGGTCTTGGGACATCCGGTGATAATTCAATATCTTTTACACTCAAGGAAGGAACAAGCATCGATTTACCCGGATCTTTAGAGTATACTCCTTCTGAAATTGGCTATTCCTGGGATCCGGATACGACAGAAATACATGTAGTATGGTATTACAATGATAGTACAATTACCTCTGTAAGCGTTGAATCGTTTGGAGGATCAGAAACGGCATCCCTTTCTGTTCAGCAAGATCACGGATATACTGCAAGATTGCATTATAATCCTGATGGGATAATGTTTAACGGTAATGATGAGCAGCTTCCTGAGGAAAGAGTAGAATCTGTGTACTATTCACTTTCGAACTCAACAAGTCAAACATTAAGTTTTTCATACGGAACTGCTTCAGATGCTGTTTATAAAAAGGAGGTTATTAATTCTACCGAATGTATTCCATTAACGTTTTATTATATTAATAGCTGGTATATAGAAGATACGGAAGAAACAATTACTTCGCTATCTTCGGATCTCGAAGAATATGCAGATGAAGATGGATACATAGATCTTTATCCTATTTGGAAACCTACTGTTACACTTCCGGTAGACTCATATTTATATGGTGGTGAAGTTACAATGGGAACTGATACCTTTGTAAATAGATCCATAAGACCTGATGGCGGAGATAGTCAAAGTTATTATATCGGCATTTTGAATGGTGAAGGCTCCACAATTTATCTTCCTGTGTGGGAATATGCTTTGGGCTCACCATATCCTTTGGGTGTTTCGACTGCTGTTAATTATGCCGTTGTTCGGCAAACCGGGTGGGTTATGTACTCAAATTCGGGAAGCGCTATTTCGGATCCCACTTCGACTATTGGGCTTGAAGCAATTGAAAAACTAGCAAGCGGAGAAGCGGAATTACGTCCGTATGGAAGTTCTTTGCTTGAAGGAGCTCATATTCTGTATCAGAATTATGATTATTGTATTCCTGCAGGAAATGATTTATTCTCTGAATGCGAAATAGTATCAAATTCTCATGGGTTATGCATTGAAACCGCTAGCCTTAGCGAGATTATTTATGGATATGATCCGGATAATAAGATACTTGATGTGGCAGTATTTAGATCACCTACAGTTTTACCTGTAAATGAACAAGGCCTGTTTTTCTGCACTAACGAAACTTATTTGATGAGTCAGTTCATAAGTAATATGACTTTTGAAAGCGGAAAGGTATATAATATCTCAACTTATATTCAAGATAGTATTGGAGTTCAGAATTTCATTACTGACACGTATGTTGATGATGAAAATGCTTTTAATGTCGGTATTAGTATGAATAACCTTACAGGTAAGGATCGTTATACAGACTATACTTATAACCTTTCTTATTTGCTGCAGGCTAAATTCAGCGCTTCAGAAAGTTCCTCCGGAAGTGCAATTACTGTAACACTTGGAACAGTTAACATGCAAAATGGTAATTATAGTTTCAATTCAGATGCTATTTCCGGAATGGTCTGCGATTGGGATTATTATGATGATGATAAGATCATTATCGCAAAGTTTACTTTTACTAATCCGGATGCACTACTTTTTGACTATAAATTAAAGTATCCGAGAGAATAGCTGGCTGAATAAGCGAAATCCCCTCACCTTCTGGTGAGGGGATTTCTTTATCTCTTATGAGAAATTATTTATCACCTGTACCTGTCCGCCGGTATCCTTCAGCGTGACATTCGTGAACGTATCTCTGGTATTGTAGTGCAGGCCGTTGATCGTGATATAAACGCCGGGGTAGAGGAACTTCATGACGTTTATCTTTGAACTCGAGTAAGTAGAGATCAGGAACAGCTTTTGGCTGAGGACAGTGGATTTGTCTTTCAGTTCGGCACTCAGTGTCGTGATGGAATTCTCTATCTGTTCGAGGGTTTCCTGGAACTTGGCCGCATCGGTGGGATTGGTGATCTGGTTCATCTTGCGGCGGACCTCATGGAGTTTTTCGAGCTTATTCTCATCGTCTTTGATCTCGGCCTCGAGGGCGGAGATCTCGGTGATGGTGTTCGGGTTCGTGCCGGCGTTGATCATGGTCTTGACCTCGGAGAGGTTGCCGATGATCGTGGATTCGATGTTGCCGGAGCAGGTGGTACTGCCGCCGACGATGATGCCGAAACGACCGGTGACATATATGTTGCTCTCGCAGAAGAGATCGCAGTTCATGATCGAATTGGCGTGGAAATCACCCTTGCAGTGGATGCTGGTGGACTCGAAGAACTTGCCCCAGACATCGGCGTCGGAAACTACACTGCCTTTGTGGCCGCCCTGCATGCCGGCCTTGATCTCGATGGTGCCGCCCGCGTAGATATTGGCTTCTTCGACACTGCCGAGGATCGTGAGATTGCCCTTGCAGCGGACGCTCGTACCGGTCATGACATTGCCGTGTATGATAACGTCGCCGCCGAAGACCACGTCGCCGGTCGTCATATCAACGTCCGTTTTGATCTCGAGAGTGTTGGTTATGCGGATCGAGTTATCCTGCCCGAGCTCTATTTTACCCGTGAGGTTGGAGTAGTAGTGGTTGCCGTCCTCGGAAACATAGAAGCCCTCGCCCTTCAGCGCGGTCTGGTCCTTGCCGGGGATGCAGGAGAGGAACTTATTCTTGACATCGTAACCGAAACTGCCCTTGGTAGCGGGAGTGTAGGTTACGACCTCCTGGTCCTTTGTTACGGACTCGTACATCTCGATATTGCGGTAATCGACTGAGCCGTCCGCCTGAACCTTGGGTTTATTGTCAACGTGGGTCTTGAAATGATATGTGAAAAAACCGTCAGTACCGTTGACTGCGGGCTTTCCTTTGGCGATCACATGATAGGTATCGTAGAGCTTGTTGATGATGATGCTTTGGATGAGGGGTTTGTCTATACCGGCCTTGACGCCTTTTTCCTTAAGGAACTCCATGATATTCTCGACGGTATAGAGGTTGGTCGCGTCCTCACCCCATGACGGAGGAGTAGAAGACAGGTACAGCCTGGCTTCCATGGAATCTTCGGAAATAAGAACCTTAACGGTTTCTTCGAGTCTGTTATCCATAAGCCCCTCCTTTCGTTAGAGTTTTTCACTTTTTATTATAACAAAGACATGCCTGAAAAGCAATGATTTGCAAAGATATTTTTTGTTTTTGTGAAAGATAGCGCAATATCATGGGAAATGTGTTGTTAAACGTTTTTATCATAGCAATTTTTGTTGTATTCGGGCCTGTTTTATTGTAGAATTCTAACGGAGTATGAGATTATATTTGCCTGAAAAAGATACGGCGGCTGCAGTCGGTCAGCCGAATCTTGGGACTCTCCCGGGCAGGAACGGAGTAAATTATGGATTACATGAAAGAATATGAGAAATGGCTTGCCGAGCCTTGTTTTGACGAGGCTACGAAGGCTGAGCTGAAGGCTATCGCCGGCGATGAGAACGAGATCAAGGACAGATTCTACAAAAACCTTGAGTTCGGTACCGGCGGATTGCGCGGAGTTATCGGTGCGGGCATCAACAGAATGAATATCTATACCGTAAGGCGCGCGTCGCAGGGCCTCGCGGACTATATTCTCGAGCAGGACGGCGCTGACAAAGGTGTCGCGATCGCGTTCGATTCGAGAAACATGTCGATAGAGTTCAGCCGTGAGGCGGCTCTGACACTCAATGCAAACGGCATCAAGACATACAGGTTCGATACCTTAAGACCCACTCCCGAGTTGAGCTTTGCTTTGAGAGAGCTCGGCTGCATCGCCGGCATCGTTGTTACCGCGAGCCACAATCCGCCCGAGTACAACGGCTATAAGGTTTACTGGGAGGACGGCGCTCAGATTACGCCTCCTCATGACAATAACATCATCTCGAAGGTTAATTCGATCTCCGATTTCTCAAAGTGCAAGACCATGTCGATCGAGGACGCTAAGGCTGCAGGTCTCTATAATGTGATAGGTGAAGAGATCGATGCCCGCTACAATGAGGAGCTGATGAAGCTGGTTCTGCGTCCCGACGTTATCAAAAAGGCCGCGGACGACATCACAATCGTTTATACGCCTCTGCACGGCACAGGCAATCTTCCCGTCAGACGCGTGCTTTCGTCACTCGGTTTCAAAAAGGTTTATGTCGTTCCTGAGCAGGAGCTGCCGGACGGCAATTTCCCGACCGTGGGATACCCTAACCCTGAGGATCCCGCTGTATTTAAGCTGGCTCTCGACCTCGCGAAAAAGGTTGACGCAGACATCATCCTGGCTACCGATCCCGATGCGGACCGCCTCGGCGTATACGCTAAAGATACCAAGACCGGTGAGTACATGGCATTTACCGGCAATATGAGCGGCACACTGCTCTTGGACTACCAGCTTCAGACCAGGAAAGAGCTCGGCAAACTGCCCGAAAACGGCGCGGTTGTCAAGACAATCGTTACCACGAATATGTGCGATGTTGTCGCAAAGAAATACGGATGCGAGCTGATCGAGTGCCTGACCGGGTTCAAGTACATCGGTGAGCAGATCAAGCTCTTCGAGCAGGGCAAGAAGGATCTGCAGTACATGTTCGGTTACGAGGAGAGCTACGGCTGCCTGATCGGCACACATGCGAGAGATAAGGACGCCTGCGTGGCCGTTATGGGTCTGTGCGAGGCTGCCGCCTACAATAAGCTGCAGGGCAAGTCTCTCTGGGACCGCATGCTCGAGATGTACGAGGAGTACGGATATTTCCGCGAGGGTGCAGTATCGATCACTATGAAGGGCGCTGACGGAGCTGAGAAGATCGCCGCGATCCTTGACGGACTGCGCGCTAAACCCCTTACCGTACTGGCAGGCATCAAGGTGCTCAAGGCATACGACTACAAACTTCATACAGTTAAGGACTATGTAAACGGAACCGATGGCGAGACCGAGCTTCCCACCTCGAACGTTCTCTACTATGAGCTCGAGGACAATATGTGGTGCTGCGTTAGACCTTCCGGAACAGAGCCCAAGATCAAGTTCTACTACGGCATCAAGGGCAAGAGCCTCGAGGATGCGAACAAGCTGTATGACACCGTAGGCGCCGCGATCAAGGCACTTGCGTAAAAAAGTTTACCCGGAGCTGTAGCGTCTTACGATCGAAGCTAAATCCAATCAGCCCGGGCTTATAGGAAGATAATATGGAAGAGATGAGAATAAGCAATCTGTACGATCTGACACAGACGATCGCTGCAGAGGTTTTTGAGGGAAAGACCTATCCGTGGGAGGTTCTTGCGGACATAGGTGATTTTATAAAGAAACTCGGTCCCACACTTGACCCCGCTGAGTTTGAGCAGAAGGGCGAGGACATCTGGATCGCAAAGTCCGCAAAGGTTTGGCCTACGGTCAGCATCACCGGACCCTGCATCATCGGACGTGACGCCGAGGTCAGACAGTGCGCGTTTATCCGCGGCAAGGCGATCGTCGGAGACGGCGCGGTGGTCGGCAATTCGACCGAGCTCAAGAACGTTATCCTGTTCAATAAGGTTCAGGTGCCTCACTACAATTACGTCGGCGACTCGATCCTCGGCTACAAGGCTCACATGGGCGCAGGTGCCGTAACGAGCAACGTAAAGCAGGATAAAAAGAACATAACCGTTGCGTATAAGGGCAGAAAGGTCGAGACCGGCCTGCGCAAGTTCGGCGCTATGCTCGGCGACAATGTCGAGGTAGGCTGTAATTCGGTGCTTAACCCCGGAACCGTGGTAGGCAGATGCAGCAATGTTTATCCGCTGAGCTGCGTGCGCGGCTTTGTTCCCGAAAAGTCCGTATACAAGACCGGCGGCGTGATCGTGGATAAATACGATTGATGGATTTCGCAGAAGTATTTCATACTTAATGGTGTATTACAAACCGCATTTATCGTATAATATTAATACTTGGATATGTTACCGGGATAGGCAATATCCCGGTAATTTATTAGAATGATATAGGATGGAGGTTTATGAAATGAGAAGAGTACGTTTTATTGCAATGCTCCTTGCCCTGATCCTGGCTTTTTCGTCTGCGATAGAGGTTTTCGCCGATGAGAACGACAATCAGCAGCAATACGTTGATAATGAGGCTGAGGATGCGGGATCGATAGGAGAGGGTTATTCTGAGGATCAGCCCGAGCCCATTTCACAGGAGGATTATTTTAACGGTTATACAACGGATCAGCTCGAGACAATGGAAAACCAGTTCTTTGATTACTGGAACGAAGTCAGCGAGTACAAGGACTGGAGCAGCTATGCGTATTACGAGGTAAATACAGAGCTGGTAAGCAGTAACGATGCGCCTGTTGACAGACAGGACAGACCTTCAAATACGGATAATATCATCAGAGTAGATTATGAAGTTGTATCCGGCGCTTACGCGGAAGCTACGCCTACTCCTTACTATGAGCAGCCGCCCAGAGGCCATGCGAATCCCGACGATGAGCCTCTTGAGCTTCCGAGAGGACCCATGAATCCCGACTGGGAGCCCACACCTATCCCTATCAATACGATCGAGCCCATTCCCGAGCCTCCCATTCAGCAGATATATTTCCAGCCTGAATATGAGCCTGTATACACCACACCCGTACAGGTAGAGGAGACAAGGGTTGTATACGATATCGGTCTCGAAGTCGGAAGATATGCATTCATCGAGCCCGAAAAGATGACTTATGTTACAAGTTCTTCGAACACCAAGATCATCAATAAGCCCGAGCGCAATGACAGATGGGGCTTTAATTCAGATGAGTACTACGCACAGGCCAACAAGCCCGGCGACGCGACTCTGACATTCACCAATACAACGAATAACCATACTGAAGTATGGAACGTACATGTATACAGCAGACCTCTTGATTTTGAGAGAAACATGTATGTTGTGGAAACACCCAAGGACAGAGACGGCTATATTACGTTGTACCTGAAGAACTTTGAGTACAAGCAGGAGTGGTACTACGATTTCGTATATACTTCATCGAACAAAAAGGTTGCTTATCTGGCAGGCGGGGACACAAAGATGACCTATGCGAGATTCTGCATCCCGAAGGGAACCGTAGGATCGACTGTTATCACCGTTAAGGATAAGTACGGCAACAGCGAGCAGGCCGTGATCCTCGTTCAGGGACCCAAGGCTGACGGTCCCGCAAAACCGGATAACGATAAGACTGACTTCTCGGCGCTTACCGCAAAGCAGCAGAAAAAGGCTGTTAAGGCCGTAGAAGTAGATCTGGAGATCGTATCGAACAAGACCGGCAAGATCACACTCGAGTGGGATACCACCGCGAACTTCGATCTGGACGGATATCAGGTATTTGTTTCCGGCGACAAGGGAAAGACCTTCAAAAAGAAAAAGACCATCAAGAAGGCTTCGACCACTAAGTATAAGTACACCGCCGGCAAGGACGGCAAGACTTATTACTTCAAGGTCAGGGGCTACAAGAAGGTTAACGGAAAGACCGTATACACCGAGTGGTCGGATGTGATAAAGGGGAAGTTTTCGAAGTAAATCATAACGAAACAAGTTATGGATGTAGTAAAGGTGCCTGTCACCATCGTTAACGATGGTGACAGGCACCTTTTTTCGAGGGGACCGTTAACCCCAAGATAAGGGACGGTTAACCCCAAAGCCATGGGGGACGGTTCTTCTGTCTGCGTACTTCGCAGACAGAAGAACCGTCCCCCATGGCTTTGCCTGTCTCAGCAATGTTTGATATATGAGGATGAAAAAGATCAAGTACTCGAACGTTTGAGGACTTCGGCGCTCAGCGTAACAACCTTGGCCGGAGTGTCGTCGCCTTCGATGCGGTCGAAGAGCGTACGTGCAGCGACACGGCCCATGTCATGGATCGGCAGGGCGATGGTCGAGAGCGGAGGATTCGAGTATTTCGATATCTCGATATTCGATAGACCGATAACAGCCACCTGCTCGGGAACCTTAACACCGAGATCGAAGAGAGTACGGAGCACTCCGATGGCCATCAGGTCGGACGCAACGAAGTATGCGTCGGGAAGTACCTTTTTCTCGTAGGCTTCGCGGATAACGCTCTCGCAGTGTTCCTCGTCCCAGTTGCTGGCGAGTACCCACTCGGGATTATACTCGAGGCCGAAGCAGTGCAGCGCGGAGTAGTAACCGTTGTAACGGCGGCTGGTCTTCATGTTTTCGGCAAAACCGCCGATGAATCCGATCCTCTTATAGCCGCGCGACATCAGATGCTGGATAGCCATGAAAGCGGCTCCGTAGTGATCGTACGCGATATTGTCTATGTCGGTGTGATCGGTGTCTATGCCGACGATATAAGGTGTCTGATTCTTTAAATAAGAGAAGGTGGACTCCTCGAGCGTATTCATGATGATAACGCCGCTGACCGGATTCTGGAAGGTGGAGTAGAGGACCTTCGGATTCTCGAGCTCCTGGTTGGTACGGATAAATGATATCTCGTAGCCCTTTTTCATAACGGCCTCTTCAAAACCGGAGAGGATCGAAAGATAGTAGGGATCGTTATATTTGCCGCCCTGTACATTAAGTATGCAGCCGAACTTATGAGTGTTCTGGGAGCTGATCTCGGGCCTGTGAACGTAACGCATCTGATCCTGTGAGGAAGTGGGAGCCTTATAGCCGAGCTCGGCCACGGCCTTCCAGACGCGTTCGATGGTTTCTTCAGTCATCTTGTACTTTGTATCGTGGTTAAGAACTCGCGATACGGTAGCGGCAGATACATTGGCAAGAGCCGCAACGTCACGTATTGTACTCATGGTGTTCCTTTCCGAACATCGAAAACATTCTGATATAATGATTGATACGACAGCATGGAATACCGCGAAATAACGCATATATTCCGTGCTGTTTCTAATTGTAACGATTCCTGTAACGTATGTCAACGAAACAAACACAATTTCGTTACGTGATTTTTCACAAAAATCGACGCAAGAAAATGTTAAAAATTACCATTGCACACAAAAGAAAGGAATGTTATATTGTATAACGTAACAAGCGCAACAAAACACGAAACATGCTTGTGAGGGGTGAAATGAGTACGAAGTGGCAATACAATGATCTGATAAACTATATGGGGATGAGTAAACTTCCGAAAGGCTTGGAAGAGGCTTTTAAAGAATACTCGCCTGTTTACGAAACAGAACTTCTGCCTCATGCATATTACGAAAAGCTGCTGGCACCTTACGATCTGCCCGCAGACAAAAGGGATTTTCTTGACAGGGCGCTGGCCGCTGTCGAGGCAGACGAGAAAGTTCTGTTTTTCTCACATTTCTTCGTATGGGATATGTGCTCGATGAGAAACAAGTACGATATCGACAACTACACCGAGCTCGTTCCCGAATGTCTGGGTCCGTACAATACGGCCTACGCTTTCCTTGTATTACTTGCATGTGTTCCCGTTTCCGAAAAGGAGATGATCCGCAGGGGAGTTCCTCTCGAATATTATGAGGACATACCTCACAGGATGATCAGGGACCAGCTG
>JAEEXY010000084.1 GCA_016288005.1 Lachnospiraceae bacterium
TTTTCTACCTCCACATCGTTATTTTAACTTGATAATGAATTTCTTCGCGCCCTGGACCTCCAGATACTGAGGTACCTCGTCCGGAGTGACGTAAAAGATCAGTGTGGCATGTGCGCTCTCACCGGCCTTGACGGTCGAGTTATAGAACTGGATGTCATCGGCGAAAAGTGAGATCTCGGATCCGTGGGACTTGCCGCCTTCTGTAACAAGCCTGTAACTAAGCTTGTACGGGGCTGCGTCAAATACTGCATCGACACCGGAAGTGTTCCTGATGGCGAACTCGATGACACAGAGCTTTTGGTCCTTCGGAGCGGAGAATGAATAAAACTCTCCTGCGTTCGTGTAGCTGTCCGCGAGTCCGTGCTTTACATAATCAACGGTAAAGCCTTCAATACCTCCGGCCTCGGCAATAGACGTACATTCGGGTTCGGGAACCTCTGTGGGAACAGGTTCGGCCGCATCGGGTGTCGGAGTGGCGTCGCCATCAGCAGGCGGTGCGTCCGGTCCTTCGGTCGGTGAGGGAGCCTCAGTGGGAACAGGCGTAGGCGATGGATTATTCTCCGCAGCCTCCTTTTCCCGCTCCTTGATCTCCTTTTCAAGGTCCTTCAGGTCGAGAAGCCTGATGCTGTCACGATGATTCTTGTCATACTTGACCAGCAGATGTGCACAATACTGTGCGATGGCATCCGACTCTTCCTGGGTAATGCTGATATTATCATTGCCGGAGCAGGCGGTAAGAAAAACTGTCAAAAATATCATTAACAGAAAAATCGATACTTTTTTCAAAGTTATTCTCCTCACATTCTCCACGTTATTTAATATTTTAACACCAACTTTGATTTTTGGCAACAACTAATGCTTAAAATTATTGAAAAAGTTATAAAAAATTAAAAATTCAACTGTTCTGTCGGTTAAATGTCATTTTTGCTAAGCTCAAACCAGAACTCTACACCGGCAAGATGATTCTCAACACCGTATTTCTCGTTGTGCTGCTCCATAATCGCCTTAACGATCGAGAGACCTATGCCGTTGCCGCCGTACTCACGGGTGCGGGCTTTGTCGACTTTGTAGAACTTGACCCAGATATTCTCCAGATCCTCTTCTGCGATGTTGCTGCCGGTGTTGAACACGGATATCCTGACTTTTCCGTCCGGCATCTCTTTGAAGCTGACATCCACGAACTTCTGGCCCTGAGCGTAATGTATCGCGTTGCTTAGGTAATTGGTGACCACCTCTTCTATCATGCTCTCATCGGCCCATACGAATACTGGTGTATGCTCGTTGAAAACGATATTTACTTCGGCGGTCTTCGCGATGAGCTCCATCGAAGATACAACTGTGCGAACGAGCTCCACGATATCGAAACGCTCGAGATCCAGCTTGTTCGAACCGAACTCTATCTCGTTCAGCGAAAGCAGCTTTTTCACCATGTTATTCATCTTGCGCGACTCGTCGATTATGACATCGCAGTAATAATTGCGCGATTCGACATCGTCATCGTTGATATTGTCCTGCAGGCCCTCCGCATAGCCCTGGATCAGGGCGATGGGTGTCTTGAGCTCATGGGAAACGTTGGAAAGGAACTCCTTGCGCATCTCGTCGATCTCGATCTTATGAGCGATATCGCGTTCGAGCTCGATATTTGCTGTCTTCAGCTCAGTAATGGTCTTTTCAAGCTTATCGGAGAGGGAATTGATACTCTTTCCGAGACGCCCTATCTCGTCGCGCCTCTTGCCCTTATATTTCGATTCGAAATCAAGCGCGGTCATCTTGTCGGATATGTCGGCAAGCTCCAATATGGGCTTTGTAAGGCTCCTGCTGATGAATATCATCGCGATGATGCCGATCAGCACGATAACTCCGCCGACAATGGCGAGGAACGAACTCGCGATCTGAGCGCTCTCCTGTATATTCTCAAAGCTCGAACGTATGAATACCAGATATTCGTTGCCCAGATACCCGACCAGATCGATATAGTAAGAATCTACCTCTGCGTCGTAATATTTATAAACATCGTAGGAACCTTCTACTGTTTCGAGCAGTTCGGTGTTTGATTCCCCGCGGAAGAAAGCGCCGAATATGTATCGCTGCAGAGTGGCCGTGATCCTTTTAAACCTGTCATTCCGTACTATCCCCATACTGCCGGAATCGTTCATGTCGGCGCGAATGGGATAAACAAAATACATACCGCTGCGGCCGAACAGATCGGTCACGATATCGGAAATGACATATACATTGACATTGTCCGCAGCCTCGATCCTCTCGATCCTGTTGATCGTATCGTCATCGGAAAAAGGTTCCTCCTGAGCGGTCGAGAGTTCATTTACCTTGGTATAAGTCTCGTTTAGGAGCTTGACCTTTTTGTTCTGGTAATAATCGACCAGCAGGAATCTGTTTGCGAGCCAGCTCAGAACGATCATCGCGGCGAGCAGCAGCGAGACAATGACTGTAAGCTTTATTCTGAGTGATTTTCTCATTTTCTACGTCAGACCTCGAATTTGTAGCCCATGCCCCAGATGGTCTTTATGCAGTCGCCCTTTTCGCCCATCTTGGAACGGAGCTTTTTGACATGTGTGTCGATCGTGCGCGCGTCGCCGAAATAATCGTAATTCCATACGTTATTGAGTATCTTGTCTCTCGAGAGCGCGATGCCCTTGTTCGCGACGAAATAACTGAGCAGCTCGAACTCCTTTACGGAAAGCGTGATGTCCTGTCCGTCTATGAGCACCTGATGCGCGGCCTTGTCGATCTTGATCCCGTTGATCTCGATGATATCGTCGTTGAGCGCGTTCGAACGCCGCAGTATCGCGTCCACGCGTGCTACGAGAATCTTGGGGCTGAACGGCTTAGTGATGTATTCGTCGACACCCAGCTCAAACCCGAGCAGCTCGTCACGCTCGTCACCCTTGGCAGTCAGCATGATGATCGGCACCTTTGATTTGGAACGGATCTCGCGGCAGACCTGCCAGCCGTCCATCTTGGGCATCATGACATCAAGTATCACGAGGGAAATATCTTTATCGGAAAAGAACATATCAACGGCCTGCTCTCCGTCCTCGGCTTCGAGAACGATAAACCCGGCCTTTGCGAGGAAGTCCTTTACCAGCTTTCTCATCCTGCTCTCATCGTCTGCAATAAGCACTTTAAGCATATCCATAATTATATACCTCCTGAACAATATCATAGACCGGATTTATGAAAAAACTGTGTAAACGGATCAATCGGTGATGCCGAGCTCCTTTTCACGGGCTTTAACGGCCGCTTCACGTGACGAAATGTCCTCTTCCCATGCCGAGTATTTATCCTGCAGTGCTATCTCCTCATCGACAAAAACAAGATTGTTGTTGTGCACGGCTATCGCGAACAGTAAGGCAATGATAGCCGCAAGACCTGCGATCAGCAGCCAGAGCTTTTTGATCTTTGATTTCAGATACCCGATCATGTTGCGGGCCTCTTTTTCTTTGTTGAGACTGTTGCTGAGGTCACGGTTGAGCCTCTTCATCGCATCCGAAGGTTTGTCGTCCGACTCTTCGGGAAGCTCCGATTCTACAGATGAGGCGTATTCTGACGCGGTCTCGGAATTGAGGAGCGCCGTTTCGTCGCCGAACTCCGTAGAGTCCTCTTCGGGCACAAAGCTCGGGGAATGAATGGTCTTCAGTTCCTGCTCGTCTATCATGTTCGAGGCGAGCACCGTATCCCGCAGCTGCTTTAAAAAGCATATTCCGAGGACCGTGCTCATGGTCTGCCTGTCGAGAAGTTTGATATAGACCTTCAGCGCGATCTCCGGGTTTCTGATATCCATTTTTGAGCAGATATAGTCGATCGTATCGGATTCCTTTTTCGCGTCCGCGTATTCCTTGGCGGAATTGAAGTGAAAACCCTTGATCGTCAGATTATCCCACATGAAAAGGCATCTCCTTACGAAATAGGCTCAAAATCACTGGCAGGATGCTTGCAGAGAGGACAGATGAAGTCCTCGGGAAGCTCGTCGCCCTCATAAACATAGCCGCAGACCTTGCATACATAGCCCTTTTTGCCCTCTGTGGCGGGCTTGGGCTTAACATTGGTCTGATAGTAGGTATATGTCATCGTGTCGCGGTCGCTTAAGACTCTGGCCTCTGTAACGGTACAGATGAACATGCCGTGCGTGTCGAGGTCGACGTACTGCTCTACTTTGAGCGACATGAACGCGTTGATGTACTTTGAGAGGAATACAAGTCCGTTGTCCGAACGCAGAACCTCTTCGCCCTCGAATTTATCGACATTGCGCCCGGACCTGAAGCCGAACTGCTCAAATACGCTGAAAGGCGCGTCGATAGAAAGGCAGTTGATGTTCATGACGCCTGTCTGCTTAACAACGTGATGCGTGTAATTCTGTTTGTTGATCGTAACGGCGATACGGTTGGGCGTATTGGTGACCTGTGTTACCGTGTTGCAGATCATGCCGTTGTCGTGCTCGTCATCCTTGGAAGTAACGACATAGAGACCGTAGCCGATCTTAAACAGGGCCGTCATGTCATTCTTGTTCGCAGTGGCGCCGTCCTGGGCGATATAATCCCTGCAGAGCTCTTCCGCCAGACTCTCGATCTGCTGCTTGTTCTCATCATTCATCGCGGAGATGATCTTAACGGTCGTGTCGGTAAATGTGATATCCTTGCTGCCCTCGAACATCTTAACAATGGTCTTTGCCGCCTGCGGAGCCCATGAGCCGTTCTCGATGAGACCGATCGTGCGCCTGCGGTATCCTCGCTCGGTAAGATGCTCGACAAACGAGCGCATGAACGGGAAAATGTCGGAATTATATGTAGTCGTAGCCAGAACCAGCTTTCCGTAGCGGAACGCGTCCTCAACGCATTCGGCCATGTCCTCGCGCGCGAGATCCGATACAACGACCTTCGGGCAACCCTTTTCCCTGAGCTTCTGCGCGAGCAGCTCAACAGCCTGCTTTGTGTGTCCGTAAACGCTGGTATATGCTATGAATATGCCCTCACTCTCTGCCTCGTACGATGACCAGATATCATATTTTTTAAGAAAATGCGCCAGATCATTCTTGAGAACAGGTCCGTGCAGAGGACAGATGATCCGGATATCGAGGTCGGCTGCCTTTTTAAGGACTGCCTGCACCTGAACGCCGTATTTGCCCACGATGCCGAAATAATATCTCCTGGCCTCGCAGTCCCATGCGGAAGCATCGACGGAGAAATCGCCCTCGGGATCATCCACGTCGTTCGCGCCGAACTTACCGAAGCCGTCCGCAGAGAAAAGGACCTTGTCGGTGCTGTCGTAGGTCATGAGAACTTCGGGCCAGTGCACCATGGGCGCGGTCACGAAGTTCAGTTTATGCGTACCGAGATCGAGGACGTCTCCGTCACCTACGACTACACGGTTTTCCTCGAAATCCTTGCCGAAGAAGTTCTTCATCATCGGGAATGCCTTTGACGAAGCAACGACGGTCGCATTCGGATAAGTCTTTAAGAAATTGATGATATTGGCGGAGTGGTCGGGCTCCATGTGCTGAACCACGAGATAATCGGGCTTGCGTCCGCCGAGAGCCTTTCTGATGTTATCCAGCCATTCGTGCGTAAATGAAGCGTCAACGGTATCCATAACAGCGATCTTATCGTCGAGGATAAGATATGAATTGTATGCCATACCGAGAGGAACGATGTACTGTCCCTCAAAAAGATCGATCTTGTGATCGTTAACTCCTACATACCTGATGTCCTTTGAAACAGTCATGTCAGCAGCCATTATGAATACCTCCGTTTTATTATTTATTTACAGTTTCAATACTTACCGATTCAATGATTATATCCTCCAGCGGAGAATATGTGTTGCCGTCTTCCACCTCTACTCCCGATATGGCCTCGAGGACGTCGAAGCCTTCGGATACCTGGCCGAAAACGATGCAGTGTCCGTACAGCCAGGGCGCGCCGCCGTATTCTTTGAAAAGTGACAGAGTCTCTTCGTCCAGATCGGTACCGTACGCAGTCTTGTAGTACTCCGCCGGAGTGATCTTTCGGTATGCGAGCAGGGTTTCGAGCTCTGTGAGGAACTCCGTATCCGATGTTACGATCATAAACTGATCCGCGGATATGCCCTTTCCGCTGTCAGTGATGCACAATGCACCCCTGAACGGATAAAAGTCACTGTTAATACTGTCGGCGAAGGATGCCGGCTCTGTGTCCGGGCCTATCTGAGTGTCACCTGAGGATGTATCGGCGGCTCCTGCTCCTGCGACGGCCTCATCGCCATCACCCGCGGAAACCAGTATGGCGTAATCATCGATCACGGTCTTTACGGAATTCCCGTTATAATACCCTGCATTTGCGAGCCTTACAAAGTCTTCTGCGGCCTGCTTCGACGCGGATGCGTAAATTTTTACCGTTATGCTGCCAAAGTCCTTAAAATCGATCCTGGCGACGTAGTCACCGCTGCTGTTCCCGGTCTGTACGGGAGTCTTGGGTTTCTTCGATCCGCATCCAGCCGGAACAATCAGGCAGAGTATTGTCAAAAAAGCAAAAACAGCGTGTTTATGCTTGAAAAATGTGTATTTCATATCCTGTAACCTTAATGCAAATTATGATACTTTATTATATCGAATCTCCGGAAACAATACAATAAAAAAAGCACTTGCTTAAAACAAGTGCTTTGAAGTGGACCAGAGGGGAGTCGAACCCCTGTCCGAAAATCAATTCCCCGTCCTTCTACGAGCTTAGTTTGTTGTTTGACATTCCCTCCGGCATACGGTAACAAACAACCTTATACTTTCAGTAGCTTCATGGTACGCCCATACGCTCAAAGCTTTGCGTACGTCGTTTCCTGCGTGGATGAGGCCCGTATCCGTGCGCGCAGGTGCACTCGGGCGGACCGTTGCCTTAGTTAGGCAGCAATTGCTAAATTATCGTTAGCGTTTATGTTTAGGTTTGGAGTCTGACGCGCTTCCTCGCGGCTCGCTTCTCCGGCTGCATAACCCCCGTCGAAACCAGTACTGGCCCTTATTCAGTTTTATAATAATGACATGTCTGCACCTTATCGGTCATATATTACCTGTAGTTGTTCTTGAATTCTTTTTCCTGCTCGCGCTTCATATCCTTTTTCGCGATGGTCTCACGTTTGTCGTAGAGCTTCTTGCCCTTTGCCAGGCCGATGCTGACCTTTACCAGGCCCTCTTTCAGATACACGGTCAAAGGAACGATCGTGTAGCCCTTCTGATCTACGCCGCTGCGCAGTTTCGCGATCTCGGTTTTGTGAAGCAGGAGCTTCCGGGTCCTCAGCGGATCCTTGTTGAAGATGTTGCCCTTCTCATACGGGCTGATGTGCATGCCGTATACGAAAACTTCGCCGTTTTCGATCTGAATATACGACTCTTTGATACTGCACTTGCCCATCCTTATCGATTTGACCTCGGTACCCACCAGCGCGATGCCGGCTTCGTAGGTGTCTTCGATAAAATAATCAAAATATGCTTTTTTATTATTCGCGACAAGCTTTGAAGCCTTTGTCTGTGCCATGATGTTACCTCGTTCCGTACCGCGTCTGATCGGTGGCAAATTCCCTTAACATTTACATAGAATAGTATAAAACGGATCATTTTGCAAGTACATAAACCGTTGGTTTAGTTTTGAAATATGGGCCCTATGTCTTCATCTATCCGAATCAAACGCAGACGTCTCGTGCTCGTCCACCAGCCCGAACTCGATCGTTCTCAGCATCTTATCAGCATTGTCGAGTCGGACCTTTACGCGCTGGCCGAGTTTATAGGTCTTTTTCGTGTGTTCGCCGACCAGCATGTAGTGTTCCTCATCGAAATAATAGAAATCGTCGGGGATCTCTGTGATCTTAACCGTGCCCTCGATGGTATTGGGCAGTTCGACATGCATGCCCCATGAGGAAACGCCCGAGATAACGCCGTCGAATTCATCGCCGATAAACTGCGACATGTATTCAACTTTCTTGAGCTTCTCGACTTCACGCTCGGCCTCGTCTGCCCTGCGTTCGGTCTTTGATGCCTGCAGCGCCACATCGTCGAGGATCTTGGTGTAATGATTGATGCGGCCCTCGTTCAGCTTTCCGTGCAGATTCTCCTTGATAATTCGATGGATCTGCAGATCGGGATAACGTCTGATAGGCGAAGTAAAATGACAGTAATACTTGGCCGCCAGACCGAAGTGTCCCTCACAGCTGGTCGTATATTTCGCCTGTTTCAACGAACGCAGCGTGATGCGGCTGATCATGGTCTCTTCTTCGGTGCCTCTGATCTTCTCCAACAGCTTCTGCAGCTCCTTCGGATGGATATCCTCCTGAGTCATTTTAATAGAATAGCCGAAATTGTTGATGAAAACACCGAGCTTTGTCATCTTCTCGGGATCGGGATTCTCATGTGTACGATATACAAAAGGCAGCTCCTGCCAGAAATAATCCTCGGCGATCGTCTCGTTCGCGATCAGCATGAAATCCTCGATGAGGCGGGTCGCGTCATTGCGCTCATAGGCCTTGACCTCGATGGGCTCGTGCTTTTCATTTACGATGATCTTGCTCTCAGGAAAATCAAAGTCGATCGAGCCTCGCTTCATGCGGCGCGCGCGAAGGAGTCCCGCCAGCTTGTTCATCAGCAGGATATCGTCCTTAAACTCAGCGTACTCCGGTACATCTTCACCGAGAATGACCTTATTAACATGTGTATAATCGCAGCGATAACGTACATTGATCAGGGTCTCCGCAATCTGATGCCCTACTACATTACCCTTTTCATCGATGTCCATAAGGCATGACAGAGCCAGTCTGTCAACGCCCATATTCAGTGAACATATGCCGTTCGAGAGCTCATGAGGCAGCATCGGGATAACACTATCTACGAGGTAATTACTCGTGCCGCGCTTTAATGCCTCTTTGTCGAGCGGCGAATTCTCCTTGACATAATTTGAAACATCGGCGATATGAACGCCCAGATGATAGAGTTTGCCGTCGTAGCTTACACTGACGCCGTCATCGAGGTCCTTTGCGTCCTCCCCGTCGATAGTGATGATCAAAGTATCGCGCAGGTCCATCCTGCCTACTTTTTCAGCTTCGCTCACCTCACGCGGGATAGTTGTCAGTTCATTGATCACTCCCTCTGGGAACTCAACGGGGATGCCGTAAGCACGTACTACGGTCAGGATATCGGTCGCGGGATCGTCGATATGTCCGATGATGTCGATGACATGACCTTCGGGATTCTTGCCCTCACCGCCGAAATCGGTGATCTCTACCTCGACCTTATGTCCGCTGATGGCGCCTTTTGTAAATCCGTGCGGGATAAATATATCGTTGCCGAATTTCTGATTGTCGGGAACCACAAAACCATAGGTCTTCGTGCGCTGGAAGGTACCGATGATATTGGAAGAACCGCGCTCAAGGATGCTTAAGACTATGCCTTCACGGCTCTTTCCTCTCGTACCCTCAGTCTTCAGCGCGATCAGCACCCTGTCCTTATCGCGTGCGGAATGAACATCGTCAGGACTGATGAACACGTCATCCTTCTCCCCGTCGATGCGTACAAATCCGAATCCGCGCGAAGTACCGGAGAAAGTTCCGGCATAAGTATCCGAATCGGCCTTACGGATCTGTCCCTTTGCGTTGATGATAATCTTGCCCTCGCTGATCAGGGTATTGATGACCTCCTGAAAATCCTCCTTCTCCTGCTTGGGAACACTTAAGAACCCGGCGAGCTCCTTCATCTTAAGAGGCGTATATTCATCACGCGAAACATATTCGTAGATCATATTTTTTCTTCTCTCAAAAGTCTCGTTATCCATAAGCATTCCCTTTCAAAATAATAATATGTGAATACAATTCATGTATTCTTTAAATATTGTAACACATATTTGCTAAAACGAAAAGTCTTTACTCGAATTTTCGAAAGAAAAAAGGCAGCGCCTTTCGGCACTGCCCAAATCAAACAAACTTTGATTTACTGCATAACGCTCAGGTTGAGCACGATCGATAAAACGATGAAACAAGCAGCAAGGATAATGGTAACCTTTGACAGCATACCTTCCTTTGAGCGGCCCTTGTTCTTCGACCAATATGAATTCGAACCAGCAGAACCGGTAATGGCCGATGAAAGGCCTTCACTCTTGGAATCCTGCATAAGTACGATCACAACTATAGCAACACAAACGAGCAGATAAACGATTGTGCAAATGAGCTTTAAAGCGTCCATGTTCACACCTCCCGTACCGAAAATTGCGTCTGATATATCCTCAGAATCGCGCCTTTACAAGAATATCACAAGAAATAATGTTTTTCAAGAGTTTTTTTATACTGTATCACTTAGCCCCGGGATCGTTCATCACGCCGATAAACAAAGGTATATTCGCCTCAACGTCGATCAGCATATAGATGAACGGTCTGGTAAGGTACACCTCTTTGGGCTTGGGCTTTTCCATAGGCGCAGAAGTGCCCCCATCCATCCTGACAACCGTCGCTGCGCCGGCCTTTGTACCCTTCTCGTCTACCGCAATATAAGTCTTGTGGAGCACGCTTCCTATAAAAAGGTTATTCCGGTTCGGATCCCGGCATATACCCATATTGTAAAACTCAGCCAAAAACATATCAAAAGGACGCGCCATACCCATATTGCCGAGTATTTCGGACATTTCAACCGAATATTCCGTTTTGAATTTTGGCATGCTTGTCCTTACTTCACATGTTTCGGCATTTTTCAGGATTTCGCTAAGATGATCGCCGTCGAGATCATTAAGATAGTCACCCGGATGTATCCCTTCGTTGGGCAGCAGTGCGGCAAAAGCATACCTTTTGCCCTTATAGTATTTCATAAAACCGACTGCATTCCCGTCTTCAAGATAAATATTCTCTGTATTATACAGGAACGATACTTTTTTCTGCTCGCTTAAAGCAGTTAAGAACAAATCGTCGCGAACCTGGTCTTCTTTATAGATATTGTTCCATTCAGCATCAAAAGCCAGCGCATTTATCAGGAACATGAGCGCATCATCGCTTATCTCATCGATCACGGTGGGGATCATGCCTTTGGTCTTTTTGCTCACCCAATTGTTTATAGTTTTGACAGCCGAAGTATCAAAATGCGACGAATAGACAGAAGCATCGTAATAATCAGCATTGATCTGAAGGAAGTCCTTATTAACTTCGAAATCGGGGTCATCCTTAAACCATATAGAATTCGCAATATCGAGTTCTCCAGCATAATCGGGGCGGTCTTCGAGCATATGTGAGTAAAGATACGCAAAGTCATTCAGCTCCCCGGTCTTCATTCCGAGCACATCTTCCATCTGTGTAAGGGTCTCTCCTTGAGCACCGTTTGCAGTCATGGAAAGGGCAAGCAAAACAGAGATCGGCGATACAAGCGCATTCTCTCCCGCTCCGCATTTATTATAACTCTCACTGAAGAGGCGGACTGAAAAATCTGATACAGCGGCGCTGTAATCAGTTATCTGACCGTCAATATGAACCGCTGAGGGGTAAATGCCTTCCATCAGGTCTTCTGCCTTGACGGTCTTGTCGCCGGGAAAAGAAAAAACGCCGGTCTTTAATAAAACAAAGACAGCAGCGATAATAAAAACAGCAATGACGGAAATAATGCAAACCAAGCGTTTTTTCGTTTCCTGCATAATACCCTCCGTTTTGTTCTGTCATACGTATCTCTTACATAGACATCCTTAATTACTTGTGTACTATCAAATATAATTATACAAGAAAAAGGTGCGGTTCACAACTCAAGACGTCGTTTTACCGCACCAAATTAATACATATTCAATTCTAAACGCTTATCTGATCAGCAGCGACTCACCGGTCATCTCCGCAGGCTTTTCGATACCCATCATGTCAAGCATAGTGGGAACGATATCGCAAAGGCGGCCGCCGTCCTTGAGGTCCTTAACGCCGTCGGCATTGACAACGATGAAAGGAACCTGATTCGTGGTATGAGCGGTGAAAGGAGCGCCGGTCTCGTAGTCGATCAGCTGCTCTACATTGCCGTGATCAGCGCAGATGAACATCTGGCCGTTTACTTCTTTGATAAAGTTCTCAATCTCGCCGAGGCACTCGTCGATGACCTCGACAGCCTTAACAGCAGCGGGGATAACGCCGGTATGGCCTACCATGTCAGGGTTAGCGAAGTTGCAGATGATTACATCGTAATAAGCCTCTCCGTTCTCATCCTTTTTGGTAATAGCCTCCGACAGTCTGTCGCATACGGTGTAAGCGCTCATTCTGGGCTTTTTATCGTATGTGGGCACGTACTTGGGAGAATCAACCAGGATCCTGTCCTCGCCCTCGTTGGGAGCCTCTACGCCGCCGTTAAAGAAGAATGTAACGTGAGCGTACTTCTCTGTCTCGGCGATACGCGCCT
>JAEEXY010000018.1 GCA_016288005.1 Lachnospiraceae bacterium
TCCACCGGAGGATGAAGGCTCGCTATCAGATAGCCCTGATGTGTCCTGTTCAGAGCGCCTGTTACCGAGCCTCCCGCATATCCTCCTATACCGTTTGTAAGTACCCATTCACGACGAAGGTCCGCCTCAAGCGGACCTCCCACGTTCAGTTCAAATCCGACCATTATCTGATTTCCTTTACTTCGTAATCCTGATCCTCAACCGCTTTTTTCAGCACATCATCGGGAACATCCTCGGAAAGGAGCACGCGCGCGGTACCCGCATCATGGCTCACCTCTGCCGAGACCACTCCCTTGACTGCCTCGAGTGCCTTTTTAACCCTGGCCTCGCAGTGAGTGCACATCATACCGTCAATATACATAGTCTTCATATTTTCATCCTTTCCGCGCGTCCTGTCTTTTGACGCGTCAAATACTTTGAACAGGTTCAGCCTCAGAGCGTTTGTGACTACGCAGAAGCTCGACAGACTCATTGCCGCCGCTCCGAACATCGGGTTCATGCTCCATCCGAACAGCTTAACATACGCACCTGCGGCCAGCGGTATGCCTATCACATTGTAAATAAATGCCCAGAACAGGTTCTCCCGGATATTCCTGAGCGTCGCCCTGCCGAGCCTGATCGATGCGGGAACGCTCCTTAGGCTGTCCTTCATCAGGACGATGTCCGCAGCGTCTATCGCGATATCGCTGCCCGCTCCGACCGCGATGCCTATATCGGCACGGGTGAGCGCAGGCGCGTCGTTGATGCCGTCTCCAACCATAGCGACCTTGCCCTGTGTTGCGAGCTGTCTGATGACTTCTTCTTTGCCTCCCGGCAATACTCCCGCCACCACGCGGTCAACGCCTGCCCGTCTGCCTATGGCATTGGCTGTTCTTTCATTATCGCCCGTCAGCATGACAACTTCAATACCCTGTTTTTTCAACTCCGCAACAGCCTCGGCCGCGTCGGGCTTCAGTCCGTCCGCAACGCAGATTATTCCGAGCAGGGAGAACTTTCCGTCCTTAGCTTCGGCAAAGAACAACGGTGTTTTGCCTTCATCGGCATAGCCTCCGCTTTTCTGTTCCAAAGCCGGGATATCGATACCGTCCGGTGACTTTCCGGAAAGCTCCTTCATGAGTTTCAGGTTTCCGCCGTATATCCGCCGTCCGTTTACTGAACCCTCGACTCCGCTTCCCACGAGGGTCTTAAACTCTGAAGTCTGTGCAGGTTTTAACCCCTGCGCTTCGGCATATTCGGTAACCGCCCCGGCCAGGGGATGTTCGCTCTTAAACTCCACCGCGTAGGCCAGTTCCAGAAGCTCCCGCTCCGTAATGCCCGCCGCAGGCACCACATCCGTCACCGCGGGCTTACCCGTTGTTATCGTGCCCGTTTTGTCGAGAGCCACGATCTCGGTCCTGCCCGCTGCCTCGAGCGCTGCCGCGGTCTTATAGAGGATACCGTTCTTTGCGCCCATGCCGCTGCCCACCATGATAGCCACGGGAGTAGCCAGTCCCAGCGCGCACGGACAGCTGATCACCAGCACGGATATCGCTCTCGCAAGAGCATATCCGACCTCTGCACCCGTGAGCATCCATATGATGAAAGTCACTGCGGCGACACCGATCACCGCAGGAACAAAAATACCCGAAACCTTATCCGCCAGCTTTGCGATGGGAGCCTTGGTCGCCGCCGCGTCGCTCACCATGCGGATGATCTGCGAGAGTGTCGTATCTTCGCCTACCCTGGTCGCGCGGCATTTTACGAAACCGGACTGGTTCATGGTCGCCGCGGATACCGTACTGCCGGACTCTTTGTCCACGGGGATGCTCTCACCCGTGAGAGCCGCTTCATTTACCGCGCATGTGCCTTCGAGCACCACTCCGTCGACCGGGATGCTCTCGCCTGCCCTGACGACAAATATATCCCCGCTCTTAACCTCTGCAACGGGGATCTTTGTCTCGACCCCGTCATGCTCCACGGTCGCAGTTTTCGGGGCCAGTTTCATAAGACCTTTAAGCGCGTCCGTCGTTTTGCCCTTAGATCGCGCCTCTAGCATTTTACCAACCGAGATCAGCACGAGTATCATGGCCGCGGACTCGAAATAAAACTCGTCCATATAGCCCATGACGGCCTCCGCATCACCCCGTGTCTGCGCCGCGGTCATCAAAAAAAGCATCCACGTGCTGTAGACAAACGACGCCGACGAGCCCAGTGCCACGAGCGTGTCCATATTCGGAGCGCCATGCAGCAGGCCCTTAAAGCCCACAGTAAAGAATTTGCCGTTTATGATCATGACAACGCCGGCCAGCAGGAGCTGTACCAGCCCCATTGCGACGTGATTGCCGTCAAACCAGGACGGAATGGGCCATCCGAACATCATGTGCCCCATGGAAAAATACATAAGGACAAGTATGAACCCCGCGGAAACAATGAGCCTCCTGCGTATGACCGGTGTCTCCTTGTCCTCGAGGGCCGCAAGCTCCGCCTCCGCGTCAAATGCGGCAGATCCTTTTCCGGATGCGTGATCACCTGACGCTTCGCCTGCAGTCTGTCCGGCATTTTTGAGCGCCGCGCCGTATCCGGCATTCTCAACCGCCCTGATGATCGCAGCGGGATCTGCGCTGCCCTCAACGCCCATGGAATTGGTGAGCAGGCTCACCGAGCATGAATCCACCCCTTCGACCTTGCTTACCGCCTTTTCGACACGGGCCTGGCATGCCGCGCAGCTCATGCCCGTAACCGTATACTGTTCCATATTGCTCCTTTCGCGTTTATCGTACGAAAGAGGGCCTTCACTTGCGTTCAGACCCCCGGAAATCACTTACGATCACTCGTACAGCTTCTCCATCTCGTCGAGCAGCTCGCCGAAGAGCTTAAGTCCCGCATTAACGGGCTCCGCAGTCGACATATCGACGCCCGCGATCTTTAAGAGCTCGATCGGGGGCTTCGAGCATCCGCCCGAAAGGAACTTTTTATAATCGGCCACAGCAGGCTCTCCGAGGCTTAAGATGCGCTCCGCGAGCGCAACCGCCGCCGAGAAGCCGGTAGCGTACTGGTAAACATAGAAATTGTAGTAGAAATGAGGTATCCTTGCCCATTCCATAGCAATGTCCTCATCCACGCACATATCCTCGCCGAAGTAGAGCTTGTTCAGGTCGTAGTAGAGCTTCTTTAAAACGTCGGGCGTCAGCGATTCGCCTCTCTCCGCCATCTCGTGAGTTTTCAGCTCAAACTCGGCAAACATCGTCTGACGGTAAACCGTGCTCTTGAAACTGTCGAGGAAATGATTGATCAGGTATGCCCTCTGAGCCTTGTCCGTGGTCTTTGAAAGAAGATGCTTTACGAGCAGTACCTCGTTGCAGGTCGAAGCAACCTCGGCAACAAAGATAACGTAATCGGCATCGACAAAATTCTGGTTCTTGAACGAATGATAGGAATGCAGCGCATGTCCCATCTCATGAGCCAGTGTGAACATGCTGTCGAGAGTCCCCGAATGGTTCAGGAGCACAAAAGGATGGGTTCCGGGGATGCCTGCGGAATAAGCGCCGCTCCTCTTTCCCTCATTCTCGTAAACATCGATCCAGCGGTTCTCAAAGCCCTCTTTAAGGATCGCACGGTAATCGTCGCCCAGGGGTGCGAGAGCCTCGTAAACGGTCTTTTTCGCCTCCTCGAACGGGATATTTACGTCCACGTCCTTAACGAGCGGTACGGCATTGTCGTACATATGCAGCTCGTCAACACCGAGCAGCTTTTTGCGCAGACGCACGTATCTGTACATCTTGTCCATGTTCTGATGTACGGCCTCGATCAGATTGAAATAAACCTCTTTCGGAACATTGTTGCGGTCAACCGCGGCCTCGAGGCAGCTGTTGTATTTGCGCGCACGGGCCGAGAATATGTGCGCCTTGACCTGTCCGTTATATACTGCGGCGAGAGTGTTCTTATAGCTCGCGTAGGTATCGTACATGGCCTTGAAGGCCTCCTTGCGCACGCGCCTGTCCTGACTCTCGAGGAAAGGAATGTAGCGTCCGTGAGTCAGACGCACCTTCTCGCCGTTCTCGTCGGTGATCTCGGGGAATACGAGGTCCGCGTTGTTGAACATCGAGAATGTATTCGATGCTGTGCTCATAACCTCGCCCGCCGACGCGAGGAGCTTCTCCATCTCGGGGCTCAGCATATGTGCCTTGAAACGAAGCTTCTCGTTGAGCGCTCTCCTGTAGTACTCCAGCTCAGGCTTCTCCTCGCAAAACTTATCTATCGAGCCGTCGGGGAGAGCGAGCAGCTCGGGATCGATGAACGAGAGCTTTTCAGAGATGCGCACATACTTTGAACGCACGGTCATGACGAGCTTCTGGTTCTCGGCATTGCCGGTATCCACATCGCCTACTCTCGAGGCATATCCGAATGTCCTGCTCGCGATATACTCTATCTCTTCTTCAAGCTTTGCCGCCGCATATACATTATCCGCGGTGTTCAGCTTTCCCTCGTATCCGGCCAACTCATCTGCCAGCATCTCTGCCTTTGCGAGGTCAGCCTCCCAGTCCTGCACGGTCGGGTATATATCCTCGACCTTCCAGGTATCTTCAACCTTAACTTCACTTCTCTTCGGTAATTCTTTTGCCATAAAAAACTCTTCCTCCTGTACGGGTGCGTCATCTGTCCGCATAATCTCCGGGCCTCTGCCGCATGCGATGCCCCAAAAGGATCCCCCGCGGTTAGCCCCGTACAACCATGATATACCCGAAATCCCGCAATGTCCATAAAAAGGGCATAAAATCGGGATGAATTTATAAAAAAATAAGAAACACTAAATACCGTGTTTCTTGTTATTTGCGTGCGCAAATGCTATCATTATCAACACTTAAGACGAAAGGACATTCTCCGTATGAACTTTTGGTTCGTAGTTTTGTCGCTTATGGGTCTTGCGGGACTCGCCGGACTCTTCTATCTCGTAACACGCTTCAGAAAATTCGGCTTTATGCAAAAGATCGCCGAAAAGAGCAAACTGCTCTCATGGCTGCTCGCATGCGCGTGCGTTGCCTCGACATTTCTGTTCGGCCTGATAAATATATATGCAGTAGTCGTTGTGATCATCCATCTGGCTCTTATATGGATCATCTGCGACATCGTCGCCGCGATAGTCGGGAAGCGCCGCGGAAAGCGGTCTGAGCGCTATATTGCGGGCATCGTGGCATTGGCGGTCACCGCCGTATACATGACAGGCGCATGGATAGCCGCTCATCACGTATGGGAAACAGATTACACGATCACTTCCGATAAGGTTGACTCCCCCCTGAGGATCGCGCTGATCGCGGACTCTCATCTGGGGATCACTTTAGACGGCGAGGATTTCGCAAAAGAAATGGAAAAAGTACAGGCTGCGAACCCCGATGTCGTGGTGATCGTCGGAGATTACGTCGATGACGATTCAGAAAAAGCCGATATGCTGCGTGCCTGCGAGGCACTGGGTGATCTCAGTACAACATACGGCGTTTTCTTTGTTTTCGGCAACCATGACATGGGCTATTACAACAGTCGTGACTTCAGCGCGCAGGATCTGAAAGGCGCGCTGATTGCGAACGGTGTTGCCATACTCGAGGACAAGACTGTCCCGATCGGAGACGATTACGTACTGGTCGGCCGCAGGGACCGCTCGATGACATGGCGCGCATCGGCCGGCGAGCTGATGGCACAGACCGATGCTTCGAAATACTCGATCATGCTCGACCACCAGCCCAACGACTATGACGCCGAGACAGCCGCAGGCGCGGACCTCGTACTCTCCGGCCATACCCACGGCGGCCACATGTTCCCCGCAGGCTACGTCGGCCTCATCATGAAGTCCAACGACAGCCTCTATGGGCTCGAGCAGCGCGTCTCCACTAACTTTATCGTGACCTCGGGCATCTCCGGCTGGGCCGTCCCCTTCAAATCCGGCACACACTCGGAGTACGTGATAGTGGACGTCATCCCGGCTCACTGATCCAACAGTTTTCCACAGACACGGGACGGTTCTTTCGTCTTCTTTTTGGGCTGTCGCGCAGGCGGCAACGAGTAAAACTTCCGCAACACGCTCTCGCTCCTTCTACGGACGCAGCGCCACTAAGCATGCAAACTACGCATGCAAAGTGTCGGCGTCCTCTACGGGTTGCGGAAGTTTTCTCTGCGGCGCCTGCGCTTATCTTTCAAAAACAGAAGAGACAAAAGAACCGTCCCCGTGTCTGCTTTTCTCCCAAAACAGAAAGACGAAAGAACCGTCCCCGTGTCTGCTCCACACATTTCACTCTAAGCGTGTGCTCAATATAAAATAAAACCCTGAGACAGTTCGTTCTCAGGGTTTTTCTGTAATGTAAGGCGCGGGCGCTGCAGAGGGGATTTCCGAGACCCGTAGAGGACGCCGACACTTGGCATGCGTACTGTGCATGCTTAGTGGCGCTGCGTCCGTAAAAGGAGCGCGAGCGTGTCTCGGAAATCTCCTCGTCGCCGCCCGCGCCGTACATTGGCTGGAACACACTATAGAACTCGGTCCCGGGTTTTATCAGTCCAGCGCCTCTTTCTTGGCAACCTGTACCTTCTCCTCAAAGCTCGAGAACATGTCGTCCACCGCGCCGGCCTCAGGCTTGCGTGTGAACAGGCTCACGATGGGAACGATAACAAGTCCGCCTACCATAGCGATAACGCCGGAATTGATCGAGGACTTGAAGATGTAGCCGAGGAAGGTGCCCCAGCCCGAAACATCGATACCGCCAAGCGTTACAATGAGCTGTGTGATCGCGATGCCGCAGCCCCATACGAAGCATACCGCTACGGAAGCCTTAGTGATGCCCTTCCAGTACAGACCGTAGAGGAAAGGAGCGAGGAATGCGCCTGCGAGCGCGCCCCACGAAACACCCATCATCTGAGCGATGAAGGTCAGTCCGGGGAATGCGTCCTTAATGACAGCGATAACAGCAGAAACCAGGATAAAGAACACGATGAACAGTCTCATGATGAAGACCTGTTTCTTCTCAGTCAGTTCTTTTTTCATCGAAGGCTTGATAACGTCAAGCGTAAAGGTCGAGCTCGATGTAAGTACGAGCGATGAAAGCGTTGACATCGAAGCCGCGAGTACGAGTACGATAACCACTGCGATGATGACCGAAGGAAGTGTCGAGAGCATCGTGGGAACGATCGTGTCGAACAGGGGCTTGCCTGTTGTGGGATTGTACTTGATCTTGTCTGCGTAGAGGCGTCCGAATCCGCCGAGGAAGTAGCATCCGCCGGCCACAACGATAGCGAAGATCGTCGAGATAACGGTTCCCTTATGGATATCCTTCTCAGACTTGATCGCATAGAATTTGCCGACCATCTGAGGCAGTCCCCATGTGCCCAGAGAGGTCAGGATAACTACGAACAGCAGAGCGAGCGGATCGGGTCCGAAGAACGAGGCAAAAGCTCCGCCGCCTGTCCATCCGTCCGAAGGGATGGCCGCGAGTGCCTTTTCAGCCGCGAGCAGACCGCCGTTGTCCTTGACGACCGCGGCGATGACAGCCACGATACCGAACAGCATGATGATTCCCTGAATGAAATCGTTGATCGCGGTAGCCATGTATCCGCCGAAGATAACGTAGATACCGGTGAGAATCGCCATGAGAGCGATAACTACCCAGTAAGGAATATCAAATACCAGACCGAACAGGCTCGAAAGTCCGTTGTACAGGGATGCGGTGTAAGGGATCAGGAAAATGAAAACGATGACCGCCGCAATGACTTTCAGAGGGGTGGAATGGAAACGCTTGCCGAAATAATCGGGCATGGTCTTCGCATCGAGCTTCTGGGTCATGATCCTCGTTCTTCTGCCGAGGATGTTCCATGCGAGCAGCGATCCGATAAATGCGTTGCCGAGGCCCGCCCATGTAGCGGAGGTTCCGTAGAGCCAGCCGAACTGTCCGGCATAGCCTACAAAGATAACAGCCGAGAAATATGAGGTACCGAAGGCAAATGCTGTAAGCCAGGGGCCTACGGTACGTCCGCCGAGTACAAAGCCCGAAACGTCCTTTGTGCTCTTACGAGTTGCAAAACCGACACCGATCATGATCGCGAAGAAGACCACCAGCATGATCGTGCTGAGAATGACAGTTGAGTTCATAACAATTCTCCTCTTGAATATTTCGCTTTAAACCGTTGCGCTTTAAAGCACTAAAGCGATTCTATCCAAAACTTCCCCTCCTGTCAAGTACTTTTTCTCATTTCTCGAGAATATAGCAGTCGACATTGAGATAGTCGAGCTCATCCTTTTCGGAATCATAGTTGCTGCTGAAGCGTATGATCTTCAGATCGTGGTTTTCGTCGAGCCTGATAAGACCATAGTTTTCCAGATCGAAGGATATATACTTCGAAGATTTCGCGCGCTCACGCCCGAAGTTTTTAAGGTCGGTGATAAATCCCGACAGATCGGCCTCATACTCGACCGAGTCTTTCACCTTGAGAGTGAACAGGGTATTCTCGGGATCCTTCTCATAACCTTCCGCGAAAGAAAGCTTTTTATAAGCCGAAATATCGAGATCTACCGGGTTGATGCCGTCACTTAAGAAATACTCGGGTCTGGCCGCATAAGATGAATTGTCATAGCAGGAAGCGAGTATCTCCCGCTCCGCCTCGGTATAGAGCTCCTCCGCCGCCTCTTCGCCGCGGAAGCCGCATTTGCCCGTGAGAGTCCTGTACGCGGAACCCACCATGCCGGCCTGATCGGAGCTCTTCAGCTGTTCGTTCACGGTAATGCCCGACAGGCGCTTAACCTGCGAGCGGACGCTGACCGACGCGTAGTTTGCGTAAGGTACGAGCAGCACAATGGCGACTGTCGCCGCAGCAACCCATATGATCGCTGAAACACAGTCGCGTCCGGTGATGCGCTTTAACAGATACAGCAGCATGTAGATCAGCTCAAAGATCACAAGCACCACTCCGAAGTATCTGTCGGGAGTAACTCCGTACTCACCGATACGTATAAAGATGCTCCATGCCTGCAGGATGATGCACGGAACAAAGATAAACGGCAGGATATTCGCCGCCCTGCAGAAAATATTGTCTTCCCCGATACCCTGCGCCTGTGTCCAGATCACCATGCCTGCCACGAAAAGAGCCGTGATGATGCCGAATACGGTATTCGAAGGGATATCGCCCGTAACAAATATCTTGATGATGTAGATGTAGATGATCGCCATCGCCATAACGAGCATGGGCTCTAAGACATACATAACGCATATCTTGGCGAATTTCCCGACATCATCCTTTTTGCCCGACAGCACGAGCAGCAATGCGGGAACATAGATGCCTCCCGCAAGGAATATCTCGACTCTGCCCATAAGAGCGTCAGTATCGTAGATCAGCTCGTTGAATATCAGTATGATCAGCGCCAGACCGCCCGCGAACAGACCGTAAACGATCGTGGTGCGCAGCAGTCCGACAAAAGTCTTGAGGCAGAATGCCTCAAAGTTCTCCTGCTGTCTGCGGTACATATGATAAAGCGCCGCGAGGATCAGGCACGCGAAATAAGTGCCGTAGATGCACACGGTGAGCTCATCGACCTTATCCTTTTTCATCCCGAGAAAAGTATCGCCCTCGAGCCATCCGAGATAAACTAACAATGCCGATATCGGTACGGCGATCGCATAGCCCGCGATGCGCAGGCTGAGTTTGTCCTTAAAATGCTCCTCGGCAAAAAGAGCCTGAACGGCGAATGCGGCAAGGAACATTATAGTTTTCTCACAGAAATCGGTATCAAAACCACAGTCTATTATAACGGCCGCGATCGCCGCGATAACGACTATGCAGCCCAGTGTCACGGGGTAATCCTTAAAGACATTCCCTATTTTCTGAGCTATGACCTTAAGTCTGTCCTTGAGTCTGAACTTTCTGTTACGGATCTGTGTTGTCTCTTCCATGCCGCATTCTCCTTTTCAGGTTATATACCGGATCACTTACCGGAAATTACGACTCCGCTTGCCGCGATATAAGGAACAACGGCGCTGCCGTCGCAGAGCTGCTCCTTTGAAACGGCCGTTATGTTCTGCAGTATATCTGCCAGGTTGCCGTTGATCATGGTCTCGGTGACCGCGCATTTGATCTTTCCGTTCTCGATCAGGAAGCTGTTCTTCGCAACTCCCGAGAACTCTCCGTTCGCGCCGGGATTACCGCCCGAGAAACCGCCCACGAACAGTCCCTTGTCGATCGAAGCGAGCATATCGGTGTAGCTTACGTCTCCGGGCTCGATAACGAGATCAAAGCCCGTGTTCTTAAGTACGGGCCGTCCGGTCTTGTTAGCCGCGTAGAGGCTCAGCAGATGGGTCTTTAATACGCCCTTGTCGATAAGCGTTGCTTCTTCGGTCCTGAAACCGTTCGACGTAGCGCGCTCACCCATGACGATCCTCTCATCATAAGGCTTGAGAGATGCGGTGAGCTTCTCGCTCGCTACCTTTTCCCCGACCTTGTTCAGCCAGAGTCCGGTTCCGTCGATTATCGAGCTGCTGCCCGCGAAATTGAACAGAGCTATGCCGACTAACTGGCCTGCCAGCGAAGGCGTAAGGAGTATCGTGCCTTCGAACTTGCCCTCCATGGGAACAGGGTTAAGGCTCAGCTCGATATTTGTAAGCTTTTCTTTAATATCCGCGATCTCTATGAAAGGTCTGTCGAGATCCTTTGTCGAGAAGCCTGTGTAATCAAGTCCCGTGGTCTTTTCTCCGTCACTCGCGCAGATCTCGATCATGAAATGGTACTGTCCCGCAAAAGCCTCGTACTCGGTACCGTTGGTATTGCGTGAGATCCAGGTCCATCTGTCATAGGAGCCCATGGCAGACATGATCTTAACCTTGGGATAGTCCTTCGCGACTGTTGCGAGGAACTCCCTGATCCTCTCGATGAATCTGTCGAGGTCGGGCTCGCAGGCTCCCTGTCTGAATACATCTTTTCCCTGGTCGGGAGCGATATCGTGGCAGGGATCCTCCTCTGCCGATTCCGCTGCGGCAAGACCGTCTGCGATCAGCTTTTTAAGCCCTTCTTCGGTAATATCGTTGCCGCTTACCGCGCCCATTTTACTGCCGAGGAACACTCTTAAGCTGCCGGTATTGTTGAAAACGGTCCTCATAAGCTTGAAGTCACCGTTTTCCAGGTTCAGCTCCTGCTTTTCCGACTGTGTGAGCGTGTATGTGTATTTTGCTATTTTATTGGCCGCGAGCATGCCGTCAAAAGCATCCGCGATATTTCTTAATTCACTCATTCCGCTACCCCCTTATCGTCCGCCGATCATGATCTTGCAGCGCATATGAGGACCTCCCATACCCACTGCCATACGCTGTTTCTTGCCGCAGAAGCCGCTCGAAGACCACATAACTTCGTTTGAGACCATATCGACGGTCTTAAGCATCTCAAACGCAACACCGCTGACCGTGGTGTCGAGCAGCGCACGTCCGAGCTTGCCGTTCTTGATCTCGTAACCGCAGGTCACGCCGAACATGAACTCTCCGGTCAGATCCGCCTGGCCGTTGCCCGAATCGATCAGATAATAGCCGTCGTCAACGGACGCGATCAGCTCCTCCACGGTATTTTTACCGGGAAGGATGCAGGTATTTCTCATGCGGATGATGGGCTCATCGGAAAATGCCCAGCCTCTCGCGTTGCCTGCGGGCTGCATGCCGAACTCGGCCGCGGTCTCACGGTCGTTCATGTAGCCTACGAGAATGCCGTCTTTGATCAGAACGTCATCGACAGCCTTAGTGCCCTCGTCGTCGAGATATACCGGAAGAGGCGCTCTCTTGCCCTCAAAAGTATGCGCAAAATCGACCATCGTTACCAGGTCGGACGCAACACGCTTGTTAAGACTGGGTCCCGCAACGCTGCCGCCGCGTACCAGATCGGCCTCAACGGTGTGTCCTACCGCCTCATGCGCGAGCATGCCGCCCATGAATCCGCCGAGCACTACGGTCTTATAGCCTGCTTCGGCGTAAACGCCCTCACGCTTGTCCATGATCTTTTTGTAGAGATCGTCGATCATCGGATAATACTGCGTCACATCACTGAAATTGTCACTGAAGCTGCCGTATCCTCCGAGCGCCTTGAACAGCTCTACGGGCGCGCCGTCCTTTGTCTCGGCCGTCATCATGACATAGATATAGCATCTGGGGGTAACCAGATGTCCGTTATAAGCATCCGAAGTGTAAATGATCCTGTCCTGGGAATCCTCTGTGTAGGCAATGGTCCTGCTGGTGAGGTTCGGGCAGCTCTTTACCACATAATCGTCGATGGTCTTGCAGGCCTCGATGATGAGTTTCTGCTCCGCATCGACTATTTTGTCGTTGAGCTCGATAGTTCCGGTACCGAGCGATGCCGGAAGCGCGATCTTTCTCGACGAATGTCTGCCAAGGAAAAGCGCGTTCTCGGTAGCGGCCCTGATAACCTTTTCAGCCGCCTCCGGCGTGTACTCCGCGATCGAAGCAAAGCCGTAGGTGCCGTTGCTGTTTACTCTGGCACTGATCCCCTTACCCTCGCTGCGGGAATTGTTCACGAGATTGCCCTTGAGCAAAGTTACCGCGCGCTGGCGGTTCTCATGACCGCGCAGAACCGTCTGTACCCCGTCGGCAAACAGCTCTGTCTTAGATCTGATGATGTCCTGTAACATTTTTACTCCCTCCTGTCGTTACTGTACTGCGGACCTCGCGGATACCGTGCCGGAAAATACAGTATTTGCGAAGTCACCGCTTATATGATATCACGTTTTCGAAAATATGACCAATAAAAAAACTATAAACGCACCGCAGCCCGCAGTGCCCCGGCAACTCCCTCCATATCTTCGGGAAGCAGTTTGCATACCCGTCTGTCAAAGGTCAGCAGGCCGTTCGTTTCATCCTCGACATCGGAAACCTGCGTGTAAACGGAAGCGCACAGTCCCTCCTTCGCGAGCGGTATGACTTCATCTTCGAATTTCTTCCTGACAATCTTCGCGAACTCCTCACGGCTCTCATAGATGCCGTATCCGTAAGTCTTTTCGCGGTTGAAACTGTTGTCGGGGCATTTGTGGACAAAGCCTCCGAACTCCGAGATCACCTGCGGCCTGGTCCTGTCGCTGCCGAGCTTCAGGGGCTTGAAATATATGTGCAGGCTCTCAACATCGCTCTCATGCTCTTTGAACCACCCGCTCGTGGCATCTATAAAACGTGTGGGATCGAGTTTTTTAAGTTTCCTGTACGCGCCGTCCGCGTCGGTCTGTCCCCAGCCCTCGTTGAATATGGTCCAGCAGCAGATCGAGGGATGGTTTTTAAGGAGACGCACCGTTTTTTCCATCGCGTCAAGGAACTCATTCTTTACCGCCGGACGGGCGTTAGCGAGTGCCGGCCTGCGCCTTAAGTTAACGGTCGGCAGCGCCGTATCCCTGATAAAACTGTAATAGCCGTTGTTGACCATATCCTGGAAAACTATCATGCCGAGCCTGTCGCAGTCATAGTAAAACCGCTCCGGTTCGATCTTGATATGCTTTCTGAGAGTATTGAAGCCGAGCGCCTTCATGCGCATGATGTCCTGCCCGTACAGCGACGGGTCCGCAGGAGTATACAGGCCGTCGCTGAAATATCCCTGGTCCAGTACCGCGTTGAAAAAGTAAGGCTCTCCGTTGAGGCAGAGACGCTTTTTGCCGTTAACCTCTTTTATCTCCAGCTTCCTGAGCGCAAAATAGGTCCTTACCTTGTCCTCTCCACATTTTATCGTCACATCGTAGAGCCTGGGATTTTCGGGGCTCCAGAGCTCCCTGTTCTCGGGCTCTATGCGCACTTTGCCGTCCGTAAAGACATATTCGCGGCCCTCACAGACCGCCGTGATAAGCTGCGTACCGTGCTCCGCTCCTGCCTGCGCCGAACTGCTTCGATCGGTGTTCTGCCCGTTTGTTTGACCGGTCACCGCATCACAGATATGTACCGTTATCTCTGCCGCCGTATCGTCCGCGTTAACGGTTACCTCCGCTATATAGCGCTGCGGCACGGTCTCCAGCCATACGGTCTGCCAGATACCGCTCACCGGCGTATACCACATCCCGCCGCGCTTTTTCCGCTGCTTGCCGTGAGGATGGCGGGGCGAGAGGTCATGCACGACCTCGACTCTAAGGGTGTTTACGCCGTCCTTTACCGCATCCGTGATATCCGCTGAAAAAGGTAAATATCCGTTTGAGTTTTTGGCTACACCGATGCCGTTTACAAAGACCTCGGATTCACCCGAAACCGCGCCGAAATGAAGCAGCACGCGCGAATCGGCAGGGATGTCCGCGAGCGTAAAACTGCGCTCCCATGAGAGTTTTTCCCCATAGATCACCTTTTCTTTGACTCCCGACAGCAGGCTCTCGGGGCAGAAAGGCACCATGATCTCACAGTCGTTGTATCTGCTGCGAAATCTCCATTTCCCGTTAAGGATCATATATTTTGAATTGCCGCCTTCACGCCTCAGCGACGGGCGCGGATAGTCGCCGTGCGGCAAGCCGCCCAAACGCTCGCCCTCGGCGGTGATGAGTCTTACAAATCTCTCTTTCATGCAAATACCTTTCGTCCGGGGTTGTCGCGGATGTCCTCCGCATACACGATAAAAAAGCCCCCCAGTCAATTATAATTCCCGACGTTTTTTTCCGCAACCGCAGCGGTATTGGAGACGTACTTTTCCGGCGTTGTTCTCGGCAACTCTTTTTCAAATATTACTGGTATTTCTTTCCGAAAAGTGATATAGTATACACAAATGATATTTATTCGGAGGTGCATATGGCAGAAAACAGAACTCTATTATCTCAGTCGGAAATAGACGCGCTGGTCTCTTTCCTGCAGCAGGGCGGCAAGGATGAATCGACGTCCATCGGTGATGTCCTCGATCAGAGCAGTATCGATAAGTTGGTCGACATCATCCGCTTTAACAACAATAACGGTATCCTGCTCAACAATGATACCACAGCTGCCATCTTAAGCGCCGGCAACGTAGATATAACCGCTCCCGACGGCAGTACCGTCGACAGATCCGTATGCGAGCTCGACTACAGGATCACCGATTCCGGCATGGCGGAGATCTACTGCCGCAATACAAAGGACGGATCATCCTATAAGATCTCGCCCGATTCCCTCAAGCAGCGCAAATATGTCGCTGAGGGCAGCACATGGGGACGCGCGGTATCTCCCCGTCATTTCAACAAGATCGCTAACCTGTTCCGCATAAACTACTCACAGGACACCTATAACAGCGTTGTTAAGCGTTTCGCAGAGGTTCTGTACGGCAACGCGGACGCCGAGGTGGCAAGGATATACTTTCCCGTTGAGGGCTGAGTCTCACCCGGCCGGATGTCTTAAGGTTTCATAAACTCTCTTGACATGCATGCCCCGCAGCAGTATTATTCGTAGCGAAAGAAATTCTTCGGGGCGGGGTGTGATTCCCCACCGGCGGTACAGTCCGCGAACTGCTCTTGCAGCCGATCCGGTGCGATTCCGGAACCGACAGTATAGTCTGGATGAGAGAAGATTTGATTATACGATCATTATTCCCCGTGTCTTTTCGGCGCGGGGATTTTTCTTTGAGAAGGATTTCTTTTGAATAAACTCAAAGGAGAAAAAAGATGGAAAACCAGCAGACACTCGAAAACCCTCAGAACAAAGTCATGAGCCGCCGTACGGCCGCTGCACGCACGAGACTCCTCGCGGGAGCCGGCATGCTCACCGCCGCTGCGGTGGTGCTTCAGTACCTCGAATTCCCGATCCCGCTCATGCCGCCCTTCATCAAGCTCGATTTCTCGGACCTTCCCGCGCTGCTCGGCGCATTTGCCTATGGCCCCTTAACAGGCGTGATCATCGAGTTCTTAAAGAACCTGATCCACTGCGCCGTATCGCAGAGCGCAACGGTCGGCGAGCTCTCGAACTTCATACTCGGCGCGGTATTCGTGTTCACCGCGGGTCTGATCTACAAAAAGAACAAGAATAAGACGGCGGCACTCATCGGCGGACTGCTCGGTGCCGTTGCAATGGGCATTATTTCGGTTCCTTCGAACCATTTTGTGGTATATCCTTTCTACTACAATTTCATGCCCGAAGAAAACGTACTTGCGGCTTACCAGAAGATACTGCCTTCGATGAAGTCGGTATTCCAGAGCCTGCTCGTATTTAACCTGCCCTTCACCGTAGTCAAGGGCCTGATCAGCGTAGCGGTGTGCATGCTCATCTACAAGCCGCTCTCGCCTATACTTAAGGGTGCCTCGAAATAATCATGAACTCTCTTCCTCTGACCATCACAGGCCGGGTACGCCACGGCAAGGCTCTCGGCAGGACCATAGGGATGCCGACCGTTAATCTGATCCCCGATTCCATCACCGACAGGGCTTTTTTAAGCCTGCCTTTCGGAGTTTATTTTTCCGAGATCACCGCAGACGGTACCGTATACAGGGGCGTCACCAACATCGGCATCAGACCGACGGTTACAGCGGGCCGCGAAGATACCCCTTCAGTGACCGTCGAAACCTATATCTTTGATTTTTCGGGTGACCTATACGACCGTGAGATATCCGTAAAGCTGATCGAATTTCACCGTCCCGAGATGCGTTTCGGCTCGGTTGACGAGCTGTCGGCTCAGATGCACAGGGACATGGAGGACGGCCGGCGATTCTTCTCGGAAAAGGACGGATCCGGCGCAAAAAAATGATGGATTTTGCGTTCACGGTGTTTTATAATCAAAAAAACGTCACTAAAAGCTAAAGGAGAAAGAGTACATGAGTGATATGAATATTGTCTGCCTCGATCTTGAAGGCGTACTGGTTCCCGAGATATGGATCGCGTTTTCGGAAGCGAGCGGGATCCCCGAGCTGAAAAGGACCACCCGCGATGAGCCCGATTATGACAAGCTCATGCGCTGGAGGATAGGCATCTTAAAGGAGCACGGTCTCGGCCTTAAGGAGATCAAAGAGACCATCGCGAAGATCGATCCCCTGCCCGGCGCAAAAGCGTTTCTCGACGAGCTCCGTTCGATCACACAGGTTATAATCCTGAGCGATACATTCACTCAGTTCGCAGCTCCCCTTATGGAGAAGCTCGGCCGGCCCACGATCATGTGCAATACCCTTGAAGTGGCCGATAGCGGAGAGATCACCGGTTTCAGGATGAGGGTTAAAGATTCGAAGCTCTCGACGGTAAAGGCGCTCCAGTCCGTCGGTTTCGAGACCATCGCGGCAGGCGACAGCCATAACGACCTCGCCATGATCAAGGCGAGCAAGGCAGGTTTCCTGTTCAAGAGCACCGATAAGATCAAGGCCGATCATCCCGAGCTGCCCGCTTTCGAAGAATATTCAGAGCTCCTCGACGCGATCAGAAAAGCATTGTAAAATAAAAGCGCAGAGCATCAGCCCTGCGCTTTTTTGTAATCATCGACCGCCGCGTCCAGATCCGCGAGTATCTGCTCGTACGCCTCCTGCGTAAAGGGATACTCTCTCGACCTGACAGTCTCCTTGTCCGTCGCCGTGTATGAATACGGCTCGGGCCAGGTCTCAACGGTCAGGTATTTTTCCTTCGGCGGCTTATCGCCTTCCTTGGCGTCCTCCGGCAGAGGCAGTTCCCTCTCCCCTTGAACGATCCTGTAGCGCATCCCGCTGCTGCTGCCTAAGAAGGCCTGTTTATAGTTGTAAAAGTTGAGCGGCATGATGCAGTCTTCGCTCAGATACTTATATTTACCGATGTTTTCGCTCATGTTAACTCCATTCCGTGCCCGCAGACACATATCAGACGCATCCGTCAGACTGCGGTACGGTCCGGATGCAATATTCATTTTATCACAGGGAGTCTTTTATGGACAATAAGGATGAAATAAAAATCATCGAACTCAAGGAATCGATCCTCGAGGACAACGACCGCGACGCCGACGCGCTGCGCTCGGAGCTCAAAAGCCGCGGCATATACCTGATCAATCTGATGTCCGCCCCCGGCAGCGGCAAAACGAGCACGCTGCTGGCTCTGGCGCCATATTTTAAGGGAAGGCTTCGCTGGACGGTAATGGAGGCCGACATAGACTCCGATGTGGACGCACGCACTATTGCGGCCGCGGGTATCCCCGCGATCCAGCTGCACACCGGCGGCATGTGCCATCTCGATGCCGACATGACCCGTCAGGGGATAAGGGAGATCGAACAGGCCGGTCCGGAGCTCGTCGTGCTGGAGAATATCGGCAATCTCGTCTGCCCCGCGGAATACGATACCGGTTCGATGCTGAACATGACGATCTTAAGCGTTCCCGAGGGCGACGATAAACCGGTCAAGTATCCGCTGATGTACCAAAAATCGGATATCATGGTCATAAACAAGACAGACGCTCTCCCGATATTCGATTTTGACCCGGACGCTGCCGAGGCCGCTGCGAAAAAACTCAATCCCGCGATCAGGGTCTTCAGGATCAGCGCAAAAACGGGCGAGGGAGTCAAAGATCTCGCAAACTTCATAATATCACTTGTTCGCGGCCGTTAACATTACGCCGGCTCAAAAAGGAGGATCATGGGAGAAGTAAGGATAATAAGCATAAATCAGAATGTCACGGCGGATAACGACCTGGCCGCGGATATGCTTCGCAGGCGGCTCTCCGCTCAGGGCACCTTTTTCGTAAATGTCATGTCGGGTCCCGGGAGCGGCAAGACGACTCTCCTCACCGCGCTGATAAACCGCCTTAAGTCCGATTACCGTATCGGAGAGATGGATGTGGATATCGAATCACGCATCGACGCACAGCGCGTGGCCGACGCTACGGGCGTGGAGGCACTGCAGATACACAACTGCGGTCTCTGCCATATCGACGCGGATATGATCACCCGCGCGCTTACCGAATACGACACCTCGGAGCTCGACCTGCTCATACTCGAAAATATAGGCAATCTCGTCTGCCCCGCGGAGTTTGACACGGGCGCACACAAAAACGTCATGCTGCTGAGCGTCCCCGAGGGTGACGACAAACCGCTCAAATACCCTCTGATGTTTACGGTGAGCGACCTCGTGCTGATAACTAAGACCGATACGACGGGTTATTTCGATTTTGACTTCGATGCCGCCAAAAAGCGCATTCTCGCTCTCAATCCCAAAGCCGTGATCATACCCGTAAGCGCAAAAACAGGCGAAGGGCTCGACGCCGTGACCGACTGGTTCCGCAGCGGGATATCATCGATAAATACCGATAAACACTGACAAAAGACCGGCAGAGCCCATCTGCCGGTCTTACCATTTTACGTCTATCACGCAAACCTCGGCATCGGTCCCGATCCTGATATTGGGGCCGTAGAGCCCGACTCCCGAGGTCACGATATTGTACATATTGTCCTTTTTCAGCAGTCCCGCCGAATTCTCCCAGGTAAACAGCCTGCTCGTGATATTCATCGGGAAAAACTGCCCGTCATGCGTGTGGCCGCACAGATCGATGTCAACTCCTGCGTCCGCGAGCGCCTGCAGTTCCCTGGGCTGATGGTCGATCACGATCAGCGGCTTTGACATATCCAGTCCCGCGGTTATCTCTTGGGGGGCTTTTCTTTTGCCCGTGCCGTTGCCCGGTTTACTGTAATCGGGACGCCCGTACACGTAAAAAGCATCGTCTATCAGCACATGATCATCGAGCAGCAGCGTGATGCCGGCTTTGTCCAGGAACTCGTTCATCTCTTTTCCCGCAACCTTTGCGGGATTGCTGTAGTCAAAAGTGAAACCGCCTATTATCTTTTCTTCGATGTCATGGTTCCCGTAGACCGCGTATGTCCCGTATCTGCTCTTTATCGACGCGAAAATCTTGATCAGCCGCTCCGGATCGTCGAGCGCCTCGTATTCGTTGTCAAAAATATCCCCTGCCATTATCACGATATCGGGCGATGACGCGTTGATCATATCCGCCATCTTCTCCATCTGCTCACAGCCGATGCTGTACCCCAGATGCATGTCGGCTACCAGAGCGATCCTGACACCGGAGCTGCCCTCAACCTGTTTTGACAGCTCGATCTCATAGGTGTTAAGTTTGATATCTTTGCCGTGCGCCACTCCGTACCACATCAGAAGTACGATAAAAACGATGTTCAATACGCCCATCACCGCCCTCTTGTTGCGGTAAAGAGCCGATCTGAAGACCTGTTTGGGCTCGATGCCCTCTTTTTTCAGCTTAAAATACTCGATCAGACGCCCGATGAGTATGACAGCGAAGGACATACCCATGTAGATCAGGACTCCGAGGTTGTAATTGCCTGACTTTTTGAGCGTTCTCCTTAAGATATAGAGCACCGGAGAGCTCTCGCGGGTGACTCCCGCCGGAATGAAATAGGCGGCAAATATGGACAGCGAAAACACTGCCCAGAGGACAGCGGCAAGTATCTTTACGAACCTGCCGAGCCCGCGGGGCAGTCTGAGCGTGTCGATCCATTTGAAGCCCTCATACACAAAATATGCATGAGCCGCTATAAAAAGCGGTGAAAGCAGAAAGAATATCATATCTTTGTCTCAATCCTTTTCGTATACCAGGAGCTCGTCTCCGTTTTTTATCACGGTGTCACCGTCGGGAATGACGTTCCCGCTCCCGCGGCGTATCAGTACAACGAGCGACTGTCTCGATATCGGGATCTTCTTTAAGGGCAGTCCCACCCAGCTGTTGCGCTCTTTGATCTTAATCGAATTCAGTTTGATCCGGTCCTCTTCGTAGAACTTCTTTGCGGCGAAGATCAGTCTGTCTCCGCTCCTCAGCACGGTCTCGCCCTTCGGTACCAGCTCCTCCTCATCGCGGATTATCGCCGCGATCATCATCTGCGGCGGCATGACTATGTCCGTCAGCTTTTTGCCGCACCAGGGATGTGAAGTCTCAAGTGTGCCGGTAAGGAACCTCAGCGGTCTGTCCTCCTGAACGAACGCGATCCTGTTGAGCTTGGAGTAGCTCTCAACGAAACCTGCGGAAATGATACCTGTCGGGATAGCTACCATGCCTACCCCCAGGAACGATATCACTATGGCCATTATCTTGCCGCCGACGGTTATCGGATATATATCGCCGTAACCTATGGTCAGCAGTGTGGATGCGGACCACCAGATGCCCGAAAACGCATTTTTGAACATATCCGGCTGGGCCTCATGCTCCAGCGAATACATGCACAGCGACGACGCGATCATCAGTATCAGCACCATGATCACCGATGAGAATATCTGCTTTTTCTTTTCATTCAGAACGTCCAGGATAACGCTGAAAGCATCATACCTCGAATTGATCGAGAACAGCCTGAATATCCTGATAACCCTGAACATCCTGAACGCAACGGCTCCTGCGGGGAAAAATATCGGGAGATAGTAGGGGAAGAATGTCAGCAGGTCCACTATGCCCGTTACCGAGAATATGAACGCGAACGCGGCCCTCACGCGGGTCTTCGTAGGATAGAGATAATCCGATGTCCAGACTCTTAAGATGTACTCAACAGTGAAAAGTATCACGGTTACCAGTTCGACCGTCTCCAGCACATTCTCATATTTAGAGAATTCGCCGTATGTTGACATGATCGTAGCCGCGAGGCTCGCCACGATCACGACGGTCAAAAGGATGTCGAAGAGCCTGCTGGGCCAGTCTCCGACATTGCCGATCTGTATGATATCAAAAATCTTACGTTTGGAGAGACGCTTTGTATTCTGCATGATCCACCGCCGATATTAGTTTTATCCTGTTTGCCTTTGCATATATTGTACCACATACGCAGACGGTGTGTTAAAATATATTTTGGGAGTCGGGCAGGAACCGCGATGGCCGGACCCCAACGGAGGTGACAGGCGTGAATACTATCATACAGACGAAAATGGGTACTGTGAAGGGGAATGCAAAAGACGGCTATAACGAATTCCTCGGCATCCGTTTCGCGACAGCCGGAAGATTTGAATACGCTGTCCCCGTCGAGAGTTTTGACGGTGAATGCGACGCGACCGCGTTCGGTCCCGCCTGCCCCCAGTCCAGAGGCTTTTATCCCCATCTCGAGCATCCGACCAGACGCTTTTATCTGCATGAATTCCGCGAGGGTCAGGTTTTTACCTACAGTGAGGACTGTCTGCGGCTCAATATCTACGCCCCGGCCGAGCCCGTAAACTGCCCCGTTATCCTGTTTTTTTACGGCGGAGGCTTCAACGCCGGCAGCACCGATGAGTCCACCTTTGACGGCGCGATCTACGCCCGTCAGGGCATCATCCTCGTGACCGCCGCCTACAGGGTAGGCATACTCGGATATCTTACGCATGAAGAGATATATAAAAAATACGGCCGCGACGGCAATTTCGGCCTCGACGACCAGTTCACGGCCATCAAATGGGTCAAGGCCCACATAGCCGATTTCGGCGGCGATCCCGGCAATATCACTCTCGCCGGACAGAGCGCCGGCGCCATGTCGGTCCAGTATCTGTGCCTTAACGAAAAATGCCGCGGCCTGTTCGGGCGCGCGATCATGTTTTCGGGTGCCGGTCTGTTCCCGAAGTTTTCCCTGCCCCGTCCCGCCGCAGAGCGCAGGCCCTACTGGACAGGCTTCATGGAAGCTGCCGGGATCGGTTCGTTCGAAGAACTGAAGACCATGGATTTTAAGGAGATATTTGCCCGCCTCGAGCCGTATCTGGCCTCCCGCAGGGACAATGTATTCAATACGATGCCCGTGATCGACGGATACCATCTCACCGCTCCGATCGACGAACTGATAAAGCATCCGCTGCCCATCGGCTATATGATCGGTTACTCCAACAATGACATGTATGCGGTGATCATGTCGCATATAGGGCACCGCTTCGCGAAAGACAACAACGGATACATATACTATTTCGATATCGACGCTCCGGGCGATAAGCGCAACGCCGCTTACCACGCCTGCGACCTGCGCTATATATTCGGAACTTTAGACCGCGGCACACGCAAATACGGCGCTTACGACCACGAGGTTTCGGCACTGCTGGCCCGCTATATTTCCGCATTCGCGGCAACAGGCGATCCCAATTCCTGTGATTGGCCGGGCGCAAAACTGACGGGAACCTCGCCCGAATACACGCTGCCCGCAGGGCCTCTGCCCGTATGGGAACGCGGCGGCAAAAAAGCCCTCCGCTTTGCTCCGGATATGATAGGCATGGCGCATCCGAACCGGCTGAAGCTCCTGTGGAACACGCTGACCAAAGGAGATCCCAAGATGGACTGAACGCAAAAGCGGCCCGGCCGGGCTGCACCGTGGATCGAGGTTCAGCCGAGCGCATGCGCGATCAGGGCCTCGCAGCCTCTCTCGATCTGCCTGTACACGCCCTCAAAGTCTCCGGTATACCACGGATCGGCTATGTCTTCGGGATGATCCGTAAAATCCATCAGCAGGCACACCTTACCCTTGGGATCCCCTCCGAGTATCCGCTCCATATACCCGAGATTTATCTTTTCCATGCCGATGATATAATCCCATTTGTCATAATCGTCGCGCCGCAGCTGCCTCGCGGTCTTCCCCGCGCATGATATCCCGTGCTTTGCCAGCTCACGCTTTGCCGGCGGATAGACGGGATTCCCTATCTCCTCGGCGCTGTGAGCCGCAGACTCGATCCGGAACCTGTCGGCAAGTCCTCTCTTCGCGACCATGTCTTTCATAATAAACTCTGCCATGGGGGAACGACATATGTTGCCCCAGCAGATGAACAATACTCTAATCATGTCTATAAACCTCGTAAATACTGTGTTTCTTGCACCTTTATACCTTGGCATATCTTGGCATATTTGGGCATATCTTATCCGCCAAAAGGTGCAAAATGAGGTGCAAATCTACAGGACTTGCACCTCGAGCTTTTCCCTTAAATAAAGGATTATACTAATTTACTCGTTTGACGCCTGTTCTTTGTATTCTGAAAAAACTGTTACCGTTGCAGTATCGTTAACATCAGAATTGGCATTCTTTCCCTTAGAGATACGAGTCATTTCCTCCAAAGCATCATCAAATCCAAGATGCGTATACGTATTGAGAGTAACTCCTATATCCGAATGTCCCATTATATACTGGAGGGTCTTGGGATTCATCCTCGCGGAAGCCATGCGACTGCAAAACGTATGTCTGCACACGTGAGGCGTTACCTTAGGCATCTGAACCTTATAAATGCTGTTATACTTATCAACTATATGCTGAAAGTATTTCTCCCAGTGCATCGCCACCATGGGGTGCTCATCCTTATCAAGGAAAAGAAATCCAACATATCCATCCACCATAGGCTCGATTTTCGGAGTTTTACGATTGGCTAAGATGAGTTTAAAACACTCTGCCACTTCCTCAGTCATAGGAACAAGTCTTCCGCCTGATTCAGTCTTAGTATCCCTGATGTTATATCCAATTCCGTTATTTCTCTGGAGCTGATGATCCACATTGATCTTCATATGTTTAAAATCAATGTCGTTTATCGTAAGTCCCACAAACTCAGAAATGCGAAGTCCGGTGTTAAAAAGGATATATATTCCGTCGTAATACTTGCAAAAATGGGGATCCTCCTTGACAAACTTAAGAAATTTCCTTTCGTCTTCCCGGGACAAAGCTTCACGCGTAACACTGTCGTTATAGATTACTGTCCCCAGATCAAAAGAAAACGGATTTTTTCTGACATAATCATTATCCACCGCAAGTTGAAAAGCCGGACGAAGAACTCCTCTGATAGTATGTATGGAACTATATCCTCTGCCGTTTTTCTGTAACTTCACTAACCATTCTTGCGCATCCAGGACTTTGACTTTATCTATTCTCTGCTTTCCAAATGGATCCCTCTTTAAGAGGTTGATTACCGTTTTATACCCTGCTTCCGTGCTCGGACGCACTCCCTTTCTCAGTGAAACATATTTCTCCACGAGATCCGATACTGTTAATTTTCCTCCTTCCGGAACAATCTGGTCGATCATATCTGCCGCAATCTGCTTTTCAAGCTCCCTTAATGACGGTTCCATCTTTTTGCCTGCCGGTACAGGATCATGCACATCAAGTCTCCATGACCTCACATACTTGGAATCTCCAAATGCATCAACATACTTAAATCTATACCGCCCGTTGGCTTCCTGAATCTCACCATTACGTAAGATACGACCTTTATTATCTTTTCTTTTTTCACTCATATTGGGCTCCTTTCATAATAAAAAGGACTCCAATACAACGTATACATAATACCATAATTGAAGTCCTTCCGCCATCCAAAACAGTCACATCTGTCATTTATACACAAGACATGCTGTCTATGTATTTTTCAAACTGAACTCTCTTTATTTGTGTCCGATTCCCAACAGTTAATAAATAAGCCGCAGTAGGATCAAAAGAAATAATCCTTCGTATCCTTTTTTGTCCGATACCAAAGTATTCAGCTGCTTCTTCCACAGTCAGGAGATACTTCTCCCACAAAGGGACATCCGTTTCTTGTTTCTTTTTCCGCATGGATTCTTCATTTAGTTTTGAATTCAACTTAAAAAGCGCATCATACACCATCGGGATTACCACAGGTATTGCCGTAGGCTTATAGGTCACTTCATTCAGTACAGTTATCTGGTTCATTTTTATAATCTCCTCGTTAATTGAAATAAAAATGTCAACCAACTCTGTCAACCTTCTAAAAAATCTCTGAGTAACTTTTGGAACTTACAGAGAAGTTTTTTCGTTAGTTGACATACTTGGTTGACACGGTTGGTTAACATGTTATCAGTCAAAAGGGATTTCCATCTGTTCCGGCACATCCACGAATCCCTCCTCCGGCCCCTTTGTATCCGCTGTGCGCTTCCATGCTCTTGCACTTCCGTACTTTGCAAATCTCTGGATCCCCACGGGTTCCCAGCCGGGCATGTGATGCATGATCGTCGCTATCCTGTTGGATTCACTCTTTTTAGGTTCTTCATATGACGAATGACCCAAAGCTTCATGAAACAACATCCTGACGCATACATATTTCTCCGTTGTCCCGGCAAGAAAGTTATCGATTCCTACCTGCTCGGTATCTTCCGGTGTAAAGCGCTGCTGATACTTATCAAGCTCCTTCTTCAGATGATCTGGAAGTGTAAGAATGTAATCACCGCTCCTATAGATCACCATGATCTCAGCCCAGGCCTGAAGGATATACGCCCTGGATTCTGCCTCATTATCAAGAATATGGACCTCTGCGTTCTCAGGATGCGTTTCGATGGGAACGATACGCCTGTTACCACTTTTATCCATGGGAAGGATCTCGATCTTGTTGGATGTGCCGCCAAACACACACTGGCGCTTTCTGTCCCTCGGATGTTTATCGTATGGTGTTCTGTAGGTATCCTTTTCACGGCTGATAAAGCATTTAAGCTCTTCCTCAGCCTTTGCATTGATCACGGCAAGCATTTCTACCAGTTCGACTATTAAGTGGCCCTGCAGTCTTGCTGCCATTCTGTCATCGCTTAAGTTCTTCAGATCATCCGTAAACCATTCATCATGGATAGCAAGGAACTTAAAGAAGGTGGACTTTCCCACGCCCTGACCGCCCACAAGACACATGGCAGTTTCAAACTTAGTACCAGGCTTGAACACCCTGGCTACAGCGCCAAGCATAAAAATCTTCATAGTGGTCTTAATTAGCTCTGTTTCCTCTGCCCCGAAGAAATGTGTGAGCATATGTTCCACCCTCGGTATTCCGTCCCAGACAAGGCTGTTAAGGACGTCTCTGATCGGATGATAGCGGTTCTCATTGGCAACAACCCTTATGGCCGTTTCTATCAAGCTTTGATAACTGATGCCGTAGTTTTTATCGATATATAACGTGATGTATGCCATATCCGTATCGGTCAGAGTAACACCGTCCCTGAGCCAGCCAAGGTCTTTGATGATATCAATTCTCTCTGACAGTTCGTTGAAAGCAATGGCCCCGGCAAGTAGCGGATCTTCCTTCAGTATCTTCACTACATTGGTAACATTAGCCTTGGGATTACCTCTGTCGTTCTTTTCCAACGACTCTTTCAGGGCCTCTATCGGAAGAAGCTCTTTCTCCACTTCTTTCTCCTGCTCTTCTTTCAGCTGTGGTGATTTTTCTCTCATATGACGTTATTGTCTCCTCTCTGTGTTTGTACTCTTCGTAAATCTCGCTGTCCTCTCCAAAATCAAGAATCTCCAGAATGCAGTCAACCGGATCCTTGTTGTTGATAGCACAGATGTACCGCTCATCAATGTTTCCGATATCCCACTGTTCCTTGGTTGGCTCGTAATCAAGTTCCCAGTCGTGAAGTGTTCTGTATATCTCGGCCATCTTTAAGCGGAACTGCTGAAGCTCCTCAGCATAGGCAACACGGATTCTTTCCTTGCGTTCCCTTTCTTTCTGTAGGCGGATTCGCTGATTCTTCTCATGCCTGGATTCCTTTCTCTTGGTATCGATATTAAGGCGGAAATCATCAATCAGCTTGAATGCGGCCTGCTTTGCATCCAGGTTAAACATCTGCTGAACGAAGTTGATAACGTCCCCGTCGGCTCCGCAACCGAAACAGTGGAACCGCTTATCTACCTTCATGCTGGGATGCTTGTCATTATGAAAAGGGCAGCATGCCATGCCGCCCCTCCCGATCTTTAAACCATAAAAGGACGCTGCTTCCTTTGTGGAAACCGCGTCCTTTATCTCTTGAAACATATTCAATTTTATAGACTCCTTTCCTCTCGCTTCTGTTTTCTTTCCCGGTGTGCGTCTCGGATCTGCTTCTGGAACTTGTATGCCTGGTCTGCAGCCTTTTTATAATCAGGGAGCTTTTCTGCAAGTGCGCTGTATTTGGTTTTTAACTCATCCCTTTTCTTTGTGATATCCCTTACCGGGATTTTCATATCCGGATAAGCGCCCTTAAGTTCTCGCTCCGCTATGTGGTACATTTTGAGTTCATAATCATGTTTGGCTTTGTAGGCAGCCTTCTTCTTTGGATCCGAAATCTTGTACCACGCTTTATAGTAAGGGGCGTTTTCTTTGTAGGTCTCATAACGTTCCAGCACCCTGTTCAATACGGCTATTTTCTTTTCAAGGTCAATCATCTCATGACGGTGTTTGTAAAGCCTGTCATACATAACACGGGTGAAATCCTTAAAATCATCAAGGCTAGAAATATGGTTATTGATAATGAACTCATGGACTTTAAGCATTTTCTTTGTGGCAACTATGCCTCTGCCGTAGGTATACTTCTTGCGGATTTCCTTTTCATACTCACCGATGGCATCCCAGAATTCCTTGCGCTGTGCCTGGGCCTCTGCTTTAGCCTCAGCCTCTTGCTTGCGCATTTCCTCAATCTCATCAAGAACGGATTTGAAGGTTCCGAGTATTTTGCGAATTGCTCCGTTTATCGCTTTGACGAATCTGTTCCAATCGCCCTTGTCGGTCTTTATGCCTTTCTTCTCCATCGCTCTGACAACCGGGCCCTCATGAATCTGAGGAAGTATATCAAGCCCCTGCTCAACATAGGAACGATGATCGACTCTTGCCGTGATGCCGTGCTGTTCAAAAGTCTCATTCACCTTCTTTGCCCAGTTGGCTCTCCACTGAACCAGCGTCTCCGGATCTCCCCAATCATTGTTCTTAACGGCATTAAAAATATAATCGCCTTTTTCGTCCCTCATGCGATTTCCGTTCTCGTCAAGAACGTATTCCCTATGTTGTTTCGTTCCCCATGTACCATCTTCATTAAGCGGTCTCATGGGAACCATGACATGCACATGCGGGTTCGGAATGTCATCCAGATCCTTGCCGGGTTCGTGAACAGCCATGTCAACAATCATGCCACGGGAAGTGAAATTCTCTGCGATAAACTCCTTGGCAATCTGAATGTTTTCTTCCATGCTCAGCTCGTTCTGCAGAGCAAAGTCAAAAGAATAAGCAAGCTGCGCTTTCGGATGTTTCTCAACTTTTTCAACTTCGTTCCAAAGGGTCTGTCGGTCAGCAAGCCGTTCCGGTGCATGCTCCGGTAAAATAATTTCGCTCAGAACCACACCATGCTTTTTGGTGTAATCATGAATCTGTCCGTAATACTCATCCATCAGTTTTTCTCCGGCCCTATATGCAGCAGAAGCGACGGAACTCTGTCCGCCGCCTCTTGATATCTGGCCCGCTGTGAAATGAAACAATGCCATTACTTTACCACCTCCTCGATCGGTTTCGGCTCAAAGTTCTTAGCGTACTGTTTAACGCCCGGAACCTGAAGCAGTCCCTCACAGAATTGAATGAAGTCTGTCTTGGACGCATCCTTGATAACTGGAAATATCGCCTCGATGTATCCTGCCTTGGAACACAAAAGATGTGTTCTCTGCTTGCGGCTGATCTTCTCAATCTTCTCGATCTTGTTCTCCAGCCGTGTGATCTGATGATCGTCCTGGTCTCTCTTCGTCTCCATCTTTGCAACCTCCTTCCTCATTTTCTCCAGTTCCTTAAATTGTTCTCCCATTGTAAAATCCTCCTTTTCGTTTTTTTGAGAGCAATAAAAAAAGCGCCCCGGAACTTTTGCATAGTTCCGAAACGCTTAGTTTCAAAGATTTGTTATTATATATTTTACCGCTGAGTATTATGGATGTAAATCCTCAGAACGTCCTCGCAACGTCCCTTAAACGTCTTAAACCTAATGGTTTGACAAAGCCTGAACCGTTTTGATAAAACGCAATCATCACATTAGCTTCAGGTGTTCCTCACACCCTTCGGCTATTATAATATTATCACACTTTTTTCCGAATGGAAAGGGACAATAGGTGGACAAAAGGTGGTCAAAAGGTGGACAGTCGGTGTTATTGAGGTGCATTTTAATCATATCACGGCTACTCCGGGATGCATATGGAAGTTTCGTGACATGGCGTGACAAAACGTGACATTTCGTGACCAGCCTCCGAGCGAAGCGAAGGCAATCCTCGGCGCAGCCGAATGTCGGCTCCTGCCAGACGCACTACATCCCGAAGGGGATGTATAGAAGTGCGCCCTTATTAAAATAAGGGGTTCAGGGACCCGGCCCGGCGTTACGCACTTTTCCATTTTGGCCTTTCGGCCTCTTGATGTTTTTATCATTATGGCCTTACGGCCGGTTCATCTTTTTTACAAAAGAAAAAGGATCGACTCCTCATCAGGAACGACCCTTTCACTTAACTCGCATTATAAAGATATCACATTTCAGAAGAAGAAAAAATACTATAATCCTACTATTTTCCTACCGATTTTCTACTGAAAGTTTACTATTTTCTTACTCCTCCGTCCAAGTATAATAATAGCATAAGCATCTCCCAAGAGTAAAGGTACAGTTCCTGTCATCTTCGGTAAACTTTTGTTCAAAACCTGTCAAAAGGTGTCAGAACCTGTCAGCGTGTTCTGAAGAAAATGATCCGGCATCTTCAGATCCATATCATTTTGCGACTTCATAGTTTTCATATAAAGTCAGCAGCGTTTGGTAAAAAAGATCCTCTGCAGTTTCAAGATCAGAAGCACCGGGACCGCTGAAGGCGAACATTTTATTCTCAGCATCTTCGGGAAGCGGGATTCCTCGACAAGTTCCTATAATGAAAAGTGCAAGATAAGACACAAGCATAATTTCCGGACAACTGCCAAAGTCCAATTCCCTCCACATGAGGTTCATTGGCGGCTCCAGTATGTTTTTGAATTCCTCGCAGTCTTTGTAATAAATGTATTCATCTATGAGCCCGGCAACATCATATTTATAGTTTTTCGAAAAGGTCTTAATAGTTGGAGTGATTACTTTAGGTGCAAAGATCCGCTGCGTATAATCATCTATAGATTCACCTCCGTACTCCAACAATCTGGGAAAATACTGTGAAAACGAATACCGATATCTTTCTGCACCCAATCGGTATTTTTCATAATCCTTTTCGAACATATCAAGATATGCATACCACCAATAATCCCCGGAAGCTTCTATCTTATCAACTTCGCTTAATTCAAGAATCTTGTTCCTGGTGCTGGCGGTGAGTTCACAAAATTCATTGTACATTTGCCTGTTATGAACTCTGGTAGGATTTGTGATAAAGGCTACCTGGCATAGTGCTATATACTCTTTTTCATCTTTATACTTTCGGCAAAAAGAAATCGCCTCCTGCTCGATCCGCTCTTCCAACAGTTCAATTTCCCTGGATCGATATTCGGGGTGTGTAGATTCCTGGATAGGTTCTGATTCCGTTGTTTCCACTTCGAGAATCTTATTTCTCGTAATCGGCTTTTCGCCTTTTTTGACTCTTGCAAGATACTCTTTTGTTGCTTTTTTCGCAGATCCGCCGATATTATTTTTTGTATTCTTCAGTGCAAATAAAAAGATGCCGGCAAGGAAGGCTGCCAGATCCACCTCATCAGTCAAATCGGCTTTTTTCACACCACTTACCAATTCAACCACCGTATCATCAGCAATTTCCTGCGCTTCCTGAATCATCAGTATGAGCGTATCCCTGACGATATTCTTTTCATTTTCCTTGATCAAAGAAACTACCTGGCTTTGAAAATAAGGAACGATGCTTTTATATGATTCGGCGGACAGATTCCCCAATGCTTCCATTAAATATCCCGAGGGATTTTTTACCCCTCTGGCGATATTTGAAGCAGCTTCGTCACTTATTTCTTCGCACTCCTTATCTATGCTTTTCAAAAAAGCTTCGACGAGTTTTGTCTGCTTTGTCCCTTCAATTTTACATTCCGCTACTGCACTGATAATACAACCTATGCAAAACATACTTCCTCCGTTTCAGGCAACCTCCGGGCAACTCATAGGCAACTCGTAGCCATGCCCTTGGAGCCGTAACTCCGTTATAGTAGTGGTGTCAGCGAAGCACCGACCGATCATCGGTGTCCCGATTTCTCTGACATTATCTAAAATCTGTGATTCCGCTATCGGGAAGTGGCATCACCTTCTATTTCAAAAAGAAGGAGGAATCACAATGATTCAAAATTCTAATGAAGAACACATTCGAAACGGATGTACCGACATGTGGAACGCCTTTATGGTTCACGGTGCCGATTTTGTTCTGGGATCAGATATTCCTGTCTGCCCCTGCACCGCAAAAGACATCCCGCATAAACTGATATCTTATGTAGAAGCCAAGCATCTTCATAAGATAAACCACAAATCAAATCCTGATTATCACATTGATGCCTATGTACATTTTTACATTGATGATCAAAAGTTTGACGGTCCCAGAAGCAGCATATGGCTTTATCCCTATAAGGCCCTAGAAGTTCTCCGCCATTTTTCGGGCGTGATCACTGTGGACTTTTCAACCAATGCTGATTTTCCTGACCCCATCAAGCGGTATAACACGTATCGCATGAGAGCCTATGGTTTTTGGCTCGGATCTCAAGGAATCTCTGTCATTAATAACGTCCGCTGGGGCACTGAAGAAACATGGGATTACTGTTTCGACGGCATCCCTTACAACAGCATCGTTGCAATCGGAACCGTAGCAAGCGGGATAAATAAACTTGAAAATCGTCCCGACTTTGAAACCGGTCTTTTCAAAATGATCGAGGTACTTAAGCCTCATACCATCATCGTATATGGGTCAGCCAATTACGATTGTTTCAAGAAGCTTACCGATATAGGCATCCGGATCATTTCTTTTCCCAGTGATACAAGTTTAGCCTTTGTATCCAAGAAAGGAGGGCCTCATGTCTAAACCAAGCAGCGGACATTTCAGCGGAACGACCGGTAGCAAAAATACTTCAAAAAATCTGTCACGAAATAATGACAGGAGTGTTATAATTACTCCGAAGGGACTCGACTTAAGAGAGCACCCTACGAAGTATAAGCAGATGAGTTCCAAAAAGCTTAAAAAACTCCGTGAAAAAGAAGCCAATCGAACTCTGACTAAAGCAGAGTATAAGCACAAGGAATGGCAACGCAGGTTAAACATACGTCGTAAAGAGGGCATCGATAATTTCTGGGAACATGAGGTGGAACGTATTGCCAATAATCGCCCCACAACACGAAATTGGTCCGCAGAACAACGTGCCGATATCCTAATAGGAAAGCGGCCCCAATATAAAGGGGAATCGATGCAAAGTCATCATACGTACAGCGTAGCAAAATATCCTCATTTAGCGAATTTAGGGCAGTTTATCTACCCGGCAACACGGAATGAACATAAGAATCGGTGGCACGGAAGAAATTTCAAAACAAGTTTGCCCGGGCGTCCGATGAATATCAACATTAAAGAAGATTTTTAATAGGAGGTTCCTATATGGACTATGAATTTACACCCGGATACGTTGGTATCAAAATCAAAACAACCGCTTCCATCGCTAAAAGCATTTCAATTATACGAAAATACAATCCTGTTTCCATGGCTGAAATCAAAACAGCAATTGAGTCGAATGAATATGTCTTAACCTGCCGTTACACTAGCCATCCCGGAATTCGAAAGATTAAGAAGTGCTACGATGAGCTGGTTAAAGCCGGCAACGAGGTCGAAATATATGAACACGATCGGCTTGCGCCTTACGAACTATTATCAAATCTCATTGCTTCCCATCGTCAGACCGATCGAGAAGTTCTGGCCCAGGTGGATGCCGAAGTTGCAGCAGAAGGCGGCGATGAGGAATAGTTTTCTCTGTCTTGTCAACCAACTATGTCAACCTTCCAAAAAACTTCTCTCCGCGTTTTCAGGCGCGGAGAGATTTTTTGTTTATATGCGTTTACCGTACCTATTTCACATAAAGTTCGGCTCCATGATAAAGCTCAATAAGCTTATCATCGGCCTCAGCAAAATCATTTGAAAATGATTCAAGGCTTCCGTCACAGCGAATAACAATATTGGTGAACGTAATATAGGAATTGTACAAGCTCTCCAATGCCTTAAAAGCATTCTCATATCCTTCCGGGGGATTGAGCATATTCTTCATTTCATCCTTTACTTGCTGCTGATTAGCAGACAATGTTGAAGCGTTCTTGCTGAAATCCTCATCATTGAAAAGATTCCTCAGCGCATCATTGAAGTCTGAAACAAATTTGCCGTTCACTTTTGTAAACTTGTCCGTTTCACTGTCCGCAGTATTCCAGATTGCATTATGCCAAACGCTTATGATGAGATTGCCCATACGCTCCGCCAGCGCGGCATCATCAAGCATATAAGACACCAACGTATTGTAGGCGGCCTGATAGTCTTCTGCCTGCTGTTTGGCCTTACCCTTTTCTTCCTTTGCAGCTTGCTCTGCCTTCTTTGTATCTTCCACAAGTTTTTCGTAAGATGCTTTGTACTCAGCGGCTTCATCTTCAGCTTTCGCCTTTCCAAGCCACATCATAACACTCAGAGCCGTCATGCCAAGCAAAAGAATCATCAGCACGGCACACAACGGTATAAATGGATTCAGTTTTTTCTTTTCTTCCATAGCGGCACCTCACTGCTTGTTCTTTTCAGATTCCTTTAGAAACTTGTACATGGCATCGACCTGTCTTTGTTTCGCTCCTCTTGGGAGAAGACACATTCCCGGTCCCGGACAAGAATCGCTAAGCATGCAAGTTTCACATACAATCATGGCCAATTCCTGTTTCATAAGGTCGGCATCGCTTGGAAGCTCATATGCTTCGATTTTCTTTATTTCTTCCGGATTCCGAAGTCCGAAATCAATAATCTTTCCGTCACCGGTCTTCAGATATCTATAGATCTCAGCCCAAAAAGAAACGGAATCTCCCGTCTTGAATTGCTCAAAGCCTCTCCGATCCATCCACACATGATCTTCCTTACCTTCAAAACAGAGGCCATCCGGATACATCCCGTCAACATATATACGCTTAAAGCATATTTTGTTTTCCGTGAATCGGTCAATCTGTCCTTTAAATCCCAGTGGCGTGGTGTAATAACATAGCTGAAAGGATCCTCTGATCTTGCCTCTTGAGTATTTCTGAATGGCAATATACTCGTCATATGAGAGTCCCTCACCACCCACAACATCCTTCATTTTGTCAGGATCATAATCGACAATACCTTTCTCATCCTGTACAGCTACATTTGCCTTGTAATTGGCGTCTTTAATTTTTTTCTTAGTCATAATGACCACCTCCGTTAAAAGTGCTGCCTTATGGCAACCTAACATGTTAACGGTGTGCCGTTACAGGATACTTGTGCCTTTATCAGGTATCATCTTCGTTATCGTTATCAATCGCACCTATTCCAAAAAATCTCTCAAAGTACGCCAGCAGCCTGTCGATAAGGTTTTTCTTTTTCTCGGCACGATTACCGGATCCAAAACGGGTCATAGGTGGCATCAGGACATCTATATCCGTTCCGGTTGTCTTCATACCACCAACCTTGAAAGAATAATCGATAAACTGCCTTGTTTCCTTCTCTTTAAGGTGTTCTTCCTCGATGATCTTCTTAAGCTCCTCTTCCTTCTGGCGGGCAACATACTCATGCCATGCATCCATGACATCATCGATATCGTTTATACCGGCCATGAAGGTTTCAATCAAGGCTTTCTTACTACGAAGTTCCGGCGATGCATCAATGGCCTTCTTGATGGTAACAAGCACTTCCTTATCCTCACAGTGTGAATCATGATATTTCTTCACAAGAAGCAGGATGTAATCAATGTTGATCTCGATCTGCTTTATAAGCTCAATCTCAAATACAACATCATCAAGGATATCGGCTTTCTCGCCCTTCTCCTGCTTTGCTTTCCACTCATCCCGAAGATCTTGGTATCTGCCGAGATAATCCTGCAGATCACGTTCAGAGAAAAGTTCCACGCTTTCGAACTCATCAAAGGAGCTGAGGATATTTCTCATTCGAAGGATTGCTCCAAACAGTGAAATAAAGTCCTTTTGATTCTGTTCGCCGATGATCTGAGGCTCATCAAGCGGGAACTTAAGCTTCAGTTCATCCACAAGATCCTTATAACCGGGCTTTGCCTTACCCTCGGCATCAATATATCCGTAATAGTAATCCTTGAAGCTCTGCATCAACACAATGCCGGATGCATCTTTATCACCAAATAGCGATATTGCACTGTCTACCCGCTTCTGAAGATTTCTAAAACATACGATATTACCGAAAGTTTTGATTGAATTAAGGATTCGGTTTGTTCTTGAAAATGCCTGAATTAGTCCATGCATCTTCAGATTCTTGTCCACCCACAAGGTATTAAGTGTAGTCGCATCAAAACCGGTGAGGAACATGTTTACAACGATAAGAAGATCCAGCTCTTTGTTCTTCATACGAAGAGACACATCTTTGTAGTAGTTCTGGAATTTATCGCTCGATGTATCATAATTTGTATGGAATGTATCGTTATAATCCTTTATGACCTTTTCAAGGAAATCGCGGGAGTTCGTATCAAGCGCGGATGTATCCTCCGGATTCTCCTCATCAAGAATGCCGTCAGCTTCTTCCTCGTTAGCGCCATAACTGTAGATAGTCGCTATCTTCAGACTCTTTGATGGATCATCCTTCATCTGCTTATTGAACTCATCATAATAGAGTTTAGCCATGTCTACGGACGAAACCGCAAAAATGGAGTTAAAGCCTGAAAGACGCTGCTTTTTCTTAATCTCCTCGATCTTACCGCGCTCAGCTTTTGCAACCTCAGTGATATTGGTAAGCTTGTTGAAAACGTAGGTCTTGTTTCCTCTGTATGTCTTCTGATCGAAGTGATCCAGGATATACTTTGTCACAAGAGAAATACGCTCCGGTGCCATGTAGGTCTTCTCACGGTCGATATCCCAAACCTGTTCATCCGTGATATCATCTTCCTTGTCCATGGTCTTGATATAATCAACCTTGAACGGAAGAACGTTTTTATCATTGATGGCATCGACGATAGTATAAGTGTGCAGCTGATCGCCGAAGGTCTGCGCCGTAGTAAAGAACTGCGGATTACGGACCGCACCGGCATTCACGGCGAATATCGGTGTTCCGGTAAAGCCAAAAAGGTGATACTTCTTGAAGTTCTTTACAATAGCAGCATGCATATCACCGAACTGTGATCTGTGACATTCATCAAAGATTATGACAACATGCTTGGTAAAGGCTTCATGGCCGGAATTCGTTTTTATAAATGTTGCCAGTTTCTGAATAGTAGTGATGATAATCCTGCAATTATCGTTTTCAAGCTGTTTTTTAAGGATTGCTGTAGATGTATTACTATTGGCCGCTCCCTTTTCGAAACGGTCATATTCTCTCATTGTCTGGTAGTCCAGGTCCTTTCTGTCTACTACAAAAAGAACCTTGTCGATGTACGGCAGCGTGGATGCGATTCTGGCAGTCTTGAAGGATGTAAGAGTCTTTCCTGAACCTGTCGTGTGCCAGATATATCCGCCGCCGGCAACGGTACCATATTTCTTGTAATTGTTCGCAATCTCGATTCTGTTTATTATGCGCTCCGTTGCTACGATCTGATAGGGGCGCATTACCATAAGCATGTTCTCTGCCGTGAACACGCAATATTTCGTGAGGATATTCAGGATTGTATGTTTTGAGAAGAATGTCCTCGTAAAGTCAATTATATCCGGAATCACACGATTGTTACCGTCAGCCCAGAAAGATGTAAACTCAAAGGAATTGCTGGTCTTCTCCTTCTTGGATGAAGCTGCAGCCTTGGCATCCTTGATATGGTTAAATCTAGTACTGTTGGAATAATACTTTGTGTTAGTTCCATTGGAGATTACAAAGATCTGAACATACTCATAAAGCCCTGAGCCTGCCCAGAAACTGTCTCTCTGATAACGGTTGATCTGATTAAAGGCCTCGCGAATTGCAATGCCTCTGCGCTTTAATTCAACATGTACAAGGGGTAAGCCGTTTACAAGGATCGTAACATCATAACGATTATCATGCGCCGCGCCTTCTTGCGTACCGATCACATACTGGTTGATCACCTGCACAGAATTATTATGGACATTGTTCTTGTCTATAAGCTTGATATTCTTGCTTTCGCCGGTATCACGCTTCAGAACCTGCACATAATCCTCCTGGATCTTACGGGTCTTCTCCGTGATGCCCTCATTAGCATTGGCGATGTTATTGGAAAAGAATCGCTTCCACTCATCGTCAGAGAAAGAATAGTTGTTGAGCTTTTCAAGCTGTGCACGGAGATTCTGTATAAGATCCGCCTCCGTATGGATCTTTAGGTATTCATAGCCCTGTTCGGTGAGCATACGAATGAATTCCTTCTCAAGGGCAGCCTCGCTCTGATAACCCTCGGAGCGGACTGCAACAGGCTTATATTCAGTTACTACCGTATTTTCATTCGTCTCTGCGACTATATTGAAATAGGGCATACAAGTAACCTCCCGTAGTTATTTTCCTTTGAAGGAAAGAAGTTTGTCTCTGTAGTATTCGTACTGTTTCTGACGGGCCTCGATCTCGGCAGGAAGGCCTTCAGAAAGATTGTTGCACAAATCATCAAAATGTCTCAGCACATCAACAATCCTTTTTTGTTCCGAAATTGAAGGCACATCTACCTCAGCGCTGCTGATGTTATCATTATATAGCCGGGCAATCGTACCACCTGTGGATACTTTCCATGGTTGCAGCTGATATAAGTAGTATAAATAATCATTTAAAACAATACTCTCATCGTTCGCTATCCAAACTATGTTAGAATCCTGAAAGTAAGCCTTTTCGCCATTATATATGACAGCTCTGCCGATCGTACCGGCAGCTGAAATAAGAATATCTCCCTTTTGTGGGAATGAGTATTTACTCGTATATTCATCATATTTTTTCTGTGATATGAAAGCATCCGGTATGCCCCCAAATGTACCAATTTTGAAAAACGGTACTTCTCCTTCGGTACTGGTCTCATCTTTCATGATTCGCTTGCACATCGAAACCTTGCCCACATCGCCAAGTGTGATATGCGCATAACCAAAAACATATTGAATAAGCCTAATTATGCTCTGTCTGTCTGTCTGTCTGTCTGTCTGTCTAGAGATTATCGTTCCGGACTCTGCAAAGGTCAACAACGCATCGCGATAGTATTCATACTGTTTCTGCCTTGCTTCAATCTCTGCTGGAAGACCGATTTTTAAATCATTACAGATAGTTTCAAAATTATCCAAAACATCTGCATATCTCTCTTGAACATCCAACGGCGGAATAGGAATTTCGATGTTCTCTATCGAAGGAACACTTGAATGAACCACCTTGCTCTTTACCTTACCTCGGCTCTTCTGCTCTCTTGCGCTTTGTGTAGAAAGAACATGTGCCATATATCTCGGATTCTGATTGTGTTTCAAAACTACAATGTCGCCGCCAGCAAGACATTTCTCATTTCCCATGTACACCACTGACTTTGCAATATCTTCAACACTCTCTCCGGTAATAGCAAAAAGGACATCCCCATGCTCAAAATACTTAGGCGATGGAACATATTCCAATTTTGTATGTGATACGCAATCCTTGAACCATGTATTATATGTTGTATAAATTTCACCATAGCGTACGCATGGAATTCCGTCTTCCGTAACCTCGTCGCGTTTGATTCCGGCCCCTCTGTATATATCAATTGCGATATCCTTTAAGGGCACTATGGGAATCTTATTGTCGAAAGAAAGCAATGTGTCACGGTAATACTCATACTGCTTCTTGCGAGCTTGAAGCTCCGCTGAAAGCTCCGCTGAAAGCTCCGCTGAAAGGAACGTGAAATTGTCCAGCACGCGGACAATTTCGCGTTGTACCTCCAGCGGAGGTACAGGGACTACGAACTCTTCCGTTACCGGAAGAGAAATCTGGGGTAACGATCCCATACCTGAGGCCGCTTCCCTAAAATGTTCAACATTATTCTTCAGTACATAATACAGAAACTTAACTGAAATACGGTCTTTATTTGTGTACGCCCACATTTCGTTCTTGAATGTAAACGGTCCATCGTAAAAGATGAAGTCTATCACACCTCTCGATTGCACCAAAACGGCTGGAACTCGCGTAATATTTGCATTAGGGATATCCTCTTCTCGAGCGTTAATAACCGTTTTACCCCCGGCAAAAACTCTTATCTCTCCATCCGGGTCCTCTATTTCTTTCATTTTCCCAGCAGTGATAGGTGTTCCTTTTATACGTTGGTAAGCCTCCTTTATCTTTTTAAATTCCACTCCTTCCGGGCACAGTTCCGCAATCAGCTCATCAATCTTACTCATGCGTCCTGCCCTCCCTTTCCATCGGAGTCAGTACCGGTCACATCAGCGAGTTCCGCCTCAATCTCTTCAATGGTCGGCATACTGCCCTTAAAATCATCCGGCACAAGTTTTGAAAGTTCGTAACTTGAAATACCCAGCGGCTGGCTGGTGGATTCAAGCGCATATTGCGCCTCAACCTTATCCATGCCCTTGCAGATCAACAGCCCGATCGTTGGATTATCAAGTTCCGTCTTGATCTGGTGGTTAACAGCAACCACATAAGTACCCAGCTGTCCTGCGAAGGAAGAATCAAAATCGACAGCCTTTACCTCAACAACCACATAGCAATGGCGTCTTGTATTATAAAAAAGCATATCGAGATATTTCTCAGTGTCTCCAACCTCGAGCCGTACCTCACGACCCATGAGGGCAAAACCGGTTCCCAGCTCCATCAGGAACTTCTCAGCCTTGTTCATAAGGGCATCTTTTAACTCTTTTTCATTATATTTCTGCTGCAAAGTGAGAAAATCAAAGCAGTACGGATCCTTGGTCATTTGCTGGGCCAGGTCACTTTGATCTTCTGGCAGTGTAAGCCTAAAGTTTGTGATTGCCTTGCCCTGTCTTTCATATAAATCCGTATCAAGAAAATTTAAGAGGACGGCCCTGGACCAGTTATTTTCAAGCGTTTTCTTTATATAAAATAAGGCTTTCTTGTCATCATCCCTGCATTTATCTATAATCTGTGTAATGTGCCCCCACGGGATAAGGAAGATCAATTCCTTTTCATTTAATTGCGCAACAGGTTGTTGCGTACTTTCCGATGACTCTAATTGCGCAACAACTTGATGCGTAATTCCGGCATCCGGAAAAAGTCTGAAGAACTGGTGCATATACAAAAGATTTCTTGGAGAAAAAGACTTGACTTCCGGCAGTTCTTTTTTCAGATCTTCACTTATACGGGAGTAAAAATGTGACCCCCAATCATACTCGCTCTTCTTAAGATCCATATCCTTTCCAAGATTCCAATAAAACCTGATCATTTCATTATTAGCTTTAACAGCAGCTTTTATCTGGCTCTGGCGGAATCTTTTTGAAATGCTTTCAATCCATTCGGTATAAGCCTTATCAGCCTTTACAATCTCGCTCATGCTTCCTGCCCTCCCTCAATATCGGCGATGATCTTGTCTATTTCATCGCGAAGGACCTGCTCACGGGCCACAATTTCCTTAATCTCCGCATTCAGCTTGGCAATATCAACCTTTTCTCTGGTATCCTCGGCCTCAACATAAGTTGACACAGACAGATTGTAATCATTCTGAGCAACCTCTTCATAGCTAACCAAACGAGAGAAATATTGTTCTTCACTATGATTTGCAACAGCATCGACTACGCGGACAATATTTTCTTCCGAAAGGCGGTTGTTCTTTGTAACTTTTACAAACTCGTTGGAAGCATCAACAAATAAAACCCGATTGTCCTTCTTATTCTTGCGAAGCACCATGATATCTACGGATATGGTAACATTCAGGAACAGATTGGACGGCAACTGGATCACGGCATCTACGTAGTTGTTATCGATCAAATATGCACGGATCTTTTGCTCCGCACCACCTCTATACATGATGCCCGGGAAACAAACTATAGCAGCCGCTCCATCAGAAGAAAGCCACGACAGACTATGCATGATAAATGCCATATCTCCCTTGGAAGCAGGAGCCAATACGCCTGCAGGTGCGAAACGAGGATCGTTTATTAACACAGGATTTTTATCTCCTTCCCAAGGAACCGAGAAAGGCGGATTTGATACGATCAGATCAAAAGGCTCATCATCCCAGTGCTGAGGCGAAATCAGGGTGTCCTCACGAACAATGCTGAATTTATCGAACTCAACATTGTGAAGAAACATATTTATGCGGCAAAGGTTGTATGTGGTTAAGTCTATCTCCTGACCAAAGAATCCCTGACGAACATGGTCCTTGCCCAGGATCTTGGCTGCCTTCAGCAAAAGGGAACCGGATCCGCAGGCCGGATCATACGCCTTGTTTATATCTTTTTTGCCTATCGTACCAAGTCTTGTCAGCAGTTCAGAAACATCTGCAGGGGTAAAGTACTGACCGCCCTTTTTGCCTGCATTAGCAGCATACATGCCCATGAGGTATTCGTACGCATCACCAAAAAGATCAGCATTGATCGTTTCCTGGCTATACAGTGGCATTCTTTCCACACCGTCAAGCAAAGCTACCAACACTTTGTTACGCTTCGCTACGGTTTCGCCTATAGATTTACTGTTTACATCAAAGTCATCAAACAGTCCTGAAAAACAGTTCTCGGAATCGCTTCCCTTTGCGGATTCCTCAATATGGCGGAATACTCGTTCAATGGTTTCGTTGAGATTATCGTTGTTTGTAGCATTCGCGCGGACATTACAGAATAATTCCGAAGGAAGGATAAAGAAGCCTTTCTCCTGAATAAGTCCTTCGCGAGCCGTCTCTGCTTCGGCATCGGACAATTTAGCATAATCGAAGTCCTTATTACCTGCAGCGTGTTCACCGGCATTAATATATGCGGTGATGTTCTCGGAAATATATCGATAGAACATGGTTCCGAGTACATATGACTTAAAGTCCCACTCAGAAACATGCCCTGCATGAACAAGGTCCGTTGCTATCTTGTATATAACGCTGAAAAGCGCATTCTGTTCTTTATTGATATCTCCCATAATGCCTCCGGTTTATTTCGTAAATGTCACAATATCATCTACCTTAGTGCCAAGCACCTTGCAGATTTTCTCAATACTCTCCAGGCTGACATACTCATTTCTGCGGATCCGTGTCATAATGTTTCCACTGAATCCGGCCTGCCTGGTAAGCTCGATTTCTTTCATATTGCGCTTCTTCAGTTCTTTGAATAATTTGTCGTATTTTACAGCCATAGTCGCTCCCTTTTATCTATAAAACAGCAAAAATACCATAGCTATTTTATCACGAAAGTGTGATTTTTTTCAAGAATTATCTTAGACAATTAAAGAGATTTAAAGACCTTCTGCGAAACAAAAAAGCACATCGGCATTTCCTGATTCTGCCAATGTGCATATTGAGAAGTGTTGTATTGAAGTCCGGATTGATTGGTTACTAAAGGGTGCAAGTAAGGTGCAAATTCACGTTCATTTTTTCCGCTAAATCGTGATAATTACGGCTTTTCATCTCCCGGTTGGTAGAGTGCCGTGGCAGATGAATAAGACCTTTATCATAGTAAAAATCAACTCCTAACTTGCTATTCTTTTCCTTTTTTTCAGACCCGATTTAAAGGTGCAAACGAGGTGCAAGAAAGTGTTTGAGTAACTCTCAAGGCTTGTAAATACGCGGTTTTCGTCATCATGTCGGTGGAATGCCCCAGCAGATGAATAAAACCTTTATCATTTTTCTTTACCTCATCCTTAACTCTGTACATGCAACAGATAAAAATCATCCGCATATATGCGCTCGCCCTGCACATACGGCACCAGATTTTCCTTATGCCACCGATGCATTCTTGGCGCAAACCACTCTTGCTTACTCCACTGCTCATAATGAATTCCGAGACAATCCAGCAACGTCAGTATGAAACAGGCATCTAACACATCATAACGAATATTACCACCTGCATCCCGATATCCTTCTGCCATTTGTTGTCTGCGCGCCAACGATCCGCCAATATTCCCAAACAGAACAGCAAGATCATACATCGGATGTCCCATGCCGAAAAAAGAAAAATCAATAGGCACCAGCCCGTCCGGCGTTTGCAAAATATTCGACGCAGACAGATCTCCATGGATCATCTGGAATTCATCCCTTGCTTTTCCCAACAATGCCCCGACGCGATCGCAGCACTTTTGCATAATAGATGAATACTCGGTACTTAACCCCATGTTTTCCAATGCCTGAATTCTTCTTTTTGTGCATTCGCAATGTTGCATACCGTACGACTTTACCGGTGATACACTGAAGCCCTTCGCCTTCTGATGCAAGCGTGCGAGCATATCACCAATCCGGTAACAGATCGCATCATTCAATTCAAGCTTGTCTAACGATTCTCCTTCAATCCATTTTGAAACCGTAACATATGTACCGTTCTGTAGCTTCGTAATTCGTTCTCCATAACGATTTTCAACAGCTTCCCGGATCTGCATGCCCTGTTTCTTTAGGTATGCCAGAAACGCAAGCTCTGATCTGTATATCTCGATACGCTCAACACCTTCGTAAAAAACTCTGCAGAGAAACCCTCTGCCGGCTCATGAATTTGCAGCAAATACTCATTCCCAACACGATATGTCAGGTTCTCATTATGTCTCAGCAATTCTATTTCCGTCGAAGTGATATTGTAATGGGCTAACGCTTCTAACGCAGCTTGCAGTGTTTTTTCATCCATCTTCTCATCCTCAACAAGTCAAATCCTGATAAGATTCATCACTATCACAACAGGAACTCTTCTATTATAATACTCCCTATTAAACAAAAACAAATGATTTTCATTTTTGTTTAATAGGAAACGCAAAAAAATCCAGCTTATTCAAGCATGATCTCGGGATCGCCTTGAATGGTCCTAGAGGACCAAATCAGCGTTTCTTTTTATACCCACAATCACAGTATGGTCCGCCGGATGCAAGTGTGTATTCTCTTACAAAATTTGAAGTTCCGCCAAACTCGCTCATGGTATAGTCCAGATGACACATGGCCGGGACAAGATCTAACAGGCCATATTCTTTCATAAGTGTGCAGATACCACACTTGTAAAACCTCGCCTCGTATCCGCTCCCATCCTCACATGGAAGATAGTCCATATTCCAGGAATACGGATTCCGATTAGCCGCTTTCAGCGCAGCAGTCATCTTCATTTTGGCTATATCCTTATCTGTGAACTTGTTCTTTCCTCCCCTACGGCAAAAAGCCTTTGTCGCAAAATTTGTCATGGCATGCTCATAGAACACGGTTGCTTCTTCGACTGTAGGCCTTCTATCCATGCAAAGAAATACGGATGTCAGGATCGCGCAGTTAACAATATTTGTCTTGAATATGTCACCCTTTTCAAATTCAGGGAGTTTACCGATGATCTCTCTGTATTTGGGCTTTGCGTTTGCCATGATCCTTTTTGCTTTTTCCGGGCTTTGCTTAAGATCAAGCATAAGCGCCCTTTGAAAAGATCTTCTGTATATGAGCCACATGCCGGCCGGCATCCCACCGTACTTCATCTTCCAAACAGTCCTTTCTTAATGTATGTCTCACTATCAACATACAAGCAAGTGTACCCTGTAGCCGCTATAGCCTGTATCAGTTCATCTTTCGACGGCTCATTTTCACTCAAAAATGTTGCCTGTCCTTTTGCATGCGAAGCAGATACCTTCTTTGCGTCAGGAATCGTCTTTCTGATAACATCGGCTATATGCGCCTCGCACATGCCACACATCATTCCGTCAATTTTCAATGTCGTTTTATACATTTTCATCACCCTCCAGGAAGCCTTTTGATCCTCTTTGCGAGCTTATCCGGATGAAACGGAGCAAGCCCGCCATGTCCGACATCATTAAATCGTACAAGATGCGTATTCGGAAACGCTTTTTTTATATACGCGATATCCCACTTCCGGTCTTTTTCCTCCGCATCTGCAACCCAGTATTCTATATACGGGCAATCCGTTACAACCCTCTTTGGCATTTCATAATTGTTTGCCGAATCAAAGGTGCGCCAGATTGTTTTGTAGCTTATCATTTTTAAAACCTCGGCCTCGTACCTGATATCTTCCTCTGACAGTTCATCCGTAGAAAATGCTTTTTCAAGAAGTTTTATCCCACCGAGCTTTCCCATGGAGATCATAATAAAATCCCTGAGTGCGATAAACCTTGTTAAAATCCACGGCAACTGATACGGTGTAATACCTCCATCCATTACAGCATGCTTAAAACAGATCACGTTGTTTGACAAAAGCTTAGCAACTACTGCTCCGCCCATGGAGCAACCGTACACGCATTCAACCTCCATTAT
>JAEEXY010000085.1 GCA_016288005.1 Lachnospiraceae bacterium
AGCTTTGAAGGTACGTACGCAACATCCACTCCGGTCATGGGATAATTGTACTTTGCCGTGATCGTTTCGGCATCAAGAGAATATACGAGCATGATGTCTCCGCGGATCGTTGCATTTCCCCGGATTGGCTCGCTCAGCAAAAACAAATACCCGTCCCTGTACGGAGCAATAAACTTTCTGACATCATATTTGTTATCATCGTCCCTGAACTCGGGATGGTTTTCGTATACGTGTATTACCGTTGAAAACAGGTATTTCTCCGGAGTTGCTTTCAGTTCGTAATTTTCAGAGAAAATATGCGTGATCTTGCTCTGCTGATCCAAAACACAGATATCTCCATCGATTACCACGATATCACCGGGACTTTCAACAATTCCATCCAACTCGATATAATCGATCACGTCCCTGCCGTAAACAGCCACCCTGAAATTTGCGGTATCCAGAATATAGATCGCATCGTCGCTTATGCAAAATGATGACGGTCCGTAGCATGAATTATGCGCATATTCATAGTATACCGTCCCCGGAGTATCCTGTTCCGTTGAAACGGGAATTGAAATGACCAGTTCTTTCTTCGCTTCCGGCTGCAGCCTGCCTGCCTCTTCCGTTCCCGAGCCCGGATAATCCCAGAAATCAAATCCTTCTTTGTCGTTCACACTGTAGATCGCAAATATCGCAAGCCTGCCATCCACCAGGAGTCGTGTTTTATCCATCGGACCGAGGAAGCTGCGCAGAGCCTCTACGGGAATATCCGATACACTGCATCCGGGCAGGAAAATGAGTATTTCGTCGCTTTTCTCCAATCCGCGGGGCGCACATGTGATATACGTCATTCCGTTTTCTTCGTATTTCTTTTCGGGCTTCGGATAAGTCCGCCCGGTTACATGGGCAGAATAAATATGATCGCTGATCTTGACGGCATTGCCGAGCAGACCCGAGTACTCGCAAATATACGAAATATCGGTCGCCGGATCGTCAGGATCGGGACCCTTTGCGCCGTACTTGCCGCTAAAGCTTCCGTCGCCTTTCAGCTCAAGGTAATTGCTCCATCGCCCCGCTCCGCCGGCAAAAAGATATTCGCCGCGGATCTGCTCGTATAAGCTGTAGGAAATGTCACTATTTATCAGACCGCCATAACTGATATATCCGTCGAACACTACGCTCAGCGGCGATCCCTGCCAGCTTGCCGTGACATATGCTTTGAGGCCGATCCCGTCTCTTTCAAAGGTCGCAGATGTGCCGAAATAATAGGCATATTCTCGGTTCTCCAAAGCATCGTCGCAGCCGATCACCATGACGCTTTGTGAATCATCACCTATTCCGAGGACTTTTAAAACAATTGAGTTCCTGCCATCTTCCGCTTTCTCGATCCCTGCTATCGTAGCATATCTGTTAACATAGCGGAGGTTCTTCTCAAAGTACTCTATTGCCAATGCTATCGCATCCTGATCGGTCATGTTTGAACTACTGAGAGCGGACCAATTTGCGTCGCCAATCGCTACTGCCAGTTGTTCGAGGTCGATGGATGTCTCTTCGCTCCAATTGATCGCACTGTATCCGTCGGGGATATAGCCGCTCATGTTGTTATGAAGTTTTTCCTCAGAGGGCTCGTTTATTATTTTTTCAAAATACGTTCCATCCGTATCGGATTCCGATATAATCAGCTTTTTATCCGATCCAAGCGCCGCGGCGTGGGTTCTCCACCAAAGATAATCATCCTCTGTATTTGAGAACTTATATCTTAATGCACCGCGCTCCGACAGAAACCATATCTGCGCACTCGTGCGCTCAACCCAGCCGAAATCATTGGGAAGAACAATGACCCACATAACGCCACCGTCAGCGGGAATAAGTGCGAATTTCTGGCCATGTCCAGCTGTGATGCCGGCGGATGAAGGAATAAATCGGCAATCAATACATTTTCCCTTAGTCTCTGAATAAGTGACCGCATAGAAATCGCAGCCCCTATCGTAAGGGATGGAATAAACACCGTTTGCGCTGCTGATATTGATCTCCATGCCGGATCGAGCATTAATATATACAGCCACGATCACACCGTCATTTTCAAGGAATGTGATGCGTTTCACGAAATCAGGCTGCCATGCGGCCTTTATATGCAGGGCTGCATACTCGTCGAGGATCGCTCCCACATCAATGCCGCTCTTCGGATCGTAAACGGGTACTGCATCGTCCTGCAACGTCGGTTCTTTGGCTGCATCAGTCGGTACCGGTTCAGAGGAAACATCTGCTATGCCCGTCGGCGCCGGTTCGGTGATCCTGCTGTCTATGGGATCTGTGTCCACAGAACTGTCTGCGGCGGATGTCAGCCCATCACCGCTCAGCTCGATTGCCGCGTCTTCGTCCGGGCTGCCGCCATCTTTATCCGGCGTCAAAAACAGCACGACAGCCGCAGCCGCGCACACCACGATTGCCGCTCCCGCGATCCAGACAGAGCGCTTTTTGTATTTGAGTATATTCTTGATCCTGGCCCTGATCCCGATCTCACCGAAGGATATCGGACAGAATATCCTGTTATGTCTGTTCAGGGCAAAAGTCAGCAAAGTCTCGGAATACTCTGCCCTTTTTTCGCCGTCCAGATCGCGGATGACCGCCTCATCGCAGGCCAGTTCCATGTCCCTGCAGTAGAGGTAATATGCCGCCCAGACCCACGGCACGAACCAGTAAAATGCGAGCAATACAAACGAGAGGAGCTTGAACAGGTGGTCCTTTCTCCTGATGTGCATCCGTTCATGAGCGATCACATTCCCCGCATCTGTCCCGGAAACACCGAATCCCATATAGATTACAGGGTGCAGGATGCCGAAAACAAAGGGCGACGCCGCATACTCGCTCATATACACATCCTGCTGCCCATCCATGCGGATTGCGGTTTTCAACCTGCTGTGGAGTCTGATGCTGCTGTAAGCCGCATAGCATAAAAATGCGATGACACCTGCCAGCCAGATATAGCCGGCGGCAGACAATAAGCCCGCTGTATCGACACCGGTATGCGTTTCACGACTCAGATCATCGGCCGATATTATCTCTGTATCCGGTTCTGAAGTCCCGGCTTGTTCTGAGATCATGCTCTCAAATTCGGATCCGTAATCAGACCTGAACTCTACGCTCGAAGGATCCGTGACCGCTTTATCGGAAGAATACTCTGCGGCACTGAATGAATCACCTCGGGCATTCATTTCTATCGCGAGATCGTTATCACTGCCCGGCTCTCTTTCCTCCTTGCCCGTAACGATGTTGTCCGGATATACTGCGCTTATGTCGGCCGATTCCGAATACCCTTTATCGATATCTGTATCTTCTACACTATGTCCGGCAGAGTTTTCCGCGTTCGCAGGTGCCGCATTATTTTCCGCAGTCACCGCCGCTTCATCATTCCCGCCAACTTTCCCTGCCTCCCCGATCCTCTCACCGATCATCTCTTTCACCGAGATTGCCGGCAGTATCGCATACCTGCTCTCAATGGGAAAAAGCAATATCAGCCTCAGCGCCACTACCGCCCACATCGCGCATTTCACTGCGCTCGACGTACGCCCAAAGATCAGGCGCAGCAAAATAACGGCAAACACCGCTATGCCTGCCATGATCGCGGTATCTGCAATTCTCAGAAAAATATCTGCCATACTGCTCTCCTGTCTTTAGTCACATCGATCACTCCGGGTTCTCATCTCGCCGATCATTCTCTGCACTTCATCGATCTCGTCTGCCGTCATCTTTCTGTTTTTCACGAACGCCGCAATAAATGCAGGCAGAGAGCCTTCAAACTTTTTCTCGATCAGTTCATCGATCTCGGCTGTCCGGACCTCATCCTCTTTGATCAGAGACCGGACCACACTGTTCTCATTGACCAGTACTCCGCGCTCAGACAGCCTCTTGATCACGGTATATGTCGTGGTAGGCTTCCAGCCCAGCTGCTCTCCGCACAGCTTCACCAGCTCGCTGCTCCTCACCGGCTCATGCTCCCACAACAGCCTGCAGAATCTGTATTCGCTCTCAAAAATCTTCGGTGTTTCCATGGTAATATCACCCCTGCATAAAAAATGCTCTAACGCATTAGACTATCTTTACTCTAATGCGTTAGAGCGCAATTGTCAATATTTATTTCCGCTTATCCGATCACTTTCTTAAAGAGTCTGAAGTGGTTCTGTCCGTCTGCGGACTTGTCCACGCCGCAGGATAATGTCTTTTTCTTGCCCTCGTTCTTCTCGAGCAGAACACCGAGGATGGTGTTCGAGAATGCTATTGAATCCTTATACTTGTCTTCGGTCACGCAGAAATCCAGTCCGTATTCACCGCTCTCGAGGTTCTCGAACTCAGGCAGGAAATCCTTTACATTAGTCCAGCCGTGCTTCTCATAAATAACCTTGTAGGTGGGGTCCTTAACAAAGCCGGGAGTCTCAGGGCGGGCGGCCGACATATCCGTCGAGGCCGGGAGCATTCCGCCGAATTTGTTGAAGCTGTCGGACTGTTCTACTTCGGCAAAGCACTGCTCGATATTCGAGCGGATGTCATCATACTGCTTCTGTTCGATGCCGAACTCCTCTGTGGGATCGTATGCCTCGATGCTGCCCATGATCCGGTTCTTAACTTCACTGATCTTCTCTTTGATATTCATAATTTCGGTCAGGTATGATCTCTGTATGGTCCTTATTTCCCGCAAACGTGTCTCGGCCTCGTCGATCTTTTTCTCGAAGGCCATGGCGACAGCGAGATCGTCTTTTTGTACCAGCTCTTTGATCTCATCGATGGAAAAGCCTGCCTTTTGCAGATTTTTGATCTTTACAAATGTGACGGCCTGCTCCTCATCATAATAGCGATACCCCGTCCAGGAATCCACATTAACCGGTTTCAGCAGATCGATGCTGTCGTAGTATCTGAGAGTCTGCGGATTGCAGTCGCAGAGCTTGGCGAATTCTTTTATCGTCATACCTGTTACCTCCTTTCGAGGCATTTATATCATTACAGTTAACTGTAAGGTCAATAGGGATTTTAAAAAATCTTAAAAAAATGTCATACACAGCTCCATTATACCATAAAAAAGGCCTCCGGATCACTCCGAAGGCCTTTTTACGGTGACAGGCACCATGAACTTATTCTGTTACTCTCTCAAAAGTTACCGTGTCGCTTACACCTGAAGCCTTAATAAGCTCTACGATCCTGTTGAATTCTCTTTCATTTACGGCATTGATCTTAAAGACAGCTTTCTTGGAAATGCCCTTGAAGGCATTCTTGCTTATCTTAATGACTGAATCGGACAGTTCGATGTTCGCAAGTTTCTTATCACCCTTGAAAGCGTTCGCTCCGATCGTGGAGATATTATCACCGATCGATACGCTCGTGATCTTCTTGTTGCCCTTCAGCGCATTGCTGCCGATAGTAGTTACGGGACGCGCTTTGCCGTTAACCTCGATGGTATCAGGGATCGTTACTTCCTTCTGTGCGGTTTTAAGTGAGGACATCTTCACACTGCCATTGGTGCTGACTGCGAACTTCTCCTCAACTTTTGAGCCGTCTGCATTTACGGTCTCGGTCGTAACTGCCGACTTGCCCTTTGCGTCGGTAACGATCGTTTCGGTCGTAGTACTTACCACCTTACCCTCGGCATCCTTTTCAACCGTCTCGCATACTGTGTTTTTATTGCCATTCTCATCTGTTGAAATGGTTTCCTTTTCGGTAACGGTAGATGTTACGTTGCCGTCAGCGTCCTTTGCAACGGTCTTGGCAGTCTTGGTTATATTGCCTTCAGCATCGGTCCTGGTCGTTTCCTTCGTGGTGCTGGTGTTGCCTTCAGCATCGGTCTCAGTCGTCTCTTCAACGACCCTGCCCGACTTGTAAGTCTTTACTGTGTTCTCAACCTTCGATCCATCTGCGTTTTCGGTAGTGGCCTTGGTCTTGACTGTTCCGTTGCTGTTGATCGTGGTCTTCTCTTTTGTGGTGGAGAGGACATTTCCGTCCTCGTCTTTGGTGGTGCTGGATGCGCTGCCGGTTCCGTCTGCCTTCCTGGTCTCCTGCCTGGTAGTTACGGTTCCGTCGGCATCAACGGTCTTCTCGGAAAGCTTGGTGTTGCCGTTCGCGTCGGTTGTCTCTTCCTTAGTGGTGGTCGAACCGTCAGCGGTCTTCGTCTCTTCCTTTGTGGTTACGGAACCGTCGGGATTATTTTCAACGGTTGTTGCAGTGGTTGAGCCGTCCTCATTCTCGGTTACCTGTGCAGTGGTCTCATCCTTCTTGTTCTCTGTGGTTGTATCGGTTGCAGTATCGGTTGTTCCTGTCGCAGTTCCTGTTGAACCACCCGTAGAACCACCGGTAGAGTCTCCGCTTGAACCACCTGTCGAGTCTCCGCCCGAGCCACCTGTCGATCCTCCGCCCGAACCGTTTGTAATAGTAAACATCAGATCGATACTTCCGGTATACTCGCCCAAACCGAAGACAGTAACCCAGCCTGTTCCGACTTCGGTATTGGTATCATATTCAACGCAATAATCAGTTCCCTCGATAAGTTCCTTCCCTGCATCTTCAACCCTTACCGCAGGCCTGATCTGGCTTCCCGTACGCTCATAGCTGGTCTTTTCAAGAACAGCAGTGGCAGATGTATCCACAAGCTTTACGGTAAATGCAGCCGCTGTTACAGGCATTGTATAATCGCCGCGCTGTGCTGTTGCTGTCAGCTTTCCGGCTGTCGAAGTGAGCTTCTTCAGTCCTGTTGTAGACGTGCTGAAGTTGATCTCACCAAACCCCGCAGTAGTTTTGCCCGGAGTATAGAAAACCGAACTATCAAAATCCACCTGATCTTTTACATTGATAACGACCGTTCGAAGGCTGCAGTCATCAAATGCGCCGCCATGTATTTTTTCCACGCCCTTTCCTATATAAACCGATCCAAGTGAGCTGCAGCCGTCAAATGCTGCCATGCCTATCTCTTTTACAGTTCCCGGGATAGCTATATAGCTAAGGGATGTGCAGGACCCAAATGCAGTAGCATCGATTTTTTCCACACCTTCATTAATGGTTACCGATTCTAGTGAAGAGCATCCCCCGAAAGCCAACCACGCTATTGTAGATACAGTTCCCGGAATTTCTGCCTGCTTCAGCGCCGTGCATTCATTGAACGCCATTTGTCCTATTTTTTCAAGGCCATAGGGCAGTGTTACCGATTCCAGCGCAGTATGCTCCGCAAAAGATCTGCTTCCGATACTCTTTACGCCTTCATTGATAATCACCTTTGTGATCGTATTTTTATAGTTCCAGGGCGACTGATAGTCAGGCAGTTTTCCGTCACCGTCTGCTGACTTTGAAATCGTAAGAGTCTTATTATCGTCACTCAATGACCATGTACAGCCACCGGCAGTACCGGAGGTGGGCAGAGGTTCTCCTATGCTCCAGTTATAAACCTTATCCGCTTTATCGCTTGCGGATGTCCAGGTTGACGGCTTACTTACATCGCCCCAGACATAGGAAACGGAATGCCCGTTTTCCTGGCGATCAGCTTTCAGGGATAATTTTACCGTATAGTCTCCCTTATCCGCAGCTGTGTTTACACTCGAAGGATCCATCACATATCCGCCGTTGGCAGATAAATCCAGATGTGTTATCTGATTTCCGCTGTAAACATAGTTCTGCTGACTCACAACCGGAGCTTTGCAGATATAAACGATATTATATTTTAGCTTATTCAGATTATCACATTCAACGGTCGCCGGTGCGTAGATAGTTCCGGTAAAACTTAATCCGCCCGTACTGTCTCTGAACGGATTTCGTCCAAATTCTACTTCTTCTCCCGGGATCAATAAAGTGCCGTTGCCAAACACCGCCAATGCATTGGAACCGATTTTTTTGAGCGAAGAAGGTAAAGTATAAACCTCGGGCGAATTAATAGAAAACTGGAAAGTAGGATAATAAGTACATTCTTCTATTTCCTCGACACCTTCACTGAGTATCGGTGAAGGTGCATTCAAAAATGCACATTCACCGATTTTCTTTACATTTCCGGGGACAACCAGTGACGTAAGACTTATTGCACTTGCAAATGCGTAAGGCCTTATTTCCGTAACCGTATCAGGTATGGTATAGGTATAATCCTGTTTTCCCGAGGGATAGTATACCAGCTTTGTTTTATTTTTGTTAAAAAGCACGCCACCTTCCGTGGAATAGGCTGTGTTATCCGGATCGACTTCTATCGCGGTCAGACTTCTGCACCAATATCCATCACCATAGAAAGCATTTCCCCATGTAAGAGCTGACGTGTTCTTTCCGATGTTTACACCGGTAAGATTTCCGTTGCCTGCAAATGCGCCTGAACCTATAAAGTTCACACTATCGGGGATAGTGACAGATCTAAGACCGCATAACACAAAAGCAACGCCGGAAATTCTTTTTAAACCGCTCCCGAAGGTAACAGATGACAAACTCCCGCATTCCTGAAATGCCCCGATTCCTATCTCGGTCACGCTGTCCGGTATAGATACCCGGGTAAGCCTGCTGCACTTCCAGAATGCGCTCTGGCCGATAGAGGTGATGCCATACGGTAACGAGATTTCGGTGATCGAATCACGATAACTGCTCCAGGGAGCAAAAATCCCCCCTTGCATATTAGTATACGTATCCATATTCCCCGTACCGGATATTGTGAGTGTCATCGGGGTAATGCCCTCGATATTCTCTCCGTTTACCGTGAGCTTCCATGTTAAATGTGCACCACATGTGCCGCTTGACACTTCATCACCAACAGCTGCATGAACCTTCACACTTCCCATGGGCAGCATGGTGATCACCAGTGCAAGTGCCGTAATGAGCGACAGGACAGTCTTCAGCAGTCTGCGTTCATTACTCTTTCTCCTGTTACATTGATCGAATTGAAACATTTTACCCTCCTCTTATAACAATTTATGAATTTTCGATGCGGATATCATTGTATCCGGATGCCCCAAAACAGCCTTATCGATACCGCGTTTATAGATTATCATAGGAGCGATATAAAAAAAAAGTGTCTAAAAGTTACCTCTTTTTGTGAATATCAAAAAAAGGCCTCCGGATCACTCCGAAGGCCTTTTGCCTAAACAATATTTATTACTTCTCGTAGGTGCACTTAGCGTCGAACTCTACAGTGCCCTTGTAGTTCTTGAGGTAACCGGTTACGGTGATAACATCACCGACTGCGAGCTCCTCACCGCCGATCAGACGGAAGCACTGAACTACGTACTCGCCAACCTGAATGTTAACGGTAACATTGCCGTACTCAGCATTGTATGCTGTAGGGATCTCGGTGATGGTACCGGTCACGGTCTGGAGGCCGTTCATAGCCTCGCCCTCAGCCAGCTCAAAGGCCTTCTTCAGAACGAGAGCAGCCTTTGCGTCCTCGAGGGACTGATTCTTAACGTAGGTGCACTTTGCGTCGAACTCAACGGTGCCCTTGTAGTTCTTGATGTTACCGGTTACGGTGATAACATCGCCGACAACGAGCTCCTCGCCGCCGATCAGACGGAAGCACTGAACGATCTGCTCGCCGACCTTGATGTTAACGGTAACATTGCCGTACTCAGGATTGTAAGCTGTAGGGATCTCAACGATCTCACCGCGCAGGATCTGGGTTCCGGTCATAGCCTCGCCCTCGCCGAGCTCGAATGCCTTAGCAAGAACAACCTCCTGCTTAGCCTCTTCGATCGAAAGATCCTTCGAGTATGTGCACTTTGCGTCAAACTCAACGGTGCCCTTGTAGTTCTTGAGGTTACCGGTTACGGTGATAACATCGCCTACAACGAGCTCCTCGCCGCCGATCAGACGGAAGCACTGGATCACCTGCTCGCCGACCTGGATATTAACTGTTACATTGCCGTACTCGGGGTTGTAAGCTGTAGGGATCTCAACGATCTCGCCGCGGAGAACCTGAACGCCTGTCATAGCCTCGCCCTCACCCAGAGCAAATGCCTTAGCCAGAGTCTCTGCTACGGACAGATCGTCTGCGGGAGCCTCAACCTTGATCTCATATGCCTGCTCGAAGGTCTCGGAGCCGCATGTGAATGTACCGGTTACGGTAACGGTGGTATCTGCGTTGGGAAGTGTGATGGCGAGCTTGCCGTCAGCAACAGCCGCAACAGCCTCGTTGTCGGTAGCCCATGCGATAGCTACATCGTCAAATGTGGTTCCCTTTGCGGGAAGCTCAGCCTCGCCTGCCTCTGTGAAGCGGCCGGGGATCGAAACGTTTGCTGCCTCGAACTCAACCTTTTCCTTATCGGACTTCTGAGGAAGGTTGTTGTAAACAAAGCCGTCAACGGTAACGGGTGTAAGATAGAATGCGCCGTCATATACGCAGATAACGCCGGTAGCGTCAGCCAGCCAGCCTGTATGCTCGGTGTGGCCTGCGATGAAAGCGTCCTTCTCTGTAACGATAGGGCAAACGGAAGAAGAAATACGGATGTAGCTCTCCTTGCCGCCGAGCTTGAACTTGAAGTATCCGCCGGCAACATCCTGTCCGGAGATCTCAACGTTCTTGAGTGTAACGAGCAGAGCCTGCTTCTCGGTGATCGAAGCGTCCTTAAGATCTGCTGCGTTTGTGAATGCATCCGTGTAATCAACGGGAGCGGGAACAGTGGTGCTCTCATCAACGATGGCAACAACGCCGTCCTTGATCTCGTGAGTGCCGCTGTAGATGTCCTTTGTACCGGTAACCTTAACGGTCATACCAACCTTGATACCCTGCTCAAGAGGATCGGTGCCAAGGTTGTAAGCGTAGTATCCGCCTACCTCGTCCTGGAAGTAGAGGCAGTTGCTTGAATTGCCGTTCTTCTTGGACATGATGCCTGTTACGATACCCTTAACAACAAGGCTGTCGCCTGCTGCAGCTGCGGCATATTCTGTCCAGCTGGTAAGCTTGTATGCGGGAACCTTGTGATTGAAGGTAGCGGTAGCTGTCTTGCCGGAAGGATCCGCAAGAGTAGCGGTAAGAACATATGCTACGTCATTGGCCGATTCCTCGTCGACATCGATCTTTGTCATCTTCTCGCCTGCAACGACCTTAACGTCTGCAGCGTCTGTTGTCCAGGTTACGTTGTACTTAACGCCGTCAACCATAACAAGGGAAACAACCTCATAATCGGATGCGGTAACTTCGGCGCTCTTCTCATACATGCTGATAAGATAAGCCTTAGCTGACTCAATGTCACCCGAAGCAGCACCGTTATCGCCGGTATTATCCTTCTTGCCGCATGCCGTAAGGCTTGCAACACAGAGAACCGCTGCCAGAAGCAAAGCAATAAGTTTCTTCATTTTTCTCCTCTTTTCTCTCTGTTAATTTATAGTTATATCCTGCGTGGATAAAACCTTCACCTGATACTTTCCGTCAAAGACATCCACGATACCCTTTACGGAAATGTTCCTGCCCTCATATTCGTCCGCCGTGACCACGTTGCCGTCCTGATCATGGAGAACGACCGTCCTCACATCGATCCCGGTACCGTCCGCAGCCTTGCAGGGAAGGGTAAGGGCGCCCTTTGAAGAACTCTCTTCACTCGTTGTCGTGTAAACGCTGACAACATCGAGATCCTTTACTTCCACGGTCGTGGCCAGCGCCAGATAACCGTAGTCGAAGGTCTTTGTCTCTTCACCGACGGAAACGTCCACCGTACCGGTCATGAGCGTCTTCGCGTCCGTTTCCTTGAACGAAGGCGAATAACCGTCGCCGAGCTTCTGTATGTTGCCGGGATCGTCCGGCTTCATCGCTCGGTACGTCAGACCGGAAACCTGATAGGAACCGCCCGCCTCGTAATACTGAACCTTGCCGACGATGCGGGCCAGATTGCCGACAGTCAGGACCTCAAGACCTTCGCCGCTGAGGTTAAAGCCGTAGTAGACCATGATGCCGTAATAAAGACCCGTCTCCTCGTCAAACGACTCGACATAGACAGCATTGTTGTAGTTCTTCGTGACCACTCCCTCAAAAGCCACCTGGATGTCCTTATACTGCTCGACCGTCGTGCGGAGCTCCTTTAAGGTAAGCTCCACGGCTTCGCCGTAGAAGAAATCGGGGTCCTTCTGACCGGAGTAGATATTGAGCTTTTGCGCTTTGGCGCTTTCGATAGCGGTAACCGCGGTCGTACCGTAGCGGTTGTTGGCCGAACTCGAAGCTATCGCGAGACCGTTCTGCAGGATCTCGATATTGAGGTTCCTGTATTCCTCTGTCTCGGATGTTCGGTACCATACCCAT
>JAEEXY010000086.1 GCA_016288005.1 Lachnospiraceae bacterium
ATAATAATATCGGTTTACACTATCTTTCCATCATTCATGCCTTCCCGTAGCTTTCTGAGTGCCCTGTCCTCGATGAGCCGCATATGCTTTTCCGTAAGGTTGAAGAATGCTGCTGTCTCGGCTATGGTCTTAAACTGCAGGGACTGAAGTCCGTACCGGTACATGAGGAGACGCTGTTCCCGTGCTGGAAGCAGTTCCAGCCTGTTACGCATCTTCTGTATCATAACCCTAAGCACGGCTTCATCACCAACAGGATCACGCTCCCTGCTGTCCGAAACCTTCTCCACCACCCTGATACCGTCTTCATCAACCGGATCATCATCAAGGAATACCTGGATGATGCCATGGTCGGCAAGCTGTTTTTCGAACGATGAATCGCCTTTCCGGCAAAGGTCTCGCATCGCGTTCTTCATCACGACTGATGCGTAAGTGGAGAATTTCGTTTCCGATGTTACATCATAACGCTTCGCCGCTTCAAGCATGGCAAAGCGTCCCTCCTGAAGGAGATCGTCAAGTTCGATCCCGCCATAATGATGTATATCGATGTCGTGCAGGATCGCAAGACTCTTCGCGAGCTGCACGACGAGTCCTTCGTTCTCCAGCAGGAGCTCTGTCTGTGCCCTCAGGTCATTTATTTTTGCGCGAACACACAGTTCCCTGTTTCTTCTGTCCTTACGCTCGGCTTTGCTCATTGTTTTCTTTCCATACCTCTATCAACAGAAGTGCGATCTGCTCTACCATTGGATCTATCTGCGGAATCCGCTCTGCATCTACGTCAACGTACTCCTTTAGTCCGGCCAGTATGGTATCTTTGATAACCTTAAGTCTCTCTTCATCAGTCAGGTCCTTGATACCCGGAGCTGCATACGCCTCTTCCTTAACTCTCTCCATGATTTCATAATCGAGCAGCTCCTGCTTCCCCTTCGCAGCTGCAGCGGCAACTTCATCAACCATTTTGTTTTTGACCTCGCGTACGGCCAGCGTCAGCTGCCTCTCGATCTTGGTTATCTCAAAACTCTCCGAAGGGAGTTTTGCCATTTTGAGAGTTTTCTTTGTCTCTCTCATTTCCCGATCGTTGGGGATCTTTCCGTTACGGATGAGTCCGTCGATTATCGAGAATGAATTATCCAGGACTTCGTTCTGTGCCTGGATCATTCGCGCAATCGAATCTGAAAAATACGATGCCATCGATCTGGTGGCTGCTTCAAACTTTTCATTGATCAGAAGTTCATTGACAACACGCCGGTCCACTTTCTTCATATACAGGACTTTCGCTGCTTCCACTGTCAGCCCGAGTTCCCGGATATCGTATCCGGTCTTCTCCGGCGTGTCAGTCAATCCGAGTATGTAATCGGTCGGGACATTATACAGCTCCGAGAGTTTTATCAGAATGTCACTGCTTATCGTCTTCGTCTCTCCGCTCTCGAGCCTACTGTAGGTCGAACGGTTTACCCCGATCTTATCGGCAAGTCTGTACTGGCTTCTGATGCCATGAGCTTCTCTTAATTCTTTTAATCTGTCATGCAGATCTCCCGGAAGGTATTCTCCCATCTTCATCGCCCTTTCAAACATTTGTTCGATTATTATCATAGCACATCCGTTGCAGTTTTGCACTAAAAAAATGAAAAAGTTTAATCGTCAATCGGAAAATGTGCAAATCCCCGGCAAAACAGGGCATGCAGCTTTTTCGTGCGAATCATTATATAGAGGCGATCGAAGGAAGCACGGATCAAGCAGCGTGCCACCCGCAGAAAGATAAAAGGATCATTCCCCGCCAAAGAATGATCCTTTTTATTTCTGCATGCGGAGTCCGGAGGGCGCAACCCTTCGGCGGATCGTGAAGGCAGAGCCTTACGCAAGGTGCAGGAGCAAGGCTCCGCCGGAGTGCAGAGGCAGAGCCTCGCCGGGATGCAAGGGCAGCGTCCTTGCCCGGGTGCAGGGAGGATCCCGCTCCGGTCCAGGGTGAAACTCTGGTCAGGTCCAGGGTGAAACCATGGCCCAATGAAGTGTTGCAGCGCGACACTTTGTATTGGGTTATCTTCTGTCGCGCTTCGCTTAAGACAGTTCGGCTTCGCCGGGATGCCCCTGAATCAATTTTTCAAAAAATGAAAAAAGTCGTGATGAGTGACCGGGCAAAACCGGTCATTTTTCATGACTTCCAAAAATCCAAAAAGGAGGAAAAACGAATGGGCAAAGTAAGAGCAACAAGACACAACGGAAGGAAAGGAGCGAGCGGGGTTTTTAAACCGGAGCACAATGACCGGAGCTTCAATGTTGAGAATTCGGATCATATCCAGGAGGACAGATGCAGCGCAAATGTCTACTGGGATATTTATCAGGGATTCAACATCCCGGATGAGAACGGGAACCGTCCCGAGCGAAAATTCAACTTTGGCGAGATCGAACGTGCTTATTATCACAACACTTTCATCGATTCGATCGATGCACAGAACGAGCGTCACATCAGGTCAAGGCATAAGGAAAGATGCCGTGAGCTCGATGACATCCTAAAGGATCCGAAGACCTGTCCGGAGGAATCCGTCTATCAGCTGGGGACGAAGGACGGGCATGAAGACCCGGTATTGTTTACCCGGGTCGTCGTGGAACTTTTCGATGAACTGATCAAGCGTTACGGATCGAATTTCAAGATCCTCGACTGGGCGCTCCACATGGATGAAGCAACACCGCACATCCATGAGCGCCATGTTTTCTTCGCGGACGACGGATACGGAATGCTCTTCCCCAAGCAGGGAAAGGCGTGTGAGGCTCTCGGGTTTGAACTTCCGGATCCCACAAAGAAGGAAGGACCGAAGAACAACCGCAAGATGAGTTTCGATGCGGAAGTGAGGAGGCTCTATATCGAGATCGCCGAGAAATACGGAGTGACGATCGAGAAGGTACCGCTCGAAGGCAGGACACATCTTGAGAAGAATGACTTCATCCTGGCAAAACAGAATGAGGAGATCGCACAGAAGCAGGAAGAACTCAACGAACTCACCATGAAGATCTCCGACATCGACGCCATGGTGAAAGATGTTGCCGAGGCTGCGTATGAGAAAGCGGTCGAGACTGTCACCGACACGGTCAGGGAAGAAACGACAAAAGAGAATATTTCAGTCGTCGAGGCTTACGGTAAAGAGATAGCTAGGCCCGAGCACCGCATCGACGGTGAGAAACGGAGTTTTGCCGGAAGGCTGCTGCAGGGACTGATCGATCTTCTGAAGCGCAAGTCGGCCGAGCTCTCCGCAGTCGTAAGAAGAGTCCTCTTAAGTCCGGAAGTGAAACAGAGGAATCAGGATGCGATAGCACACACGGCAAAGACTTCCCTTCTCGAAAGGCTGACCCGTGCAAAGCAGGAAGCCGATGCAGATAAGCGTGAGCGTAAGCATCCTTCCCATGACAGAGGGGAGGTGCGATGATGCGGTAACTAACGGACAGAATGATCAAAACACACATAGCTAAAAGCAGAAAGGAACAAAAAATGAATATGTTTCAGGAGATAAAGGATGCGGTTTCCGCGAAGGAAGCTGCATCCTTTTACGGTCTTAAGATCGGAAGGGGGCGGCATGACCTGCTGTCCCTTCCACAATGACCGTCATCCGAGCATGAAAGTCGATAAGCGATTTCACTGCTTCGGATGCGGAGCTGACGGAGATGTGATCGATCTCGTATCACGTTACTTCGGTCTCTCACTTAAAGATGCAGCCATAATGATCTGCCATGATTTCGGGCTGAGCATCGATACCGGGCAATGCTCTCCACCCGCCCGGGCAAAACCCAGGAAGAGTGACGCGCAGATATTTAAGGAAACAGAGGATCACTGCTTTAAGGTCCTCTGCCGGTATCTGCACCTGTTGGAAGAATGGAAAATAAAATATGAACCCAAGGACATGGATGACGTTTGGCATCCATACTACTGCGAAGCCCTGAAGGAGATCGATCACGTCAGGTATATGCTTGATACCCTGCTCACCGGTGACATCTCCGACAGGGCTTTGCTCATTACAGACTACGGAGGGAAAGTGATTGAACTTGAAAGAAGAATTAGAGGCTTTGGATCCGAGAACGATCGAAGCGATAAAGGAGATAAACAGACAGATGAATGAAAGTACGAACAATAACACCGGCATACCCGAATGGTATGACGCGAAATCAAACAAGGTTGACGAGGTTGCCTTCTGTACATGGTTCCTTGCCGTCCATCCGCTCAGATTCGTCGGCGGGCTTTTCTATGACATAGATGGCACGGTAAACAACGAAAGGCTCTTAAAAGAGATCGTAGACGCAATAAAGCCCTATGTAAAGTCAGGCATCGTACGCAAGGCGAATCAGATAACGGAAGCTCTCAAATATGAGTCCCTCTGCGAGGATATGCCCAAGCATACAGACAGGGTCCACTTTAAGAACGGGACCTATTTCCTGTCCGGCGGCTTTAGCCCCGAGAAGCAGTTCTGTTCCAACAGGCTCCCGGTAAACTATAACCCTGATGCGCAGACTCCGGACATCTGGCTTAAGTTCCTTGATGATCTTTTATATCCTGAGGACATCATTACCCTTCAGGAGTTCATGGGATCAGTATTTTTACCTACCACCAAGTCCCAGGCCATGCTGATGCTCATAGGAAGCGGTGGCGAAGGCAAATCGCGTGTGGGATTCGTCTGCCGGAACCTTCTCGGTGACAACATGAACATCTGCCCCTTAAAGAAGCTCTCCACAGACAGGTTCTGCCCCGCCGATCAGGAAGGCAAGCTCCTCATGATCGATGATGACATGAAAATGGAAGCTCTTTCCGATACCGGCATGTTAAAAGCGATCGTGACCATGGAAGACAAGATGGATCTCGAGCGCAAGGGCCGGCAGAGCTATCAGGGATACCTTTATGTAAGGATCATGGCTTTCGGCAACGGGGCTTTGAGCTCCCTTTACGACAAGTCCGAAGGCTTTTACCGCAGGCAGATCGTATTGAGGGTTAAGGAAAAACCTGCCGGCCGCGTGGATGACAGAAACCTCTCGGAGAAGCTCTCCAAAGAGACTGAAGGTATCGCCCTCTGGTGCCTCGAAGGTCTCAAGCGCCTTGTGGCCAACGGCTTTCATTTTACCGTGAGCGACCGTACCAGGGCTAACCAGGCAGAGATGCGCAGGGACGAGGACAGCATCCTCGATTTCTTTGAATCCGAAGGCTATATCTCCTTCGAACCCGAAGCCCTCTGCACCACGAAGGACCTTTACGATGCCTATAAGCTCTGGTGCACGGACAATCTGGCAAAGATCAGGTCCGAGACATCCTTTTCTAAGGAATTCAAGGATCATGCAGCGAAACTCGGCATCACCTATGTCAAGAACGTGCCTTTAGGCGGGAAGCTGGCACGTGGTTATAAGGGCGTGTATGCCCTGCACACCCTGGTAGACTGCCCCTTCCGGCACTCGTAGGCGGGTAGGCGGGAGTTTTCCGGGTCAATCCTTATTTTTTTACAAACATAAAATTACACAGCAACTCAAAAACTACGTGCCTATGTGCCTAAATGCGGGATACATGGGCTTTTTTCATGCTTTCAGGGTGCCTTGTTCGTGCCTTGACGCGCCTAAAGCAAAGAGGAGGAAATTTGATGACTGATCTAAATCAGTATGATACAATGAATCTGCGGGATGCCCGAGAGATATATATGTACATTGAAAAGAAAGAACTGTTAAAAAAGTACAGCATTCCTGCCAAGCCCGGTTCTGACGGTTATTATCGCATATATGTTAAGGATGCTACCAAAAAGACCGGACGCAGGCAGTTGTTCGCTAAGTCCAGAAATGAGCTTGAGGATAAGTTGTATGCCTTTGAAAAAGGAGTCACCGGCAAAGCCAGAAAAACCTTTGGTGAGGTTTACGAACTCTTTCTCCAGGATAAGATCAAGTACGTGAAGGATGAAGACCGTAAAGTAAGCAGACAGAATACCATCAACAAGAACAGATCGGATTATAAACGCTACTTTGCAGGTACAGATTTTGAGAATAAGTATATCGATGCGATTACCAAGGGTGATGTTGAAGGTATTATGTTCTTTAATCTCGAAAGATACTCTTTAAGAGATAAAGCCTTAGGATCACTTAAGGGTATTCTCAGATCCGCTTTTTCATTCGCTTACGAGCAGTACTGGATTGCTGACAATGTTTACACCAGATTGAATTTCAATAAGTTCAGCGGAATGATCGTTCAGAACGTGAGCAACGATAAGAGGGTTCATTCAGAATTTGACCTTAAAAGGATTATGCGTGCCATTCATGAACATCAGGAGGAAAAACCCGACTACATGCCGGCATACGCTCTTGAGATGCAGATCCTTATCGGTTGCAGAAGAGGCGAACTTGCCCCTTTAAGAAGATCTGATGTGCGCCCCGGCGGTATCTGGATATCCAGAGAACAGATCTCTGTAAAGAAGTTCAAGGATATACCGGAACATTGGAAGATCGTTGAGCATACAAAGACTTACAAGGACAGACTGTTCCCGATCACAGATGCTCTGAACGAATTTCTCACAAGACTGTTTGCTGTACTTGACAAGTACTATCCCAAAAGCGAATTTCTGTTTCCTGATGATACCGAACTCGGTGTGATAAACAATAACACCGTTTACCGTCTGTATTACAGGATATGCAGGAAGCTGAACATCAAGATCAGCAGGGAAGCAATAAAGGGAACTCATTCCTTCAGGAGAAATGCGATCACGGACGTGGTAAATGCTACCGGAGGAAATGTTATCCTTGCATCGCAGCTGTTCGGAAATTCGCCCGCAGTAGCCGCCAAAAACTATTATACAGGCGTCGATACGGGTACTGCTCTCACGGCATTAAATCAGAGGAAATTTTCTTAACCAAATCTTAACCAAAATTAACCACTTTTCGCAAAAAAAGAAATCGCGCAAACCCGCTATTTTACTGGGTTTGTGCGACTTCATCAGACGAGCGCGAGACGGGGATCGAACCCGCGATCTTCGCCTTGGCAAGGCGACGTACTACCACTGTACCACTCGCGCATTACATCGTGCTCTCTGTCGAGCACATGTAATAATATACTACCGGAAATTGTATTTGTCAACAAAAAAATTAAAAAAATTTGCTACAATTTAAAAACGCTTGAAAAACCACTCCGGAGGCTTGTTCGGAGACTCAACCGGAATGTACAGATGCTGCAGATAATGTATCTCATTATCGACTACGATCTTTTTGACGATGTTGTGCAGGAGCACCTCGGTTCCGTCGTGCGCGACCCTGACTGCGTCAAATACGAACGTCTGCTGGTCCTCTCCCACGAGAACGGCGGTCAGGCCTTCCTGGATCTCATCGATGTTCTCGGCCATCTCGTTGATCTTGAAATTGCTGGCGATCAGCTCGTCGATGAACTGCTCACGGTTATCGTAATTGAGATATTTCCATGCATTGGTATTGCAGGTGCGGAACTCATAGCTGTCATCCGTGATGAGCACCTGAACGACTCCGTAAGGAGTACTCTCGAGCATCACGTCGAACAGCCTCTCCCTGCGGGCGAACTCGCGCTCGTTGCCTGCAGCGCGCTGCTCCGCGCGTACCTGCTCATCGATATCGAGCAGCAGCGTGGTGACATAGATAGCGGTTTTGCTGTGTCTGGTACGGTTGCCTATCATCGTGACCCATCTCCAGGCACCGTTTCTGCATATATGCCTGAATCTGATGTTAAAGCTGCTGTTCTGCCCGGAATAGAGCGATGCGCCGGCGTTCCTGACCTTTTCCATATCGTCGGGATAAACGGCGCCGAGCATATTCTTTCCGAACTCGCGCATATACTCCTCGTTCGTGTATCCGAACATCTGGGCATTTTTCTCGTTTGCGCCCAGTATCCTGAACGTCATACTGCTGTCGATCTCCAGATCGGCCACGCCGCCCGGGATATTATTGATGATCGCGCTCATCTGATCCGTCAGCTTAAGGTTGACGGCGAGCAGACTCATGCGCTCGGTGATATTCTCTATCGTGAGGAACATCAGGTATCTGTCCACATTGCTGACGAGCACCCTGACGCCCGCGCGGAGCCATATCTCGCGCTCCTCGTGGATCTTGTTCGAGCTGACCTCACAGAATACCTCTCTGCCGCTGATAACGGCCTTGGCTATGGTCTTTTTGATCTTTTCGCAGTTGATCTGGTCAAACCACTCCAGGAGATTGTGCGTCCTGTCGGTGTATTCGGAGCGATCGGTCTCGAGCACGTCAAAGAAACGGTCGTTAACGCGCATCGCTTCGACTTCTTCGCCGTCGTACTCGATAATCGCTGCACCGCCCACAAACGAATTGAATATCCTGTTGGCCTGCGAATTGGAGTTCAGGAACTCCATGGCATTGTCTACGTCATCATAGAAGGGCTCGTTGATCTTCAGCTCACGCTCCGCTCCCGAAAGAATGCCTTCGTAATCGGCGGCGGGCATCGGCTTTGCGAAATAATAGCCCTGCATGTACATACAGCCTATGCTCTTTAAGAACTCAGCCTGGCTCTGTGTCTCGACTCCCTCGGCAATGATGGGGAGCTTCAGCCACTTCGACATGCGCACGACTGAGCTCAGGATCGGGCCGCCGCGGCCTTCCCTGCCCTCCGACTCGATAAACTTCATGTCGAGCTTGAGCATGTCAACGGGAACGTCCTTTAAGGTATTGAGCGACGAATAGCCGCTGCCGAAATCATCCATCTCCACGCAGAAGCCGGCATCGCGCAGATGGCGCACGGCTCCGATCAGCAGCGAAGGATTGTCGATATATGCGGATTCGGTGATCTCAATGTGTATCGATGAGGTGGGCAGGCTGTACTTGTCCACCAGGTATTTGAAATGCTCCGCGACATTCATGGAGCAGATATCGGTTCGTGAAACATTGACCGAGATCGGGCAGATGCCGATGCCCATGTTCAGCCATTTGCGCTGATAGCGGCAGGCCTCCTCCCAGACGAATTTGTCCAGGTGGGTGATGAAGCCGTTCTGCTCGAACAGCGGGATGAACTTGATCGGCGGGATGATGCCCTTTTCCGGATGTATCCAGCGCACCAACGCCTCGGCGCCGTGCAGCGCGCCGGTCAGGTAATTGTACTGCGGCTGCAGATAGATGGTGAACTGTGAGCTGTCGAGCGCCTGGTTCATCTCATTGACCAGCTGCTGCTTTTCTATAAGCGACAGGCGCATCGTATCGTCGTAAAAAGCGATATTCCTGGTGAAATTGTCCTTGATAGTCTTGAGCGCAAGGAATGCGCGGTCACACATCAGGGCCACGTCCAGCGAAGGATCGTCTATAACATATACGCCCATCCTGAGCGATATCTGGAGATTCGGAATTATCGAAGGCGGATCCATGTAATGGTCCGCGACATGCAGACGGTGGAAATCGTCGAGACGCATGCAGATAACGAAATGATCGGACTCCCATCTGCCGTAAACACACTCCTCGAAATCCTCGGTCTTTTTCTTGAAGGTATCGCCGATGGACTTAAGGATGCGGTCGCACTCATCCACTCCGTATACGTCGTTCAGCACCTTAAATCCGTCGATGTCGTAGCGGATTATGATATAGCGTTTGGTGGGATTTGCGTTGAGGAGCTCACGGGTCTTTCTGATGAAGGATCTGCGGTTATAGATGCCGGTCTTTTCGTCGACCTCGATATTCGCGATGAACCTGTTGCGTATCTGAACGCCCTGGGACTCCTTTGCGGTGATCCTGCGCGTGAGGAGGTTCTGGATCTTATGACGCAGTATGGGAAGATTGATCGGTTTCGGCATAACATCGTAGGCGCCGAGATCGAGAGCGTCGATCAGGTCGTCGTTATTGTCGGAAGCCGAGATCGCAATGACGGGAATACGCGCAAGCCTGTCGTCCGCAGCCATTTTCTCCAGCACATTAAAACCTGTCATCTCCGGCATAAGCAGGTCAAGGACAACAAGTTCGATATCGGTATAATGCTTGAGCGTTCTGAGGCACTCTTCGCCGTCGCCGGCAGTGACAACCTCATAGTAGGGCTTGAACTCCTCGCAGAGGATCATCAGACTGGTCTGGGAATCGTCTGCGATAAGTATCTTAACTTTTTCCGCCATATTAAATCCTCTTGATATCTGTCCTTTCGGGACGATACCCTAGTTACATTTATTCTTATCTAGTATATATAATAAGGCACGAAAACTATTTTCGCAATACTCTTAATCATTTACTTCAAAAAATAATAAACTGTCTTTCTGTATCGTGAGATTATCCGTGCAGAGTTTGCGCAACGTCAACAGCAGAAATATCCCTTTACTTTGCAGGTCAAATCTAATATATTAGATACTTAAGGATTGCGGTATTTACTGTGTTTTCCGCATCTTAATACAGAAAAAGGACATCGGTACCGTTATATGAAACGTTGGCAGGCAAATATGCTGCTCTTACTGGCAGCCATCATCTGGGGCGCCGCATTTACCGCGCAGAGTGTGGGGATGGAGCATCTCGGTCCCTTCTCGTTCAACGCGATCCGCTTTCTTCTGGGCGGCATCGTTATGCTCCCTGTTGTTGCCGTAAGGCAGCGCAGCCTCAAAAAGAGTGAAACGGGACCCGCGCCCGGTCTTTCCAAGCGCGTGATACTTACAGGCGTTATCTGCGGTCTGCTGCTCACGATGGCCAATTCCATCCAGCAGATCGGCCTGTTATACACTTCTCCCGGCAAAGCGGGCTTTATCACGGCCCTGTACGTTATCATAGTACCCGTGATCGGACTGTTCTTCGGCAGCAGGCACACTTTGAGACTCTGGATCAGCGTCGCGATCGCCGTTGTCGGTATGTATCTGCTCTGCGTGAGTGACCGCTTCACGATCGAAAAGGGTGACATACTGATCATCATCTGCGCCTTTATCTTTGCTATACATATCATGACCGTCGACAAAATGGCACACGACCTCGACGGCATGACGATCAGCTGCATACAGTTCCTGACGACGGGTCTGCTCTGCTCGATAATAGTGCCTTTTACAGATGAAGTCATCACTCTCGACGCAGTCAGAGCCGCAGCTGTCCCGCTGCTCTATGCCGGCATATTCTCCTGCAGCTTTGCCTATACGTTCCAGATCGTCGGACAGCAGCATACGACCCCCACAGCGGCATCTCTGCTGCTGAGCACGGAATCGGTATTCGCCGCGATCGCGGCATGGGTGCTGATCGGCGACACCATGACCGCGCGGGAGATCATCGGAGGCTTGCTCAGCTTCTTCGCGGTGATCCTCTCACAGCTGCCCTCAAAGCGGCACACTGCGGGCGTATAACCATATCTCACAAAGAGGATTTCAAATGGATCACATCGACAAACGCGGATACCTGAATACGGATTATCTCCTCTTCCATATCAATGACCGGAACAAGGACGAGCACAGCTTCCACTATCACGAGTTCGACAAGATCGTCGTACTCCTGTCGGGAAAGGCCTCGTACATCATTGAAGGAAGGGAGTATTTCCTTGAGCCCGGCGATGTGCTCTTTGTCAATCATCATGACATCCACAAGCCCGTCATCGACCCCGACGAGCCTTATAACCGTATAGTTCTCTGGATCAACAGGGATTTTCTGACCACACACAGCACCGATGACTGCGATCTCTCGCTCTGCTTTAAGCTGAGCGGCGACGCAAAATGTCTCTTCCGTCCCGACGCATCCGACCGCGAGCGCTGCATGCGGCTCCTGCTCGAGCTCGAAGAGGAACTCTCTGCCGGGCGCTACGGCGCAAAAACCGCTTCCGACGCGGCTCTTATCAGGTATCTGATATCTCTCGACCGCGCCATGACCTCTTCGGATACCAATACCGACATCCCTTTCCGCTGCGACAGGAAAATAGCCGATATTCTCGCGTATATCAACTCGAACCTTCAGGCTGATCTGTCCTGCGACACGCTCGCCGGCAGGTTCTTCTTAAGCCGTTCCTATCTCATGCACCGCTTCAGGGCCGAGACAGGATACACACTGCACAGTTATGTCCTGCAGAAACGTCTCTTCTATTCGCGCAAACTGCTCGAGGAAGGCTTCTCAATAAATGAAGCCGCTCTTGCGAGCGGCTTCGCCGATTACACTACCTATCTTCGTGCCTTTAAGAAAGTGTTTAATTGTCTGCCGAGTGACTTTAACGATAAATGATCCGGTCAGGAGCGTCTGCGGGGTCTTCTTCTGCGCCCCGA
>JAEEXY010000087.1 GCA_016288005.1 Lachnospiraceae bacterium
ACGACGAGAAGCTCGCCGAGCTCGAGCACAACAAGAGCGTTGAGGGCGAGAACGCGATCTACCACGAGATGCTGCTGGCACAGAGCGACGGCATGCTGGTTACCGACATGGACGACAATGTCATGCTGATGAACGACGCGGCGGGCAGGATGTTCGGCGTTCCGGATCCGAGAAATACAAAGGTCACCGTGGACGAGCTGATCGCCAGATGCGAGACCGACGACAAGGAAAAGCTGCTCGACATGCTGATCGCGCTCAAGGCGATAGGCGGCAGGCGTTCGTACGAGTTCGCGATCAACCACGAGGACTCGAAGATATCTGTCATGGCGACGACCTACGTTACCGAACTCAAAGAGAGCAATATGACCGTTGTCATCACTTCGATGACTGATATTTCGGCGAAGAAGTCCCTGGAAAAGGCGCTTACGGCGATGTCAGAGACCGATGCGCTGACCGGCATCTCGAACCGCGGCGGCGGAGAAGCCAAGATCATGAAGCTGCTCGAGGACGGCACGCCCGGTATGTTCGCGCTGATGGATGTCGATAAGTTCAAGAGCGTCAACGATACATTCGGCCACGGAGTCGGAGACAAGGTGCTGATAGAGGTTGCGGGGTGTCTGGTAAGGTCCTTCCGTGACGCGGATATCGTCATGCGTCTCGGCGGCGACGAGTTCGCGGTTTACGCGACCGGCATGACCAAGCCCGATGCGGCCAACGCGTGTCTTAACCGCCTGTACAGCGAGGTTGACAAGATCGATGTCGAGGAGATGCGCGGCACCGGTCACAAGGTTTCGATAAGCCTGGGCGCCGTATTCTGCACGAAGCATCAGGTGCAGACCTTTGATGAGCTGTATCAGCAGGCCGACGCCGTCATGTATGTTTCGAAACGCGGCGGAGGAAATCATTTCCAGATCGCCTGAAGCCTTGACTTTTGCGGAAAGTTGTATTATTATTTCCTATCATTCGAATATTTTTTAAAATGGTGTTGAAGGAGACAGTACTCTGTATCGAAGCCTCACAGTGAGTCCGCGACAGTGCGAAGCGGATACCAGTACATACAGACGAATATCCCTCCGGAGCCGCATGGCAGAAGCACACGCCCGATACTACGTGCCAGTAAGTCATGACGTGGTCCCCGCGTTACGGGGAACGGTATGAACCCGGTGCCGTAAGGCGAGGGGAGTACTTTCCAAGAGGTGGTATAAAATGCTTGAGCCCGCATTCCTTATTGGAGTGCGGGCTTCGTTAGTTTAATTGACCACCTGAAGAGGAGGAGACGATTATGTTCAGGAAAGTATCAACGGACATGAATTTTGTCGATCGCGAGAAAGAGATCGTAAAGTTCTGGAAGGAAGAAGACATCTTCAACAAGAGCCTGAAGCTGCGCGAGGGCTGCCCGACCTACACATTCTACGACGGGCCCCCCACAGCCAACGGCAAGCCCCATATCGGCCATGTTCTGACCCGTGTTATCAAGGACATGGTACCCAGATACCGCACCATGAAGGGCAACTATGTGCCCCGTAAGGCCGGCTGGGATACACACGGACTGCCCGTAGAGCTGGAGGTCGAGAAGCATCTCGGCTTAAACGGCAAGGACCAGATCGAGGAATACGGCATGGAGCCCTTCATCGAGCAGTGCAAGGAATCCGTGTGGAAGTACAAGGGAATGTGGGAGGATTTCTCCGGCACCGTAGGCTTCTGGGCCGACATGGAGCACCCTTACGTTACCTATGATGACAACTATATCGAGTCCGAGTGGTGGGCCTTAAAGGAGATCTGGAACAAGGGCCTGCTCTACAAGGGCTTTAAGATCGTGCCTTACTGCCCCCGCTGCGGTACCCCTCTTTCGTCCGCAGAGGTTTCACAGGGCTATAAGACCGTTAAGGAGCGTTCGGCCATCGCGCGCTTCAAGGCTGTCGGCGAGGACGCTTACTATCTCGTATGGACGACCACGCCCTGGACGCTGCCTTCGAACGTTGCGCTCTGCGTGAACCCTTCGGATACCTATGTAAAGGTTAAGTGCGCCGACGGATATACCTATATCCTCGCTGAGGCTCTCGCGGATACCGTTCTCGGCAAATTCGCTTCCGAGGACAAGCCCGCTTACGAGGTTCTCGAGCGCTGGAGCGGCAAGGAGATGGAGTACAGGGAGTATGAGCCCCTGTTCCCCTGCTCCAAGGAATGTGCCGACAAACAGGGCAAGAAGGGCTTCTTTGTAACCTGCGACGATTATGTTACCATGAGCGACGGTACCGGTATCGTTCATATCGCTCCCGCTTTCGGTGAAGACGATGCGAACGTAGGACGCAACTATGACCTTCCCTTCGTACAGTTCGTAAACGGTAAGGGCGAGATGACCGCCGAGACACCTTACGCAGGCCAGTTCGTCAAGGACGCCGATAAGAATGTCCTGATCGACCTCGACAAGGAGGGCAAGCTCTTCGATGCGCCCAAGTTCGAGCATGAGTATCCTCACTGCTGGAGATGCGGCACACCGCTCATCTACTATGCGCGTGATTCCTGGTACATCAGGGAGACTGCCGTAAGGGACGACCTCGTGCGCAACAACGCGACCGTTAACTGGGTTCCCGAGACCATCGGAACCGGACGTTTCGGCAACTGGCTCGAGAATATCCAGGACTGGGCTATCTCCAGAAACAGATACTGGGGTACTCCCCTCAACATCTGGGAGTGCGAGTGCGGACACCGCGAGTGCGTAGGCAGCCGCGAGGAGCTGGCAAAGCTTTCGGGCAATCCCGACGCTGCCAAGGTTGAGCTCCACAGACCTTACATCGATGCCATCACCTGCAAGTGCCCCGAGTGCGGCGGCGTTATGAAGCGCGTACCCGAGGTTATCGACTGCTGGTTCGATTCGGGCGCCATGCCTTTTGCGCAGCATCATTATCCTTTTGAAAACAAAGAGCTGTTCGAGAAGCAGTTCCCCGCGCAGTTCATTTCCGAGGGCGTAGACCAGACCAGAGGCTGGTTCCACTCGCTGATGGCGGAGTCCACGCTGCTCTTTAACAAGGCTCCTTACGAGAACGTAGTCGTTCTGGGCCTCGTGCTCGACAAGGACGGCCAGAAGATGAGCAAATCAAAGGGCAATGCGGTAGATCCCTTCGAGTCGCTCGCAAAGCACGGCGCAGACGCGATCCGCTGGTATTTCTACACCAACAGCGCGCCCTGGCTGCCCAACCGTTTTGACGACAAGGCTATCACAGAGGGCCAGAGAAAGTTCATGGGCACACTTTGGAACACCTATGCTTTCTTCACCCTGTACGCAAATATCGATAATTTCGATCCCACGAACTACAGCCTCGAGTACGACAAGCTGCCCGTTATGGACAAGTGGCTGCTCTCGAAGCTCAATTCCGTGGTCAAAGAGGTCGACAAAAACCTTGACACATACCATATCCCCGAGGCGGGCAGAGCGCTCGACGATTTCGTTGACGAGCTCAGCAACTGGTATGTTCGCCGCTGCCGTGAGCGTTTCTGGGCAAAGGGCATGGAGCAGGACAAGATCAACGCTTACATGACTCTGTACACCGCTCTCGTTACGATCGCGAAGGCTGCGGCTCCGATGATCCCGTTCATGACCGAGGACATCTACAGGAATCTCGTTTGCTCCGTAGACGCATCGGCTCCCGAGTCGGTTCATCTGTGCGATTTCCCCGTTTGCAACGAGGCATATATCGACAAAGAGCTCGAGGAGAACATGGATGAGGTCCTGAACATCGTAGTTATCGGACGCGCATGCCGCAACGAGGCCAATATCAAGCAGAGACAGCCTCTCGCGAAGATGTACGTCAAGTGCGGCAAGGAGCTTTCAGAGTTCTACCGCGAGATCATCGAGGACGAGCTCAATGTAAAGACCATCGAGTTTAAGGACGACGTGGCTTCGTTCACAGACTATACATTTAAGCCTAACTTCAAGACTCTCGGCAAGCGCTTCGGCGGCAAGATCAATACCGTCAAGGAGCTCCTGCTCGGTCTCGACGGCGTAAAGGCTATGGCTGAGCTCAAGGAGACCGGCGCGGTAACCGTACTGCTCGACGGCACGCCCGAGAAGATCGAGGAGGCTGACCTCACGATCGAGAGCAAGAAGGTAGAGGGCTTTGTGACCGGCGAGGATCACGGCATCACCGTGGTAATGGACACCAACCTTACTCCCGAGCTGATCGAGGAAGGCTATGTCCGTGAGGTCATCAGCAAGGTTCAGACCATGCGTAAGGACGCCGATTTCGAGGTTATGGACCACATCACGCTCTACGTGACCGGCAACGACAAGATCGCCGACATCGTAAAGCGCAACGAGGCTCAGATCTGCAAGGTAGTTCTGGCTTCGGGCGTTGTATACGGCAGCGCGGAAGGTTCGGTCAAGGACTGGAACCTCAACGGAGAGGACGTAACTCTCGGAGTGAAGAGAAACTGATATTAACGGGGACAGGGGATGATTCTTCTGTCCCTTTTGTTTGCAGCCGAAAACGCAGGCGGCGACGAGTAAAAATAACTTGACTGGAAACGTTTCCAATAGTATACTTTAAGATGTTAAAGGAAAGAAGAAAAGCTCCGCAGCGGCTGTTTGGAGGCGTTTGCGGGCACAGAAAATAGGAGCATGAATATGACTATCGACAAGCAGGAACTTAAAACATCCATCGAAAACTATCTCATGAGGCTGTTCCGAAAGGAGCCCGCGGACGCTACGAAGCAGCAGATGTTCCAGAGTGTATGCTACGCGATGAAGGAGTATATCATCAGCGACTGGGTGGCTTCGCATAAGGCTATCGGCCAGAAGGAAGCCAAGACCGTTTACTACATGTCCATGGAGTTCCTTATGGGACGCGCGCTGGGCAATATTCTCATTAACATGAAGGCTGACAAGGTTGTGGCTGAGGTACTCGACGAGTACGGCCTTGACCTTGACACGATAGAGGACGAGGAGCCCGATGCAGCGCTCGGAAACGGCGGTCTCGGACGTCTCGCCGCGTGTTTCCTCGATTCACTCGCGACTCTCGGTTATTCGGCGGTCGGCTGCGGTATCCGTTACAAATACGGTATGTTCAAGCAGCAGATCGACAACGGATTCCAGATCGAGGTTCCCGATAACTGGCTGAAGAACGGCAATCCTTTCGAGATGAAGGATGCCGACAACGCAAAGCTGATCCGTTTCGGCGGCTATGTGCGCATGACCAAGAACGCGGACGGACGCGAGTGCTTCGTTCAGGAGGACTGCCAGACCGTTATGGCCGTTCCCTACGAGCTCCCGATCGTCGGCTACAACAATCATTTCGTTGACACTCTCCGCATCTGGGATGCCGAGGCGGTTAACGATTTCCAGCTCGATCAGTTCGACAAGGGCGATTACCACAAGGCTGTTGAGCAGGAGAACCTGGCAAAGACCATTTGTGAGGTACTTTACCCGAACGATAACCATTACGCAGGCAAGGAGCTGCGCTTAAAGCAGCAGTATTTCTTCGTTTCGGCGAGCGTTCAGCTGGCTGTATCGAAGTTTATGGACCGTTACCACGACCTTAAGCGCCTTCCCGAGAAGGTCATCTTCCAGATGAACGATACGCATCCGGCCGTTACCGTTGCCGAGCTCATGCGCGTGCTCATGGATGACTACTATCTTTCATGGGACGAGGCGTGGGACATCACGACCAAGACCTGTGCGTACACGAACCACACGATCATGGCGGAAGCCCTGGAGAAATGGCCTCTTGAGCTGTTCTCGAAGCTTCTTCCCCGTATCTATCAGATCGTTGAGGAGATCAACAGACGTTTCATCCGCGAGATCCAGATCACCTATCCCGGCGATTATCACATGATCGAGAAGATGGCGATCGTTTACGACGGACAGGTACGTATGGCGAACCTCGCGATCGTCGGCGGTTTCTCGGTAAACGGCGTTGCCCGCCTCCACACCGAGATCCTCAAGACCCAGTCGCTGAAGGAGTTCGCGCAGTACTTCCCGAACAAGTTCAACAACAAGACAAACGGCATCACGCAGCGCCGCTTCCTGCTCCACGGCAATCCGCTCCTTGCGCAGTGGGTAACCGATAAGGTAGGCGACGGCTGGATCACCGATCTTTCGCAGATCAGGGGCATTGAGCAGTACGCCGGCGATGAGAACGCGCAGCGCGAGTTCATGCAGATCAAATACAAGAATAAGCTCCGTCTGGCAAAGTACATCAAGGAGCACAACGGCGTGGATGTTGATCCCCGCTCGATCTTCGACGTGCAGGTAAAGCGTCTGCATGAGTACAAGAGACAGCTCCTCAACATCATGCACGTTATGTACCTTTACAACGAGCTCAAAAAGAATCCCGACATGGATTTCTATCCGAGGACGTTTATCTTCGGCGCGAAGGCTTCGGCAGGCTATCGCCGCGCAAAGGCCATCATCAAGCTGATCAACAGTGTCGGCGACATCATCAATAACGATATCAAGATCGGCGGCAAGCTGAAGGTCGTATTTATCGAGAACTACCGCGTTTCGAACGCAGAGTGGATATTCGCCGCGTCGGATGTTTCCGAGCAGATATCGACTGCTTCGAAGGAAGCGTCGGGTACCGGCAATATGAAGTTCATGCTGAACGGCGCGATAACGCTGGGCACGATGGACGGCGCGAATGTGGAGATCGTTGAGGAGGTTGGCGAGGAGAATGCGGTTATCTTCGGACTTTCCGCTCAGGAGGTCATCAACTACGAGAACAACGGCGGCTACAATCCCAAGGATATCTTCAACGAGGACGAGGACATCAGGCTGGTAATGACCCAGATGATCAACGGATATTATTCTCCTCAGAACACCGAGCTGTTCCGCGAGATCTACAATTCGCTGATCGAGGACAACGGATATGAGCGTCCGGACCAGTACTTCATTCTGAAGGATTTCCGTTCGTACGCCGAGGCTCAGAAGAAGATCGAGCAGATGTACCGCGACGAGAAACGCTGGGCAAAGGCAGCGATCCTCAATGTGGCGCATGTCGGCAAGTTCTCTTCGGACCGCACGATCCAGGAGTATGTGGACGATATCTGGCACCTCAACAAGGTTACCGAATAAATCGAATATCAGGTAAAAGAAGACATGGGGACGGTTCTTCCGTCCCCAATTTTGTGCCTGAACGCAGGCGGCAACGATAAAACTTCCGGAGACACGCTCTCGCTTCGATTCGGACGCAGCGGACACTACGCGCCCTCTCGCTGAACCTGCGAGAGGGATGTTCGCACAGAACTCAGCCGCGTTGCACGCTCTTTCCGTACGCAGCGACGTGATCACAAGCCTTTGGCTTGCATCACGCCGCTAACGTTCGGAACGGGCTTCGCCCGGCTGAGTCCTGTGTTCACTCGCAAGTGCCGGCGTCCTCAACGAGTCCCGGAAGTTTCATCTGCAGCGCCTGCGCAGGGAAAACAGAGAAGGGACGGAAGAACCATCCGGCGAGTATACAGATAACACCCAGTTTCAAATGGTAATCACTTTTTTGAAGGCTAGATATCGAAGGAGGAAGAAGCACGCATCGGAAACTCGAAAGAGTTGACAGAGAGTGAAGGTAACAGACATGGAAACTGGTTGCGGTTGACAGAGTTTCCATATCTGTGTTATAATATGTGAGCATTATTGGGCGGCATTTATGCCCGATGCTGCAATGCTTGCGAAGTTGATCTCTACGCTTTTTCCGGGAAAGGATGAAACGCCATGACTTATATCTGCAGAGACTGGGAATTTACGGAGAATTGTACCGAGGAGTTTTTATGCGGCGGGGATGCGGCAGGCATCGTAAAGGTCGATATCCCGCATACGGTTAAGGAGCTTCCGCTGCAGTATGCGGATGAGCAGGCCTACCAGATGGTCAGCGGATACCGTAAGCACATCACGGTCAAAAAAGAGCCCGGGATGCGCTATATCCTGCGTTTTGAGGGCGCCGCGCACATCGCCGAAGTATTTGTGAACGGCGAAAAGGCCACGGAGCACAGGAACGGATACACGGCGTTTATGGTCGATATTACGAGATATCTGGCAGATTCCGGCTGCCTTGTTTCGGTGCGCCTTGATTCCACAGAGAATCCGGCGATCCCTCCTTTCGGATTTGTTATAGATTATCTTACCTTCGGAGGCATCTACAGGCCCGTAGAGCTCCTCGAAGTACCGGAGACCTCTGTTGAGGATATCTTTGTTTCTACGCCTTCTGCCGGCACTGTACAGGCGGAGATCTACATCACGGGGCCGCTCGACCCTTCAAAGAATTATTCCTGTTACGCAGACATCATAGATCCCGACGGCAATGTCGTCAGGGAGAATATACCCGCGCATTTTGACGATGATCCCGCGATCTCGCAGGAGCGCGCGCTGAAGCTTACGGGTGAGCTGCCCACATCCTGCGCGGAGGGCGGCAAGATTGTCCGGATGTCGCTCGAGGCAGGCATTTCCGGCGCAAAGCTCTGGAGCCCTGAGAGCCCTTATCTGTACACCTTAAGAGCCAAGCTCTGCATCACGCCCGCGGACGGCAAAGCGCATAAGCCCGCCGTCATCGACGAGGAGGACGAGTTCGAGCCCGAGCATGTATTTGAGAAATGTTTCGGCATCAGGATCATGGAGTTTAAGGCCGACGGTTTTTACCTGAACGGAGAGAAGTATTTCATCCGCGGCCTCAACAGACATCAGAATTTCCCGTATATCGGTTACGCGGCGTCGGCGTCGCTGCAGCGCGCGGATGCGCATATATTGAAGGACGAGCTGCATGTGAACGCGGTCAGGACTTCGCATTATCCCCAGTCACAGGCATTTCTCGATGCCTGCGATGAACTCGGGCTCCTCGTGTTTACCGAGATCCCCGGCTGGCAGCATATCGGCGATGCGCCCGAATGGCGCGAGCAGGCCGTGCAGAATACGCGCGAGATGATCCTGCAGTACCGCGAGCATCCGTCTGTCATGCTCTGGGGCGTCCGCATCAATGAGAGCGTGGACTGCGATGAGCTGTATACCCGCACGAACGCGCTGGCGCACAAACTCGATCCTTCGCGCGCGACATCGGGCGTGAGGTACCTCGAAAAGAGTCATCTGCTGGAGGATGTGTACGCTTTCAACGATTTCTCCTACGCGGGTGAGGGCATTGCGGCAAAGCCCAAGAAAAAGGTCACTTCGGATATGGACAAGGCGCTCCTCATTTCCGAGAGCAACGGTCACATGTTCCCGACCAAGGCCTGGGATACCTGGGAACGCAGGCAGGAGCAGGCGCTGCGCCACGCGAGCGTTATGAACGACGCGATGGCCGACGGCGAGCATGCCGGGTGCTTTGAGTGGTGCATGTTCGACTATCCGACACACAAGGATTTCGGCTCGGGAGACAGGGTTTGCTACCACGGCGTTATGGATTATTTCAGGAACCCCAAGACCGCCGCGTACGTTTACGCGTCGCAGACCGATGACGAGCCCGTGCTCGAGGTCGGTTCGGCCATGGATATAGGCGATTACAACGCGGGACGTCTTGATAAATGCTATGTATTTACGAATGCGGATGCGGTAAGATTATACAAGAACAATGATTTTGTGACCGAGCTCAAACCGAGCGCATTTGCGGCGCTCCCGCACGGGCCGCTCCTCGTGGATGACACGATCGGCTGCCTGCTCGAGACGAAGGAGGGCTTTACCGGACGCAAGGAAAAGCTGCTCCATAAATCGCTGAACGCGGCCGCGCAGTACGGTGTGGCGGGACTGCCGCTGCCCGATCTGCTGCGCATGGGCTGGTGCATGGTCAGATACAAAATGAGTTATGCGGACGGCGTGGAGCTGTTCGGAAAATACGTCGGCAACTGGGGCGGCGAGGCCGTTGTCTGGAAATACGAGGCGATAAAGGACGGCAAAGTCGCTGCGGTGAAGGAGCTCTCACCCGGAAAAAAGCTGCACCTCGAGGTAAAGGCGAGCGACAGCGCGGGCCGGAGCATCGGCGCAGAATATCCGGGCAGACCGGCGGACGGCAAAACGGAACGGATCCGTATAAATCTGCGCGACGGAGAGACATTCGACATGTCGCTGATCCGCGTCAGGTTCCTCAACGAATTCAACACGCTTGCGGCGTATGTTGCGTCGCCGGTGCGGTTTGAGATCGATGACGAAGAGATCATCAGGCTCGCGGGACCCCGTATCGCGGCTTCCCAGGGCGGCATGACCGGAACGATAGTCAGGACCGCGGGAAAGCGTGGCACGGCGCATCTGACGATCCGAACGGATATGGCGGAGCCCGTGACGGTGGAGTTTACGGTTGAATAAAAGACAGGCGGATCGGCGGATAAGTCGGACAGAAGAACCGTCCCATCTGTCTGTATGAAGCGAAGCGAAAGGAGAAGATATGGGAGCAGACTTGATATTGAAGTGGTGTGTGAACGGCAGGGTAGGAAGCCAGAAGATGCATGAGGGCACAAACTGCGTTATCGTGCCTGTCACCGAGGGTGAGGTGCTGCGCACCGTTGAGGCGCGGCTGGCGATAGAGGCCTCGAGGAAGATGTATTTTAACGGCTACCAGAGCTGGACCTACAGCCCTGAGTATACGCCTTACGGCAGGATCAGGGGACTGCGCGGGACTCCGAAGCTCGGCATCGACAAGTTTTCGCTGGACCGCTACGGAGACTATCATTTTGTGGATTATCCCTGGCACAGGGGCATTCTGCACGGTGTATCCTACTGCTATTTCAGGGACGGTGACAGGTACAGGCTGCTAGCTTCGCTCGACGAGAAAACGGGTTATACCTTATTCACATACAATTCGACCAAGGCCGTCATGAAGATAGAGCGCGACTGCAAGGGCGTGGCGGTGCACGGCGCGACGGTCGACGCATTTGACCTTTTCTATGCCGAAGGCACCGAGACAGAGGTATTTGACAGATGGTTTGAGGCCATGGGCGTGAAAAACGCGGTGCCTCCGATCAAGGGCTATTCGAGCTGGTACAACCACTACCAGGATATCAACGAGCAGGGCATCTTAGAGGACCTCACCGGTGCGATCAAGGTGTTTGACGATAACGATCTGTTCCAGATCGATGACGGCTGGGAGCCGTTCGTCGGCGACTGGGACAGGACCGATCCCGTGAAATTCCCGAACGGACTCGCGCCGCTCGCGGAAGAGATACATATGGCCGGACTCAGGGCGGGTCTCTGGCTGGCGCCTTTCGTCTGCGAAGAAAAGTCCGATATTTTCAAAAACCATCCCGACTGGCTGCTGCAGTACAAGGGTGAGCCGTGGAAGGCAGGCTGCAACTGGAGCGGCTTCTATGCGCTCGACATAGACAATCCAGAGGTCAGGGAGCACTTAAGGCGTATATTCAGGCGCATTTTCGATGAATGGAACTTCGATCTCGTAAAGCTTGATTTCCTGTATGCCGTTGCGCCCTACGCGACCGGCGACCACGGTACGGACGGGGACGGAGTCTTTAAGGAATCCCGCGCGGGCAGGATGATCAGGGCGCTCGCGTTCCTGCGCGAGATCTGCGGTTCAAAGCTGATCCTCGGCTGCGGCACGCCCGTTATGCCCGCGTTCGGGCTCGTGGACTACTGCCGCATCGGATGCGACGTGGGCCTCGACTGGAACGACAAAATGTACATGCGCATCATCCACAGAGAGCGCGTTTCGACCAAGCAGTCGATCAACAATACGATATTCCGCCGCGGTCTGGACCGCCGCGCGCACGGCAATGACCCGGACGTTTTCTTCCTGCGCGACAACAATATTTCGCTCACTCCCGCGGAAAAGAACTACCTCGCGACCGTCAACGCGCTGTTCGGCTCGGTATGGCTGACCTCGGACGACCTGAATTCCTACGACGGCGCAAAGATCGCGCAGTACCGCGCGCTGGTGCATATGCGCGAAGCTGCGACCGACGTTTCGATCGACCATGATACGCTGGCCGTGAGCTACACGCTCGACGGGAAGCGGCATACGGTGGAGTATCCGCACAGATACAAAGTAAAATAAAACCTTCATTTCGGGGGCTGCCGCATTTCCGGTGCGGCGGCCCCTGCGCTTTATTTCCCGTTGAACACGGGCTGTTTCTGTGGTACTATGATTTCCGAGGAGGATTTGCATATGAAGGCTTATTTTTTACTGTGCAACGGATGTGAAGAGGTTGAGGCCCTGATGACGGC
>JAEEXY010000088.1 GCA_016288005.1 Lachnospiraceae bacterium
ACGGTGCCGGGTAATGCTGCATTGTTTCGGCATCCGACATGATTTCATACAGGGCGTCAAAATCATCCATTGTATACTCCCTGAGCAGGAGTCTTTCTGTTTCTATTATCATTTCATCCCCTTCATATCTATTCCTATTTGTACGTGATCTTTTGCCTCCGAAAAATTCTTGTTCATCAAAACTACCGTCTCCACGTGCCCCGTCTGCGGGAACATATCCACGCACTTCGCTTTTTCCAGACGGTATCCGCCGGCCTGCAGAGGGCCGAGGTCGCGGGCGAGGCTCACGGGATTGCAGGAAATATAGACGATACGGTCCACGCCGTAAGCGATGATCTTGTCGAGCGCCTTCGGATGGATGCCTTCACGGGGCGGATCGAGCACGATCAGGTCGGGCTTGTCCTCGATGGTATCGAGGACCTTGAGCACATCGCCGCAGATAAACTCGCAGTTGGAGATATTGTTGAAGTTCGTATTGTCACGGGCCGATTCAACAGCCTCCGCGACTATCTCCACGCCGATCACCTTTTTGGCGACCGGTGCCAGGACCTGCGCAATAGTGCCTGTACCGCTGTAGAGATCGAAAATTACCTTATCGCCGGTATCTCCGATGAAATCGCGGGCAGTGCTGTAGAGCACCTCCGCTCCCCGTGAATTGGTCTGGAAAAATGAGAATGTCGATATCCTGAAAAACAGTCCGAGCAGCTCTTCGATCAGGAAATCCTTGCCGAATAAGATGTCGGTACGCTCGGCCTTAACCGCGTCAGCGTTGTCGTCGTTGACCGAATGCAGAATGCCGACGATGCTTCCGTTGAGATTCAGCTCTTTCAGGCGGTCGCGGAGCTTGCCCATGAACTCGGTCTCGGTGATGATACCGTCGGTCCACTGCGATGTGGTGATAAGATTGACCAGTATTTCGCCGGTCATAGTTGCCCTGCGGATCAGCAGATGACGCAGATACCCCCTGTGAGTGAGCTTGTGAGCATAGGTAAGGCCGAACTCACGCGCCAGCTCAACGACGCATTTGATGATCGTATTGTAATCGCTGTCAACGATGGCACAGTCGGTGATCTGCAGGATATCGTAAAAACTGCCCTTTTTATGGAGGCCGAGCGTCAGCTCACCGTATTTGCACGAATCTCCGAAGCTGAATTCCATCTTGTTCCGGTACGCTCTGTCGGTCGGGCTGGGCACTATCCCCTGGAACTCATACTCGCCCTCCGCTGCATTGTCCAGCAGGCGCTTAACCTGACCGGATTTGAGCTCGAGCTGGTCGCGGTACGCGATCCTCTGGTACGAGCAGCCTCCGCACTGCCCGAAATGAGGGCACAGCGGCTCCGCGGTCTCTATGGGCGAAGGCTCGAGGACCTCCTTCAGATTGCCCTCTGCCCTGCCGTTTCTGACCTTTCCGATCGTAAACTTTATCTTCTGCCCCGGCAGGGCGTTTTTAACGCAAATCTTTTCTCCGTCGACAAAAACGATCCCCTTATTGGGGAAATCCGTGCGCTCTACCGTTCCTGTATATTCCATTCCTTTTTTAACTGCCATTTTCTCTCCTCTTTAGCCGCCTAAGTCAGCTTTTCGCGGCATTTTTATTGCATATTCGACTTATTTTACCATAACATTGCGCATAATGCACGTACGCGTTACGATTCCTCTTTACTTTAGCTCTTCGAAGTGTTAAAATATTATTGTAGTAAACAAACAAAGGAGTATTTCCATGAATCAGAAAATACATACCGAAGCGGTCAGCTATCTGTTTGAGGCAGTCCTAAGCCTTAAGGACGAAAACGAGTGCTATACCTTTTTTGAGGATATCTGCACCATCAACGAGCTTTTATCGCTGGCACAGCGCTTTGAGGTCGCTTCGATGCTCCGCTCCGGCAAGACTTATCTTGACATCGCTGAAAAGACCGGTGCTTCCACCGCTACCATCAGCCGCGTAAACCGTTCCTTAAACTACGGCAACGACGGCTACGATATGGTATTTAAGCGTATTTCTCCCGCACCGGATGTTAAGCATGAGAAAAAAGATTAAGCCTATGCTGCTGCGCGCGATAGCTGCCCTGCCGCTCCTGATTGCCGCCATACTCTGCATCGGTTACAGTTTTACGATAGCCGCTGTCGGGTCCGGCTCTCATTTTTACATCTTCTGGGATGTATGCGGCGCTGTTCTTGCATTGCTCGGGATCTCTGTATTCACGGGCTTTTTTTCGCGTATCCCGACTGCTGTAAAAGCAGTCTTTTTTTCTCTGGCCGGCGTTCTCGCCGTGCTCTTCATAGTCATCGTTTCGCTGATCCTTTCCTGCTATAAAAAAGAGGCCCGCGGCGGGCTCGACTATATAATTGTTCTCGGCGCCCAGGTGCGTTCCGACGGTCCGAGTGCCGTGCTCTCCTTCCGTCTGCAGGCTGCTTACGACTACCTGAGCTCCAATCCCGGTACAAAGTGCGTCGTCTCCGGCGCTCAGGGCTCGAACGAACCCTGTACCGAGGCATCGGCGATGCGTGACTGGCTCGTGTCTCACGGCATAGAAAAAGACCGCATCCTCCTTGAAGAAAATGCGGTCAACACACGACAGAATATCTCTTTCGGCAAAGAGCTCATCCCCGAAGGCGCCTCGATCGGCATCGTGACCAACCGGTTCCATATGTACAGAGCGCTCTTTCTCTGCCGTAAGTTCGGGATTGAAAACCCTTCTCCGATAAATGCGTACTCATTACCCAAATACGAACCGAACAATGTTGTAAGAGAGTTTTTCGGGGTACTGAAGGATTTTATTTTTTGAAGACATGGGGACTTTATCATACATTCATCGAGAAAATATCCTCGAGTTCTTCCCTCGTCAGAAGGTTGATAAATACCTCCTTCGACTGGATCACGGAATCCGAGAGCTCCTTCTTTTTCTGCTGGAGCTTATATATATTCTCCTCAACGGAATTCCTGGTAAGGAGCTTCAGCACGTATACGTTGCTGGTCTGTCCGATACGGTAAGCACGGTCGGTCGCCTGATCCTCCACTGCGGGATTCCACCAGGGATCGTAATGGATGACCGTATCCGCTCCGATCAGGTTCAGTCCTGTTCCGCCGGCCTTCAGCGATATCAGGAACACATCGCATTCGCCCGCGTTGAAGCGTTTTGCCATATCGAGACGGTCCTCCGGATCGGTCTGGCCGTCGAGATAGAAATATTTGATCTCGCGGGTATCGAGCTCCTTGCGGATGATCTCGAGCATACTCGTAAACTGTGAGAACACGAGCGTGCGGTGGCCGTTCGCTATGGCGTTGTCCAGCTGTGTCATGAGTAGTTCGAGCTTTCCGCTGCCTCCGTTGTAGTTCTCTATAAATGTGCCGGGATGGCAGCATATCTGGCGCAGACGCGTAAGAGCCGCCAGTATCTTGATCTGGCTCTTTTCTATGCCGTTCTGGTTGATCTCTCCGAACAGATCCGTCCTGATCTGGCTCAGATACGACAGATATACCTTCTTCTGCTCCTCGGTCATCGTCGCGATCATCTTCTCCTCGAGCTTGCCCGGGAGCTCCTTCAGCACATCCTTCTTCATACGGCGCATGATGAACGGCCGTATCCTCGTGTTCAGGCTCTCCAGAACCTCCGTATCACCCGCGATTATCGGCTTTTCGTATCTCGCGGCGAATCTCGAGTGCGCCATCAGGAAATTAGGCATGATAAAGTCAAATATCGACCAGAGCTCGGAAAGCGAATTCTCTATGGGCGTACCGGTAAGCGCGAACCTGTGCTCGGCACGGAGGAGCTTTACCGACTGCGCGTTAAGCGACGCGGCGTTCTTGATGAACTGTGCCTCGTCCAGGAAAATAGTCTCAAACAGTATCTTGCGGTAGAGAGCCACGTCTCTGCGCATCAGCGGATAAGAGGTGATCACCACATCATAGTCCGCGTAGCTCTCGATGAGAGCCTTTCTGTCGGGCGGCGCGCCGGTAACAACAACGGCCTTCATATCCGGACAGAAATTCGATATCTCATCCATCCAGTTATATACGATCGATGAAGGGCAGACGATCAGGAAATGCGCGTGATCATCCCCCTCTGCCGTACGCTGTTTAACGGCCTTCATGTATACGATGGTCTGCAGAGTCTTACCGAGACCCATATCATCGGCGAGTATACCGCCGAGGCAGTTCTTCGCCAGAGTCATGAGCCATCTGTAGCCGACCTCCTGATAACCGCGCAGAGTCGCGTTAATACCGTCGGGCAGCTCGAATACTTCGTTCTCCGCGTTGCGGATATTATCGATGAGCTTGACGAAGTCGGAATTGCGCTCAACATTGAAACCGCATTTGTCCAGAGCATCGTTCAGATAGAACGCGTTGCTCTTGCTGAGTCTGATGCCGCTGCGTCCGATGTTCTTTGAGGATACGCCCAGATTGTCCAGGATATCCATCAGATGCTCAAAGCCGTCATCCTGCAGGTTTATGAAGCTGCCGTCCTGCATGCGGTAGTACTTCTTGCGCACGCGCAGTGATCTGAACAGGCTCTGCAGCTCGTCCGCGTCCATATCCGCGTAGTTGAAATCCATCTCGAGCAGGTCCATATCGGAGCTGACCCTGAGACCGATGTTGAAACCGCTTCCCGAAACGACTCTCAGCTTTCTGAACTCATCGGAATAATACAGCTCTGCCTCAGCCGACAGATCCGAGATATCCCCGGTCAGGAAATCATATATGCCCGACTCGCTCTTTAGCAGATAGAAGCCGGATCTGGCCTCAAATCCGCGCTTTTCGAGGAGGTCGGTAAGCTCGCCCTCCTTATTCTTGTCGCGGGTGATGATATAATAATCGCTCTTCGGGTTCTCGAACGAATTGAACTCGAAATCGCCGTAGATAAAGTGCACCTCGGCCTTGATCGAATTAACGTAACGGTCGAAGTATATGCTGCACTTGAGCTCGGGCGCGATGTAACGGTCCTGCAGCTCCTCGGGGATCTCGATATCCATGCTGTCGCCGATCTTGGGCAGCACCTCTTCGAGGAAACGCTGCTTATTTTCTCCGCGGAAAATGAGAGCCGGCTTATCGGGTCCGAGATTGTTGAAGAAAGGCGCGTAATTGCGCTTAAAACGCGCGTCGGGCATGAATACCGCGCCGTTGTAATAGATAAGGTCTCCGGTCTTTGCCAGCGGTATTACGGCCTCTTTGTCGCGGTAATCGAGCACGATCGCGTCATCCACGATATCAAGATCGTACTTGATATTGGGGTTCTGGTTAAAGACGCGTACATTCTCATAGGTATTGTCATAGAGCTTGAGCGTGAACGAGTACTTTCCGACGATCTTGAGCAGTTTGAGCAGCAGAGTCTGCGTGAGCATCATCCTCGACCGCTCGAATACCTTCATCGTCGAGCTGTCCTCGTCCATGCCGAGTATCTCGAGCACCTCGATGATGAAATCGAGTATCTCCTGCGATGACTTGTCGAACTCGCTCTCGTAATATATGAACTTAAATTCCTTGCCGAGGATTATATCCTGTTTGCCGATGTAATCCAGGACAAAGCGCTTGATATTCTGGATCTTGTAGAGGCGGTCATGACCGCATTTGAGCGAAAGAAAGGCATTGCCCTCGGCGCTGCCGAGTATCTGGGGAACGGTGATCTCCGGTTCGATGTGATAGATCTCCATCGGGCATACCATATCCTCCTGCCCGCGGAAAAAGTCCAGGCACGCGCATGCGCGTCTGTCTTCGGGATTGGCGAGCTTACCCATCTTTTCCTTTTCCTGGTGCTTGAGTATGCTTAAGAAACCGGCAATGACATGCCGGCACGCGCCCTTTTCCTTCGCGGCCTCCGCGCAGTTGCAGGTATAGGTGAGACCCTTTTCCTCATCCTCACCCATGGTCACCGTATATTCAAAATTATCGAGAACGCTGCAGCGTATGAGTCCGGTCGAGCGCTGGATCTGAACGTTTCTGACCGCACCGCTCCTGTACAGCTGAGTGCCCCTCAGATATACCTGGCTTCCCGAGGCTATGCCTCTTAGCATGGTCCTGTTTAATTCCTGCATTATCAGACTGCCTTTCCTCTGAATAGATCGCCTTCGCGAATCCTCCGGTCAACGGTTACATATATGATCTGAGACGCATGCGGGCAGCTTTGCATCTGCTCTCCCTGCTCATTAGTGATCGATATGACTTTGGTCTGCTCGCACAGTATCCTGCCGGGCGCGAGTATCTCGAGACTGTCGCCCACACAGAACTTGTTCTTCTGCTCGAGCACTCCCGTAAAGGTTCCGTCGGCATTCTCCGCAACGGACCTTACGGTGCCGTAATAGACATACTCCTTAACATAAGTGCTGTTCTCGTACACCATCGAGTCGGTCCCGGGCTTGCCGAAATAAAATCCGGTCGTGAACCTGCGGTTGGTGCATTTGCCGATCTCATCGAAATAAACCGGGATGTTCTTTTTATACTCTTCGGGATCCTCGAAAAATGTATCGATCGCGTTGCGGTAAGCACGTGCGACCGTAGCCACGTACAGCGCGGTCTTCATCCTGCCCTCGACCTTGAGCGAATCGATCCCCGCATCGACTATCTCGGGGATGTGATCCACCATGCAAAGGTCCTTTGAGTTGAATATAAATGTGCCTCTCTCGTTCTCAAAAACAGGCATATACTCACCCGGACGCGTCTCCTCCGTCAGGTAGTATCTCCATCTGCAGGGATGCGTGCATTCGCCGAGATTGGCGTCCCTGCCGGTCATATAATTGCTGAGCAGGCATCTGCCCGAATATGATATGCACATCGCGCCGTGTATGAAGCTCTCTATCTCCATCCCGTCTCCGATATGCTCACGGATCTGTTTGATCTCGGAAAGACTCAGCTCACGCGCGGATACAACCCTCGTCGCGCCCTGCTCCTTCCAGAAATCGTAATCCATGTAATTGACGTTATTTGCCTGTGTGCTGATATGCCTCTCGACGGAGGGCGCGTATTTTTTCGCGAGCATGAAAACGCCGGGATCGGATATTATGAGCCCGTCGGGAGCCATATCTTCGAGCTCCTTCATGTACTCCGCTATCCCGTCCAGATCGTAATTGTGGGCCGTGATATTAACGGTAACATATACTTTCCGTCCGCGCGCGTGGGCATAGGAAATACCTGCGATCATATCCTCTTTGGGGAAATTCCTGGCCTTTGCGCGGAGTCCGTACATATCTCCGCCGATATATACGGCATCGGCGCCGAAATCGATCGCTGTCTTCAGTACATCGAGACTGCCCGCAGGCATCAACAGTTCGGGTTTCTTCATGTTATCCTTTCACATAGGAGACGGCCAGTCCGTCACCGATCGGCAGGATCACGGTCTCCAGGCGTTCGTTGTGAGTGATCTCGTACAGATAATCCCTCATTCTCATGTGGATCGTGCGGTCTCTGCGTTCTATCGAGAATTTTGACTCGGCAATACTGCCCTCCAGCAGGACATTGTCGGTAAGAAGCACTCCGCCCGCAGGCAGGAGCTTTAATATGTCCGGAAGCCACGCGGGATACTGTCCCTTTGCGGCGTCAAGAAAGATCATGTCGAAGGATCTGCCCTCGGATACCAGCTTTTTAAGGCTCTCACCCGCATCTCCCTCTATCAGTTTTATCCGCTCGCGGCCTGCCAGGTTTTCCCTCGCGTGGACCAGCCTCATCTCCACTTTTTCCAGTGTGGTGATCATGCAGTCCTCAGGCGCATATTCAAGCATATATAATGTCGAGAAGCCGACCGCAGTCCCGATCTCCAGGACTGCTTTCGGCTTTTTACTCGTCAGCATGAAACGCAGATATCTCTGCGTATCGCGTCGTATGATCGGCACACCTTCGGACAGAGCCCAACGCTCCAGCTGCATCAGCTGCGAAGGTTCGTCACCGTCAAGCGACTCCAGATACTTTGTTATATGTTCGTTTACGATCATGGCGTAGATTCCACATCCTCCACCGTTGTCTCGGCGTCAATGGACTGTCCGTAGTCCGTGATGACCTGCAGGATGTCGTCGTAGGTCATCGATGTATTCAGCTCGAAGGTACCGGGCATGATCTCGTAATCCTTCATTTTAAGCTTCAGATAAAAGGAATACTTGCTCGTAACGAGCTTTGCGTCCTCGAGCTTGCTCGCGATGTTCATCGAGCTCTCACCCTTAAGTATCGTGATCTTAACGTCTCTTCCGGGCGCGGCCTCAACGCTCGTATCGCCGAAAAGCTGGTACGCGAAATCATAGCTGTATCCCGCAGCCTTCTTGATGCCGTATACCACCACCGCGTAAAATATCACGGCGATGCCTATCGTCAGTATGCCGAGCGCGAAGTTCAGCAGCACTCTGACTGCCTTGTTCGACCCCGACGAGGTCTTTGATTTAGCCATAATTCTCACTTCCTATCAGACTTCCATGATCACGGGCAGGATAACGGGACTCCTGCGCATCCTCTTCCAGAGGTAATCGCTCAGTTCGTCCTTGACCCTGTTCTTGATCCTGCTGTAATCCGTTATATTCCTGCAATAGCAGTCATCGAGCGCACTTCTTACCACATCTGTCAGCTCCTCGATCAGTTCCTCGGACTCACGCATATATACAAAGCCGCGGGAAATGATGTCGGGGCCGGACACAACCTCGCGTGTCTCCTGCTCGATGGCCATGACTACCATGATAAGTCCAGCTTCGGAAAGCATCTGTCTGTCGCGCAGCACAACGTTTCCGACATCCCCGACACCGAGACCGTCAACCATGAGTCCACCTACCTGAACATGGTCGGTAATGGCGCCTCTCTCGTCGTTCAGCGAGAGTACATCGCCCGAATTAAGAATAAACGCGTTTTCCTTCGGGATGCCCATCGCAACCGCTATCTCACGCTGCATTGCAAGATGTCTGTACTCGCCGTGAACGGGGATCGCGTATTTGGGCTTTGTCAGGGCGTAGATCAGTTTGATCTCCTCCTGGGATGCGTGACCCGAAACATGCGCGTCGGAATATATAACCTTTGCGCCCTTCTGCGAGAGCTCGTTGATAACCTTGGTGATGTTCTTTTCGTTGCCGGGTATTGCCGAAGAGCTGAATATTACTACATCTCCGGGCTTAAGCGTAACCTTTTTGTGGATGTTCGAAGCGATCCTCGAAAGCGCGGCCATGGCCTCTCCCTGGCTGCCCGTGGTTATCAGGACAAGCTTGTCATCGGGATAATTCTTCATGGTCTCGATCGGAATGATCGTGGTATCCTTTGCCTTGACATAGCCCAGCTCGACTGCTGTGGAAACCACGTTTACCATGCTGCGGCCCTCGATCACGACCTTACGTCCGAACTTCTCGGCCGAATTGATGATCTGCTGCACGCGGTCGACATTCGATGAGAATGTCGCCACGATGATCCTGTTCTGGGCATTGTCCGCAAAAATAGTATCAAAGGTCTTACCGACAGTCTTCTCCGACATCGTAAATCCGGGTCTCATCGCGTTCGTCGAATCGCACATGAGCGCCAAAACGCCCTTTTTGCCGAACTCCGCGAATCTCGCGAGGTCGATCGTCTCTCCGTAAACCGGAGTGAAATCAACCTTAAAATCGCCGGTATGGATGACCGTTCCCGCGGGTGAATGTATGGCCAGCGCGCATGCGTCTGCAATGCTGTGATTCGTCCTGATGAACTCCACCCTGAAATCGCCGAGGTTGATATTCTGTCCGTAAACAACGGTCTTCAGCTTGGCCTTTTTCGGAACCGGATGCTCCTTTAATTTGTTCTCGATAAGGGCTACCGTAAGCCTGGTCGCGTATACGTTGACCGGGATCTCGTTCAGCACGTAAGGCAGAGCGCCGATGTGGTCCTCGTGTCCGTGCGTGATAACAAAGCCCTTGACTTTATCTATATTCTCCTTAAGGTACGATACGTCGGGAACGACCAGGTCGATGCCCAGCATATCATCCTCGGGGAATGCGATGCCGCAGTCCACGACTATGATCGAATCTTCGTATTCAAAAGCCGTGATATTCATACCTATCTGTTCAAGTCCCCCCAGAGGTATGATCTTGAGGGATGTCGTGTTATTCTCTGTTGCTTTTTTCTTACTCATAATCTCCTAATAATATCTGATCGGACGGCCGTATGCGTCCGGCTTAAGCCTCGTCTTCGGGGACCAGATCCACTTCCCCGTCCAAAAGCTCTTCAAGAAGCCCGGCTACGGCTTCGATCTCTTTTTCATCTTCTACAAACTCATATGTAAGGTCTTTGTCGGAAGTCCTGGCGACCTGCTTCATGATGTAGGCCATGGCCTCGTCATCGTCCTCATTCTCGGTCACCAGCAGGTAATTGGTGCCGTTCAGCTTAGCTTCCTCAATAACGAAGAACTCGACCTTTTCTCCGTTTTCTCCGGTAAACAGTATCTTCTCCATCTGTGCTCCTTTATGCTGTGGCAATAACGACACTCAACGCAGTCCGGGGTTCGCGTCGAGATAGTTCTGAAGTATCAGGGCCGCCGCAAGCTTATCCACCACGCGCGCCTTCTCCGTGTGGTCAAGCCCCGCCTCATCAAGCACCCTGTGCGCCTCGGCCGTGGTAAAACGCTCGTCCCACATAACCGTCTCGAGGCCGGTACGCCGCTTAACGTCCTCGGCAAATGCCCTGCACGCGGCCGCGCGCTCGCCTTCTCCGCCCTCGAGAAGCTTCGGCAGACCGACTACGATCCTTTCGGCTCCGTACTCCTGACATATCTCCTCTATGCGTGCGAATGTCTGGCGCAGCTTATTCTCGTGCTTACGTCTGATGGTCTCGAGAGGCTGCGCTGTGATCAGCAGCTCATCACTTACGGCAACGCCGCAGGTCATGGCTCCGAAATCAAGTCCGATAATACGCATGAAACTCCATTCCTGCCCGGAATACACCGCGCATATCCGGGCACTGTGCCGTCGGTCAGTTATTCTGTGTGTCGAAATGTGTGCGGATGTACTCACGCAGCAGCTCTTCGATGATCTCGTCGCGCTCAACGCGCATGATCTGGCTGCGTGCTCCGTTGTGATTCGTAATATAAGTGGGATCGCCCGACATGATATATCCCACGATCTGGCTTACGGGGTTGTAGCCCTTTTCCGTCAGCGCAACGTAAACGCTGTCGATAGTGTCCTTAACAACGAGGTTCGCGTCGTTCTGGATCTTAAAGTACTGTGTGTTGCTGTTGTTTCCCTGCATTATATTTACCTTCTTTCCGGCCGCCTGACGGCCAAAAACCTTATCAATTCATTATATCTCACAAAATGCCTTTTTTCAATCCCAAAAGATATTCTCCGTTAAGGAACCCGCGTGTGCGTACCGTTACAAAACGGTTGACCGGATCTTCGTCAAACTCATCGCACGGAACCGCAACGCTCACATATCTCGCGGTAAGACCGGTATAATAGTCCTTTCCTTCGATACTCTGAACACTCTCGACCAAGATCGTCTCGTCACGGTCGGCAAAGATCTCCATGAAATCATGATGGTTCTTCCTGTCGATAACGGCAAGCGTCTCGCTTCTTTCGTGCTTTTCCGCCTCGGTCAGCTGGCCTTCCATGCGGTCCGCAACAGTGCCGCGGCGGCGTGAATACTTGAAAATATGCATCTTTGCGAAGTTTACCTTCTCCAGAAAAGCCTTTGAAGTCTCAAACTCTTCCGCAGTCTCGCCGGGGAAGCCTACGATGACGTCCGTATTGATCGACGGATCGTCAAATACTTCTCGCAGCAGCTCAACCTTCTCATAAAACTCTGCCGTGTCGTAATGCCTGTTCATTCGCTTTAAAACGCAGTCGCACCCGCTCTGAAGGGACAGATGGAAATACGGACAGAATTTCGGCTCGGCCGCAAGCGCTTCGGCAAACTCCCTGCAGACAATGCGAGGCTCGAGAGATCCGAGCCGGATGCGCTCGATACCGTCGATCTTCGCTATCTGCCTGATCAGCTCGAGAAGCGGTGTGAAGTTAAACATAACATTGTCGTCATCCGCTGCTTTTGTCCCGTTCTGCGCCGTGGCCTTCTCATAATTCTCAAAACCGTAAGAAGATACGTGGATACCGGTGACCACTACTTCCTTAAAACCTTTTTCGGCGAGGCCTCTTACCTCTTCGAGCACGCTCTCTGGCGTACG
>JAEEXY010000089.1 GCA_016288005.1 Lachnospiraceae bacterium
AAAGAGTCGTTTTTGCAGAACGTAGTTGTGCAGCGTATAGCCCGTCGCCGACCTGAATCTGTGCATGAGATAGGAGCGGCTTAGGAAAAACCTGGCCGCGATGGTGTCGCAGGATAAGTCGGCCTGCAGATTTGAGTTGATATATGCGAGAATATCGGCTATCTTCCTGTCGCATCTGAACGGGATATCAGAGCCGGCGTCGGAAGCGGTCATGGCGCGGTCAAGGCTGATGAGATACCTGATGAGCGCGGCGTCCGAAGCTGCTTTAGAGCCGTATCGCTGCCCGGAGCATTCTTCCTCGAGCTCTAGAAGGAGCTTGAGACAGCGCTCACGGTCGGCGTCGTCGGGACGGAACAGGCATTTTGCGTCGGAACTCAGCTTAAAGCAGAGCGAGAGATCGCACCCGTCGGTGCTGCGGGTGGTCAGAAAGTCGCGGTTGATCCAGAGAACGATGCGGTTGTAAGGCTCGTCGGGATCGATCACGGGCTTGTGGATGTCGTGATGATTTACAAAAAGCACATCGCCGGGCTCAAGGAAATACTCCCTTCCTTCAATGATGTACGAAGCCTTTCCCGAGAGGAGAACGACGATCTTGTCGAACTCGTGATAGTGGAAGCTGTGCTCGTCCTTGCTTTGGTCATTGATATGGAAGAGGAGATAATCCGTATTCAGGTAGCCGCGTTTGTCGATGTGCTCCATTTTATGGTCCTCTTAAACTGTTGGTTTCTTTGAAGGAAGCTGCGAAAGGATAACGGCGAGGAAGCTTAACAGGCCGCCGAAGATCTCGCGTACGGTCATGGTATCGCCGATCAGCAGCCACGCCGCGATCGCAGCGAAAACAGACTCGGTGCTCAGAAGCAGCGAAGCCGCAGTGGGCGTCGTATTCTGCTGTCCCACGGTCTGGAAGGTGTAGGCAAAACTGCAGGAGAATACGCCCGCGTAGAGCAGCGGTATCGCGGCGCTCTTTACCGCGCCGAGCGTGATAACCTCGCCCGTGAAGGGCACGATGGCAGAGCAGATAACGCCTGCGGTCAGGAACTGTATGCAGCTCATCGTGATGCCGTCGAGATCATGCGCAAGCCTGTCTATAGCCATGATGTGAACCGCGAAGATCAATGCGCAGATCATGATCAGGATGTCGCCTTTTTCAACAGAGAACGTGTCGGTCACGCAGAGCAGATACATTCCGGCCACCGCGATCACTACGCTGATCCAGAGCCGCAGTGTGGGCCTGTTTCCGAAGAACAGACCGATCACCGGAACTATGATCACGTAAAGAGCCGTGATGAAACCGGCCTTTCCGGGAGAAGTATACAAAAGTCCGATCTGCTGGATCGAGTTTGCCAGCGTGAGCAGAAGACCGCAGAGAACGCCTGTGAATACAAGGCGCTTCGTAAATCCCGCTTCGGGACCGGCAGCTTTCTTTTTAAGGCTTCGCTGCCTGAACGCGACTACGGGGAGCATCACAACGCCGCCGATGGAAAAACGGATCGCGTTGAACGAGAAGGGACCGAGATGTTCCATGCCCACGCTCTGAGCTGTAAATGCGGCGCCCCAGATAACGGCAGCGAGTAAGAGCAACATATTTGCCTGCCAGCGTTTCATAACTGTTTTACCAAAATCCTTTTCAAAAAGTGAATATGTACGGAATGCGCGAAAATACGTGAATCCTTAAGTATCTAATATATTAGATTTCCCTTTCAAAGTAAAGTAATTCTATTGCGGAATTCGTTTTTTTGCATTATTATATTATTAGAGAAGAAAATATGTAGTTGGGATGCCGGACCTTACGGAACGGCATCAAGGGGAATACTGATGGCGGAAAAACTTAAGATACTCATCGCGGACGATTCTCAGACCAGTCTGATGATCTTAAGCGAAGAATTAAAGCCCTATTATGAGGTGATCACTGCCGGCGACGGCGAAGAGTGCCTCAAGACGCTGAAGCATTATACGGATATTGAACTTGTTGTCCTCGACCTTCTTATGCCGGAGATGACAGGTTTTAATGTGCTTGAAAAAATGTCGGCAGACGACAGGCTTTCCCGTATTCCCGTCATCGCAATATCTGCTTCGGACAACACCGACGACCTGATCGACGCGCTCGATCTCGGCGCCTACGACGTTATGCCGAAACCCGTCAATCTCCCTCTCTTAAGACATAAGATCCAGAATCTTCTCACCCGCAATTACGGCCCGAAGGACTCTGAGGGCATGCAGTCGCGCAACAGATTCATCGCTAACATCGAAGTCGATGAGAAGACCGGTATCTATAACCGCAGGACCTTCTGCAGGAAGACCCGCGAACTCCTTAATGCGAATCCCACCAAACGCTACATCATCATCCGTTACGATATCGACGGCTTCAAGGTGCTGAACGACGTATACGGAGTGGATGACTGCGACCGCATCCTTAAGTCCATCGGCGATACCTTTAAGAAAAAAGCCGAGGATTTCCAGGAGTGCGTTTACGGAAGATGGGAGTCGGACCATTTCGTTATCTGCATGCGTCTCGACGATTTCCACCGTCTGCATGTTGCGGACCATTACATGGATCCGCCCTCGATCATTCCGAATCTCCAGATATCGCTCAGGATGGGCGTATATGTTATAGACGATCCCTCGATAGAAGTGGCCCTGATGTGCGACCGCGCTTTTCTTGCGCTTAAGACCATCAAGGACAATTTCACCAGGACCATTGCGTTCTACGATGACACGATGCGTCTGTCACTGATCGAGAAACAGCAGCTGATCAATGAGATGAATCAGGCGCTCGACGGCTCGCAGTTTACGATCTATCTGCAGCCCCAGTACAATTACCTCACAGGCGCTCTTCATGGCGCAGAGGCTCTGGTACGCTGGATCCATCCGGAGAAGGGCATTATCCCGCCCATAAAGTTCATCCCGCTGTTCGAGCAGAACGGTTTCATTACCCATCTCGATAAGTTCGTATGGGAAGAGGCGTGCCGCATGCAGCGCAAGTGGCTGAACATGGGCATCGGCATCTGCCCGATCTCGGTCAATGTTTCAAGAACGGATATCTGCTCCATGAACGTTGCGGAGCATTTCAAATATCTTGTGGACAAGTACAGCCTGCCCACATCCGCGATTCATCTTGAGATCACCGAATCGGCGTATATCGACAATCCGTCGCTCCTGATCAGTTCGGTGCGCCATCTGCGCGACGCAGGCTTCTGCGTGGAGATGGACGATTTCGGAAGCGGCTATTCGTCGCTGAATACACTTAAGGACGTTCCTGTAGACATGCTCAAGCTCGACATGAAGTTCATCGAGTCGGAAGGCAGGGAAGGCCGCGGAGGCCCGATCCTGAGCTCCGTTGTGCGCATGTCGAAGTGGCTGAAGCTCCCGATCATTGCTGAGGGCGTTGAGACGCAGAACCAGGCAGAGTATCTGAAGAGCATCGGCTGTATTTACATGCAGGGCTATTATTTCGCACGGCCCATGCCCGCGAGCGACTATGAGGAGATTCTTTCGGGCGCCGAGCGCGAGCTGAAGATCAGCGAGCCCTATTATGACGACGTTGACAATGCGATGGAGTTCCTGAACTCCAATTCTCAGGCTAACAGAATATTCAATTCGTTTGTCGGCGGAGCCGCGATCGTCGAGTACGACGGCAATGAAGTCGAAGCGATGCGCGTGAACGACCGTTTCTTCGAGGTTCTTGAGACAGACCGCGGAGAGTACTCCGACAGGACGCATAACCTTCTCGAGTGGTTTGACCAGATCAATATAGAGAAGATCAAGAAGACCATCGCGAAGGCCGTTATCAGCGGCAGAGAGGTGTTCTGCGAAGTCCGCTCGAACAAGATCCACGAAGAGCGTGAGATATGGCTCCGCGCGGGCGTGCGCGTTCTGGTGAGCAATGTCGACAGATACCTGATGTTCCTTACCGTTGAGAACATTACCGAGCGCATGAGTCTGCTTGCCGTCAATCTGAAACTGACGGACCAGATGAGCGCGATCATCAATAATATCCCGGGCGGTATCGCCGATCTGGAGATCGACAGCAGCATGACCTTCAAGATCCTCGGCGCGAACGAAAAGAACGCCCAGATGTTCGGCTACACGAACGAAGAGTATATGCGTGAGTTCGGCAGCAACCTGCTCGCGGCGGTTTATCCCGACGACATGGAGAAGGTCAAGAGCGCCGGCGCGTCCCTCTATTCGGGACAGAACAGCAGCTATACCGTGAGATTCAGGCATATTTGCAGGAACGGTGCCTGGAGATGGGTAAACATGATAGGCAACCGTACCCGCCACAGCAAGACTGCCATCTATGTCACGACGCTCATGCTCGATATCGACGAGCAGGTACGTTCCGAGCAGCACGCGGCAGGTCTCGAGCGCGAATACGCCCGCAGGGAGAAGCTGTTCGACACGATGCTCGAGAGCAGCCCTTACGGCGTGGTACAGGTGCTCATGACCGACGAAGGCTACGAATTCAGGACCTGCAATACCAACGCGTGGAAGTATCTGCACTATGAGAGCAGGGAGCAGTTCATAAACGATCTGATGGTCAGCAACTTCACTCTGATGGAGTCCGCGGATAATATGGACGAGATCCGTGAGGGCATACTTGAAGTCCTGAACGGCTCGGACCAGCAGCAGTATATTTTTGATGCGGTCAGAATCGGTCACGACGGAGAGGAAGTTCTCCTGCACAATATCGTGAAGAAGATAATTTTTGAAAATGAGATACATTATCTGCAGCATCTCTACATACCCGTGAACCATCCAAACACGCCTCCCAACTGGGCTTGAGGCCATTTTAAAATTGTAGTAAATTTTTTTAATTTTTTTGTTGACAAATACAATTTCGGGTAGTATATTATTACATGTGCTCAGCAAGAGCACGATGTAATGCGCGAGTGGTACAGTGGTAGTACGTCGCCTTGCCAAGGCGAAGATCGCGGGTTCGATCCCCGTCTCGCGCTCGAAGACAGCACAAAAAGGACATCCGATCGGATGTCCTTTTTTTGTACTGTACGAGCGCGAGGAAACTATGCCTGCCGGGCAGATGGGAACTCGAGGTTTGCTTCGCAATTCCTCTGTTTCCCATCTGCCGGCATAGTTTCTGCCACGCGATCACAGATCGCGTGTTGCCTCGCACTCGTATTTGGGCGCGAAAACTTGGCGACAAAACTTTTACATTTTTTTGCTAATTCACCACCATTATTTATCCACCGGTTGACGATTTATCATAATTATGATACGATAATGATATAATATAAAAAACAAGGAGGCATATATGATAGCTATAAGGCCCATTTCGGATCTACGGAATAAATTTACCGATATTGAGAAAGTTGTTAACGGTGGTGAACCTGTTTTCTTAACTAAAAACGGATATGGCTCTATGGTAGTCATGAGTATTGATGCATATTCGCGATTGACACAAAATGTTGAACAGGCATTGGACGAGGCTGACGAATATGCCGAGACAAATAAGAGCAGATTAAATCACGAAGATGTTTTCGGTAGATTAAGGAGACAGATAAATGAGTAAAATCGAATACTCCTTGAGTTACCTTCCTTTATTTTATGATGATCTGGAATCGTTAGTAATGTATATTTCGGATGTTCTTTGCAATAAGACTGCAGCAAATGAGCTATTAAACGCCGTTGAGGCAGCTATATTGGACAGACTGCCTAATGCGGAAGCATTTGAACCATACCACTCAAAGAAGGAACGCAAGTATCCATATTATCGAATATATGTGAAAAATTATACAGTTTACTATGTAGTTATCCCGAATGGACGCAACAAGAAGATTATGGAAGTGCGCCGTATCCTTCATAATCTTCAGGACAGAGACAGATATATAGGAATTTAAGATGCTTCACTGATCATGAAAAAAGTAATGGGGACAAATTTGGGGACAGCCCGTGGATAGAGTGCTGTCCTCATTTATTTTAGCGGGTTTGTGGGCCATCCCGAATTCAATCCCTGCCACGCGATCAGAGATCGCGTGTTGTCTCGCACTCGGTAAAGCGGAAAGCATCAAAAATCGGGAACTTTGTTGATTTTGATGCTTTTTTTATGTCCGGATAGAAAAAAGGCATCGGAAATATGGGAACAACGAGTTTTAGATGCCTTCTTCCATTTACCGGAGAAATACCTTAGAATAGTAAATGGCGAACTCATAAAAGATAATTATATATTCGAAAGGAAACTACGGTATGAAATACAGCTACAAGGACATGCCCGAAGGCATGAAAGGAACATTTGGGGATTTTTCGCGCAGCTTCGGATTTTCATGGAAAGAATTTGTTGTTACGGTACCATCGCCGTTATTTCTTGTAACCACATATAAGGCTAACGGTCAGCCCAATGCCTGCATGCAGTCCTGGGCCACATTTACGAGCGCAGATCACGGTAATGGGTTTTATGCTGTCCTAGCCAGCGTCAACAAAAACGGCCACTTATATAAGAGTATTTCAGAGACCAAAGAAGCCGTTATCAATTTCATGTCGGCAGAGTATCATGCAGCCTGTATGGACACCATCAGGAACAATCAGTATGAGGCGGACGAGATCACAGCATCCGGGCTTACCGCAGAAAAGGCGTCCTGGGTAAACGCGCCAATGGTACAGGAATGCTTCATGAATCTTGAGTGCAAGCTGATTTGGGAAAAGGAGATCGTTCCCGGCGATGACCATGTAATGCTTTGCCTTGAGGTGATCGGTCTGCATATCGATGAGGATCATTTACCTGACAGGACCGGAGAAAGCGGGATCCTGTATAACATCCACCATCAGATCGATCCGGAAAGTGTCGGCAAGACCGCGCATGATTACGCTGCAGTTCTTCAGAAGAAGATAGATGTGGGTGAATATTGAGAAATGAAAGGAACGGAATGAAGATTGAGTTTATGACATCCGGGCATCCACTTTGGACCGAAACAATATCCTTTGCCGATAACTGCTCATGGAGAGCGGGGCATTATTTGGCCGAAAGAATGAGAAAGAACGACTTTTCTGAAACAGAGCGTGTCCTTGTTGCTGTTGAAAACGAAAAGATCGTCGGATATTGTACATTCTCATTGAAGGATGAGCTGCCGGACGATAGCCCTTATTCTCCGTTTATAGGATTCATGTTTGTGGATGAAGGCAGCCGGGGCAAACGTATTTCCGAACGTCTGATAAATGCCGTGATTGATCATGCACGAGCCGTCGGTCATAAGACAATATATATCATGAGCGGTGAGCATGGATTGTATGAAAAATACGGATTTGAGAAAGTAGGGGATTTCAAAACCATTTACGGATCCGTTGATCAGCTCTTTCAGAAACATATCGGGATCGATGGCGAAATATAACTGAATCTAACGGGGAGGAGAAAATGTGAAGCCTGACAGGGAAATCGTTGGAAAAGCAATTATTTTACGCGCTCAAAGCAGTGATGATGCCAAGTATTATGCGCACTGGTTTAATGATCCAGGGGTTATGTTCCGGTGCGGTTTTACGGCCGCCACGGATGAGGAAAAAGAGAAACAGGCTATTATAAGGCACAACGACAGCGAGGATGGTGTTTGGTATACCATAACGGATCCGGAAGGAAACATCATAGGTGAGACAGGGCTTCTGCGCATGTGGCCCGAATGGCATTGCACGGATCTTTCGATCATAATTCCTGATCCGGCAATGCAGAACAAAGGATACGGAACCGAGGCGATTAGCATTATGCTGGATATGGCTTTTGACCAATACGACATGAATCGTGTTGCCATAGGAGTTGTGGGGCAGAATACCAACGCTTTGGCATTTTACAAAAAGATCGGTTTCAGGCAGGAAGGTATTCAGGAGCAGGGTTATTACTATAACGGTGAATACAGTGATTTTGTTATGATGCGTATTCTGCGGCAGGAATGGAGATAAACATGAAGATTGATTGGGTTGATGGGTATGAAATCAAGGCTGCCGTTGTTAACAACGAGGTCGTAATATCCGCAAATAAAGAGGGGATGCTCTCATTGGCAAAGCAGCTTGCGGCGCTTGCAGAGGGAGCGCCCGGGGATCACATCCATTACGACGAGCACAACTCGCTCGAAGACGGCTCGGCAGAATTGATCATTGAAAGGATATGACATATCAAATGAATAAAAAGAGAATTGCAATCCTGGTACTTATATTTTCGCTGACGATGGCATCAATGGGCGCCTGCGGCTCGGCCGCTTCATCCGTTGATCCTGCGGGAACTCCCGTACCCACCGAGACCACGACTTCAGTCCCGGTGCCTACCGATGCGCCCGCCACTGCTACTGCGTCCACGTCGACTCCGACACCGACCGCTGCGCCGACCGTTGCTCCTACCGTTACTCCGACTCCCAAAGCCTACCCGCCTCAGGTCAGTCTCAGCGGAAAACGTGACGATCATCTGCTCACAGACGAAATTTGCTGCATAGAAGGGGATAGATTTTTCCTGATCGTAGCCGCCGGAGCAGATATTCCCGGCGATTTTGCGGATAATGTGTCGCTTATCATGGACAGGATGGAAGAGGAAACAGGGCTCACTTTTGATGTTGACTGGCGTCTTGCCGGTGTTGACAACTCCACGGTCGATTATGGTTATAATCCGTGGGAAGGCTTTGATTTTAAAGACAAGCTGCCAATCTACATAAAAGTAGATCTTGAAGATGTGGGTTATATTCCCTGTGCAACAGCTGAGTTTGTGACACTTTATATGTACGAACTGTTCAGCGAAGATGTATGGAACTCCGTTCCGTCATACCGTGACAATTCCTGGCGGCGCAATGATCACATAGATTACTACACAGTAGCCCACGAATTAACGCATTCGCTCACAGAAAGATATGCCCGTTGCGGAAAGATCCTGACCGAGGGCTGCGCGGATTACGTTGCAGAAAAAGTGATCGATTCTCTTGCTTTCGTCTCGCCGGATTTTGAGGGGAGTGTAGAGAATATGTCCAACAATCTTTTCTACAAAGTGGAAGATGACGTCACACCCGAAAACGCAGAAGAAATCTTCCGAAATGATTATTCCGATCTCTCTGTCGCAAACCGCGGTGACGAATATACACTCGGCCGTATGATCTGCAGTTTCCTCAGTGATACCTATGGCGAATCCTTTCTTCGCGATTATATAAATGCCTGCAGGAATGCAGGCTATTCATACGAACAGTTCTGGGGCATGTTAGAAGACGAGGATCGCAACAAGCTGGCGGATATTTTTAAAGAGACCTTTGGCGATGATGTATTTGTAAACTTCGGGAAATACTATCAGGCGCACAAGTCAGACGGCTACTGGTAAATTGGGAAAATTACTATTACCCGTGAACCGGGCGCTGGAAAAAGAATGGATGAGAGGGATGCATAATGCCCGTTACAGATCGAGAACTTCATATAAAAGGCCTGAATATAGACTGGGATAAGATAGACCGCGGAAGTTACCTCCGCGGCATCGCGTCGATAAGCGGTATGGACAGTCTGCGGTTTAATAAGCCCGTTACTTTCTTCGTCGGGGAAAACGGAAGCGGTAAATCGACCATGCTTGAAGCCATTGCCGTAGCTTATGGTTTTAATCCCGAGGGCGGGACAAAAAACTATATGTTCTCGACTTATGATTCACATTCGGAGCTGTGCGGTGCGATCAGGCTGGTCAAAGGCAGGCACAAGCCGGGATGGGGTTATTTTCTGCGTGCGGAAAGCTTTTACAATGTCGCGACCGCAGAAGAAGAATACAGCAAAGGACCGGGCGGGAGACCGATGCATTTGCACGAAAAGTCTCACGGTGAGAGCTTCCTCGCGACGGCACAGGCAAATTTCAAGCCGAACGGAGTTTATCTCCTGGATGAGCCCGAAGCCGCGCTTTCTCCGCAGCGACAGCTCACGCTCCTGTATCAGATCGCCGAATGCGCCGGTGCGGGTTCGCAGTTTATCATAGTGACTCATTCTCCGATATTGCTGGCTTTGCCGGGCGCAGAGATACTGAGCTTTGACGATGGACCGGTCCATGCATGCGATTATGAAGATACGGACAGCTTCAAGATCACAGAGATGTTTATCAACAGAAGGGAACTGATCCTGAGGCAATTGCTCAGGCCGGAGGAATAACATGAAAACATATTACGATGACGGAACGATCAGGATCCGCAGCATGCTGCCCGAAGACGCAAAGATCCTGTACGACACATATCTTTCTTACGGCTGGCATCCGCAGCCGGAGAATTACGAGAACTATTACAAGGAGCAGGAGAGCGGCGAGAGGATCGTATTTATCGCCGAATACGAGGGCACGGTGAAGGGGCAGTGCACGCTCGTCCTCCATCCTTCGGAGGGCCCGTGGGGCGGCCAGAACTATCCCGAGATCGTCGATCTGACGGTTTTCTTTGACATTCACGGCAAGGGCATCGGCAATAAGATGCTCGATGCGGCCGAAGCCGAGGCCGCAAAGATATCCGATATGGTATTTCTGGCGGTGGGCCTGCACTCGGGTTACGGGGCGGCGCAGCGCATCTATGTAAAGCGCGGCTATATCCCGGACGGGAGCGGAGTCTGGTACCGGAACAAGTTGCTCGACCAGTATGCGCCCTGTGTTAACGATGACGATCTGCTGCTGTTTTTGTCGAAAAAACTCGGATGAGGAACGGGAGCTGTTATGAGCGGTAAACGAGGCTATTTGCCTGAGGATGATACGATATTTGCGCCTGATGCGCTGGAGACTATGCGGACTGTGTCCCGACATGTATGTTATCTGATAGATGAGGGGTATGACCTGCAGCAGGCCGTTACTTTTACGGGGAATCGGTTTGCGCTTTCCGAGCGGCAGCGGTTTGCGCTCCTGCGCAGCGTTGCAGCGCAGGAGCAGCTGGAGCGCAGAAGGACCAAAGAGAAAACGGATATCTCCGGCGAAGAAATCTGGATAGACGGATTCAATACGATCATTACGCTTGAAGTCATGCTTAGCGGTTCGCCGGTTTTTGAAGGCATGGACGGGACATTGAGGGATCTGGCGGGGCTGCACGGAACCTACAGGATCATTCCCGAGACTGAGGCAGCCATCCGCATTCTGTTTGAAGCCCTGAAAGAGATGAAGGCCGGTAAGGCGCATATTCTTCTGGATGAACCGATCTCAAACTCGGGAAAACTGAAAGTCCTTATTGCCGAAACAGCCGAAAAATGCGGCCTCGCGCCGGATATCAGGCTCTTAAAGGAAGTCGATAAAGCCCTGTGGGAAAAGGCAAACGTGGTATCATCCGATGCGATCATCCTCGATCATTGCATCAGCTGGGTGAATGTCATGAAAAAATGCGCCGGTGTGACAGGCATAGTGCCGATCAGGGTATGGTAAAAGGCGTATGTACAGATATTGCTGAAAAGGAGAATACAGATTCATGATGAAAAGGCGAACGCTCATATTTCTTTGTATAGTGATGATGCTTGCGGGGGCTTTTGCGTCCGTATTGCCGACTGATACAGCAGCTGCCGGAACAAAAACGACGACATCTTCGAACGCTTCGGCGAAGAAGAAAAAGGCCGGTATCAAGATCAATAAAGCGCATTTTCCGGATAAGCGCTTCAGAAAGTATGTGCGGCAAGCCTTTGATGATGACGGGAACGGATATCTGAGCGATGCGGAGATCGATCTGATCTGGAACGTGCACTGTGAGAATATGAAGATCCGTTCTGTCAAAGGGATCGAGTATTTCCGCGAGCTGAAAGGACTCTGGTGCAAGGGAAATCATATAACGGAGCTTGATCTTTCGGGAAATCCGGGACTGAAGGGAATATGGTGTTCGTTTAACGATTTTAAGACGCTGGACTTTTCGGACTGCCCGGAACTTGAATGGGTGTATTGCTTTGACTGTGATCTGGAATCTCTCA
>JAEEXY010000090.1 GCA_016288005.1 Lachnospiraceae bacterium
GATCGGGTTGTCGCAGTAAGGGCACTTTGAAGCCGCGGTGGTCTCGTCTGTAACGATCTGCGCACCGCAGGACTGGCAGCTGTAAACGGCCATACCTGCGTTGTCCGAATCGGACCATGTATCGGTGGAAGCAGTCTGCCAGGAAAGATTCTCCTCTACCTGGCTGTCAAGCGCCGCGTCGAGCTGCTCGAACATGGCCATGTCGAACTCGCTGTCGCAGAAAGGGCACTTAACCTTGCCGGCATTGGCGTTGAATTCGAGCTTGCCGGCACATGCAGGGCATTTATATTCTAATAATGCCATCCGTAGATCCTCTCTTTCTCTTAAAAAGATACGGGCAGGATCGCTCCTGCCCGAAATATATGTACCTGTTAATTATCAGGGCTTGGGTGTAGCGCAGTTGCCGCAGAAGTTACCGGTGTTGGTAGCTCCGCACTTAGGGCATACCCATGCGCCTGCGGGAGCGGGCTTGGGTGTAGCGCACTGTCCGCAGAAGTTGCCTGTATTTGTAGCGCCGCACTTAGGGCATACCCACGCGTCCGCTGCGGGAGCCTGTGCCTGCTGCTGGGCAGCCTGATTGAAGAAGCCCTGAGCCGCCTGAACGGTGCCCATATTGTTGACCATGTTAACGCCCATCAGACCTACTGCTGCGCCTGCTGCATTGTTAGCGGCGTCAACCATAGCCTGACCTGTCTGTCCAACGAGGTGAGCGCCTGCCATGCCGGGATCCTTGAACGAAGCGTTGAACTGAAGCTGCTTGATCCTCTTCTCATCCTCGGGATCAGCGGTGATCGAGTTGATGCTGAAGGAAGCCAGCTGGAGTCCTCTGGTGTTTGCCCACTTCTCAGCGAGGCAATCCTTAAGGGCCTGCTCGAGTTCAAGTGTGTGGCCTGCGATAGCGCTGTAGCGGATACCCATCTCAGAGATCTTCGCGAAAGCGGGCTGAAGAGCCGCAAGGAGCTCTGCCTTAAGAGTGGAGTCGATCTCGGAACGATCGTAAGTGTTAGCCACGTTGCCGCATACGTTCGTGTAGAACAGGATGGGGTTGGTGATCTTATAGGTGTAGATCGCGTTCATGCGCATTCCGATATCCATGTCCATGTTCGCGTTGGCGTCAACAACACGGAAAGGAACGGGTGCGGGAGTACCGATCTTATTGTCGATGATCTCCTTTGTATTGAAGTAGTAAACTCTCTGATCCTTAGCTACATCTCCGCCGTAAGCGATACGCGCTCCGAGCTCCTTGAATGTAGCGAGGATGCTCTCCCCGAGGTTGCCTGCGAAAATGCTGGGCGACGAAGAAGAATCATAAGTGAACTGGCCGGGCTCTGCGCAGATCTCAACAACCTTACCCTGGTCAACGATGATCATGCACTGTCCGTCGGCAACAACGATGCCGCTGCCGTTCGAGATAACATTATCGTTACCCTTATTTCCGCCCTTTGTCATCTTTGTACCCCTGACAACGAGCACATCCTTATCGATAGCGTCGCATGTGAAAAATTCTTTCCACTGATCCGCAAGTGTTGAGCTGACTGAGCTCAATGCTGCAGCTATAAGTCCCATAGTTACATTCTCCTTTCAAAATCGTGTAGCTTTGTTGGGTTTTCACCCACTGTTAAGTATTTTATCTGTTTTCGAAAAGATTTTCAATCCCCTAAGTGAGTTATTATTTCAGATTCACGAATCAGGGAACCTATTTCAAACTCTTCTCTTCCTGCTCCAGGGCGGACAGATCGATCTTGCCGTCGGCGATGGTTTGATTGAACCAGAGCTTCAGCGAATTTACCGCAACGGTGATCTGGTCGAGCTCATGCTTGATCTTTGCGAAATCATGCAGCTCATCGTTGGTTATCGCCCCGTCGACCGCGATATTGATGAACTTGCTCTTTTCCTTGTCAACGCGGTCGAGTGAGTTAAGGATCTCCAGCACGATCTGCGACAGATCTTTGAGCTGCAGCTCGGGTACCCGGGTCTCCTTACCGATGGGACATTCGTTGGCACAGTAATAATTGCAGAGTCCCGGATTTTTATAGGCCTTTGCCATGGCAACGATCTCATCGGGATGAGGATACGACTTCTCGCTCTCGATCTTTTCTATGCGGTCGTCCGAAATGAACTCGAGCAGGTCTGCCGCCTTCTCTCTGGTGAGCTCGAGTGCTTCACGGCTCTTCTGGTATATGTTCTTGTTTTCTTTGATAGATTTTTTACCCATTTCTCTCTCCTTATACGTCTTACAGTCCTTTTCCGATCGAATCCAAGGGCATCCGCCTCAGCAGGACAAACTTAAAATACCTTTTTTATAATTCTACCTGTAACATGCTTTCTTTACAAGCGAAAATATAGCTAAACTGTGTGCAGATCAAGCTATCGCTCTCCCTGTTGACGGCAATAAAAAAGCCGGTCAGATGACCGGCTCGAATCTCAGCCTTATATCGGGCAGAGACTTAAGTGTATAATAATAGTTTTCCAACCAGTTTTCACCCTGCGAAGGGTCATTCACTCCGTTCGCGGGAGGCGCAAATATACGGAGCTTGAGCGTGCTGCCCGCAGGAATGTCCTTGCCGTAAAACGCCGGCATGAAATCGACAAAGGTCGCACCTGGCGCCTTATAGAACCAGCGTCCGTTGAGCTCCAGCATAAGATTGGCATTTTTAAGATCATCCTTAAAATTCGCCTCCGCAAATACGGGATTGCCCTCAAAAGCGAGCTCTATCTCCACTCCTTCGGCATCCTCGGCTCCGCCCCAGCGAAGCGTCTGCTCAAAGCCTGCGGCTCCGTGCACATCGCCGTTTTCATCCGCGCTTACCTCACCGATGCACCCTTCGGATACGATCCCGGGCTTAAAGAAATCATCGTCTATGATATCGCGGTAAACAGCCAGCAGCGGCCACTCTATGCCGTTTGAGGGATTGCCCGGGTCGGTAAACTCGAGTCCCAGCCTGCCGTCATCCCTGAACTGATACAGCGTGATACCCGCGCAGCTCCTGTCGGGGTCGTTCTTTACCAGCTCATAGAACTCCTTCATCATCGCCGCCTGCTTGTAGGGTCCCGCCACATCGCCGTCGGCATTGAGTTCCGACATCACGAGAGGCTTTCTGACTCCGTAAAGCTCGACGTATCTCTTATATGTCGCCCGCATCTGCTCAAATATGATGCGGCAGTCGGTAAGCTTATGAGAATTATTGTTTTTTTCCGCCACCTCATATGGCCAGCCCCAGTTGAGCGCGATATAGTTGTCTATCGACCAGATATCGGTCTCTTTTCCGGCCTCAAAGAAGATATCCTCCATCTCCAGCTCAGGCTTTTCAAGGTCCGAGACCTGTCCCGCGCAGAGTATGATCTTAACCTGAGGCGCATGTTCGTTCAGTATACGTTTGAATCTTACGAAAAAATCTGCGATCTCACGGTACGACGAGCGTTTGGTATATGAGAACCAGTCTCCCGTGCACTCATGGTTAAGTCTCAGCATCATCCTGCCGTAGGGCTTTAAATCCTCCGCTATCGCGGCGATCTGCTCATCGCTCACATGCGTATCGCAGGTGAGTGTCAGGATAACGTCCTGTCCGTGCCTGCGGATATCCTTCATACATGTAAAAGGCTCACCGTTACGGTCGCCCTCGAGGCCTCCCCTGTAAGGGAAATAATTGTCATAAGGATAGTCCCAGGCAAATCCCACATCCTCGCCTGAAAATGCGTCCTGCGCGCGCGCCGGCCATTCTTTGTCCAGCGGGTAATAGCAGTACATCAGATTGATAGCCCTGTGCGGCCTGCCAAGCTTATTCAGGATATAATCCTGGTCCACATAAAAGCCTCTCTCGCTGCCGTCCCCCAGATCGACCGCGCATTTTGCGGGCGTAAGCCTGATCTTTTCGATTTTTCCCATAGTCTCTCTCCTATATTTGGTGCCTTACGATGGTATACTCGTTTCCGCGCCTGTAAAAAGGACATCTGTAGTGCGGATCCTCCGCCATCTTGGCTAGATCGTCCTCGTCCATATTGGCCTGTGAGCAGTAATATTCCTCATACTCCTCATCGTATTCATAATACATGCAGTCATCGCAGGAGACTACGGTATTTTTCCGTGACATATTGCATTCCTTTCCCTATCTTACTTCTTTTTGCGGGCCGGCGCGGCAGGCTTCCGGCCGGTGCCCGGCCTGCTTCCCGAAAGCTTCCACTTACCGTCATGTGCTTTGTCATATCCCGGCTTGCCCTGATACGCCGGTCTCTCCGCCATTTTCCTCGGCGGTATCAGGCATTTGCTGTGATCGAATCCGATCAGGTCCTCCCTGTGACATTTGATCAGCGCCTCTTTAACCAGCTCGTAATTCTCGGGTTTTCTGTACTGTATGAGGGCTCTCTGCATCGCCTTTTCATGCGGTGTTTTGGGTATATAGACCTTTTCCATCGTGCGGGGGTCGAGGCCCGTGTAATACATGACCGTCGATATGGTCGAAGGCGTCGGATAAAAATCCTGCACCTGCTCGGGCATGTATCCGAGATCACGCACGGCTTCAGCGAGGGCTATCGCGTCCTCGAGCGTGGAACCCGGATGCGAGCTCATCAGATACGGCACGGCAAACTGCTCCATCCCGAGCGACTTATTTACGCGCTCATACATTTTTAAGAACGATCCGTATACCTCAGTCTTAGGCTTCCCCATCAGGGACAGCACATTCGTCGAAACATGCTCGGGAGCCACACGCAGCTGGCCGCTCACATGGTATTTGCACAGCTCGTGCAGAAATGCCTCTCCGTTCGGATCGGCGAGTATATAGTCAAACCGCAGTCCCGAGCGGACAAATACCTTTTTGACCTTCGGTATCTTGCGCAGTTTTCGCAGCAGTTCGAGATAGTCCTTATGATCGGCATGCACGTTTTTGCAGACCTCGGGGAACAGGCACTGCTTGTTGGGACAGACGCCTTTTGTCAACTGCTTTGAACATGCGGGACCCCTGAAATTGGCCGTAGGGCCGCCCACATCATGTATATAGCCCTTGAAATCGGGCGCTTCGGTCATCGCCTCGGCCTCTCTGACCAGCGACTCATGGCTCCTTACCTGCACTATCCTGCCCTGATGGAAGGTCAGCGCGCAGAAGCTGCAGCCGCCGAAGCATCCCCTGTTGCTCGTGAGCGAAAACTTGATCTCACTTATCGCGGGAACTCCGCCCTCCGCGTCATACGAAGGATGATACGAATTCATATACGGCAGCTCGTATACATCGTCAAACTCCTCTGTGGTCAGGGGCCTCTGGGGCGGGTTCTGCACCACATAGCGGTTAAGGCCGTACTGCTCGATAAGAGGCTTTGCGGTCACAAAATCGGTATTAATATACTGGATATAAAAGCTTCTCGCGTACTCTGCGCGGTCGGATGAGATCGTATCGTAATCGGGCAGTGTGATGCCGTCGTTTACCGACGATATATCCCTTGTCTTATAGACGGTTCCCCTGACAAAAGTAAGGTCCGAGATATCTATGCCCGACGCGAGCGCATCGGCGATCTCAACTATCGCCAGCTCACCCATGCCGTAGATCAGCAGATCGGCGCCGGAATCGAGCAGCACCGAGCGCTTCATCTTATCCGACCAGTAATCATAATGTCCGAGGCGCCTTAAGCTCGCCTCTATGCCGCCTATGACCACGGGCACTCCCTTGAAGCGCTTTTTGATCATATTGCAGTATACTACGGTCGCGTAGTCGGGGCGTCTGCCCGTCTTTCCGCCCGGAGTGTAGGCATCCTGCGAACGGTGCTTTTTATTGACCGTATAGTGATTGACCATCGAGTCCATATTGCCGGCGCTCACGAGGAACCCGAGCTTCGGACGCCCGAAGACCGCGACACTCTCCGCGTCGGTCCAGTCGGGCTGCGAGATGATCGCGACCTTGTATCCGTGCGCCTCAAGCACCCTGCTGATGATAGCGGGGCCGAATGACGAATGGTCCACATAGGCGTCACCGATCACATATACAAAATCTACTTCATCCCAGCCCCGCGCGATCATATCCGCGGGACAAACAGGCAGAAAACCTTTCATCGTCATTCTCCGATCGAAGTGTATTTAACCTTAGAGGCAGGCAGGAACTGAGCGAGTGCCGCCTCGAAATCACTGCTCTTAAATGGCTTTGTGATATAGCTGTCAAAGCCCTCCTCGAGATAGTGCTCTCTGGCACCCGCTATAGCGTCCGCGGTCAGGCATATAACGGGGGTCTTTTGATTCAGCCCATTCTCCTGCTGCTTTATCAGATGCATGCACTCGGTTCCGCTCATCAGAGGCATGCGGATATCCATAAGTATCAGATCGTACGCGGTCTCTTCGCACTTTTTGAGAGCCTCTTTGCCGCTCGAGGCGGTATCTATCCCGATGCCCGTGGTCTTAAGCAGTCCCTTTACGACCACGAGGTTGACGGCGGTATCGTCCACAACAAGCAGGCGTGCGTCGGGCGCGTTAAACAGCGCGCGGTATCCGCTCCCGCGGCTCCTGTTCTCTTCGGTCCTTTTGCGGAACTCGGCAACGGTCTCCTCACCGACCGCCTTCTGCGGGATCGTTATGCGGAATGTCGTCCCCTCGCCGTATATGCTGTCCACGTCGATCGTTCCGTTCATGAGCTTTAAGAGACTGATAACTATCGGCAGACCCAGTCCGGTGCCCTCGATAGATTTGTTGCGCTCCTTGTCCAGGCGGTCGAATTTATTGAACAGCCTGCCCATGTCCTCTTCTTTTATGCCTATACCTGTATCGGAAACATCGATGGACAGCTCTATGTCACGTCCTGCGAGCTCATATGATATTTCGAGCTTTACATAGCCCTTCTCGGTATATTTGACCGCATTGTTGAGGAGATTGACGAGGATCTGCCTGATCCTTTTCTCATCGCCGTAGAGCCTGTCGGGCATGCTCTCGTCGGCGCTCCATTCAAAAATGAGTCCTTTGCCCTCGGCCTTTGGCAGGATCATGTTGACCGTATCGTGGATCAGCGTACCGAAGCTGTATTCTCCTGGCTCGAGCTCCATCCTGCCTGCTTCGATCTTCGAGATATCGAGTACGTCGTTAATGATAGAGAGCAGGGTCTTGCCCGAACTGTCGATGTTCTTTGCGTATCCGATTATGTTCCTGTCGGTGCATTCCCTCAGGATCATCTCGTTCATGCCGATAACGGCGTTGATCGGAGTCCTGATCTCATGTGACATGTCGGCGAGGAACGCTGACTTGGAATCATTCGCCTCATCGGCGCGCTTCTTTTCCTTTTCGAGCTCGGAAAGCGCGGTGAGCAGCAGCTTGTAATCGGGTGTCTCCACTCCTATGTAGAAAACATACAGTCCTATGGCGGCTCCGAAATAATTGATCAAAATGCCCGTTTTGTTGAACAGCTCGAGCACGATGCAGGAGATCGTGAGCATAAACGCGCCTACCGCGGTGATCACGGCTCTCTTGTCCGGCTCCCTGCGGTGCACTACGAAAAGCACTGCCGAATAGAGAATAAAATACAGCTCAAACGCGAACGCGATAATGAACCTGAACCAGGGCACGATATTGAAACTCTCGGGCGTGCCGTCCAGTGTGATGAATTTGCGTATATAGCAGCCGACATTCAGGACTATTGAGCATATCATCAGCACGGCGTTTACATCGGAGAGCCTGCGCCAGAACTTCGAGCGCTCTTTGAAAAATGTCTCGGTGTAGCGTGAAAAGTAATAACAAAGCAGTGTATTCGCAAGGAACGTCGACAGATGCAAGGCCATACCGACACGCTGCGGCATGTCGACCAGTCCGTCCCTTCTTAATGCCTCATCCAGGCAGGTCAGCACCATGCCGATGAGCATGACATAGCAAAAAGCCAGATATTTCTTGTTGCGCTGCTCTTTTCTCGTTCCGTCGGCCTGTATGATGATGCAGAGTATCACGTCCAGTACCAGTGAGGCCAGAGTCAGTGATATATGTGAAATTGCCAGCTGTAAATGCGGATCCATCAGTTTCCTCCGTCAGTATATATCTATAATCTCAGAAGCCTATCTTCTTGCGGTCACCGATCTTCTCGCTGAATTCTTTGTCAAGCGATGCGGCTGTGAAATCCTCTTTTTTCAGTATGAAATCACTCCTGCCCTCCAAGGAAGCGCGGAGCGCGGCCTTTGACCAGGTGCGTTCGTACAGGTTTCTGACAAAGCGGGCGTTCGAGAATTCGCGTGCCTCCATGTACTCGTCGGTAAGCGCCATGAAATATAACTTTGCCTCCGCTTCGAGGTCTTCGGTATAAGCGAAATGCTTTTTAACCATCAGCATGAATATCTCGAACAGCTGCTCTCTCGTATAATTCTCAAAATGAAGCATGATCGGCATACGGCTCCTCAGGCCCTCGTTCATCTTCATCAGATTGTCCATATCGTCGGTATAGCCCGCCATGACAACGAGCATGTCGTCGCGGTGGTTCTCCATCTCGGCTACCAGTGTCGTGATGGCCTCCCTGCCGTAGTCGTTGTTTCCGGGCCCGCCGTCGCTGTAGAGCGCGTAAGCCTCATCGATAAAGAGCACCGAACCGTATGCGTCACGGCAGATCGACGCGGTCTTTACCGCTGTCTGACCTACATATTCCGCAACGAGATCGCGGCCCGAATACTCGAAGAAGCCGCCCTTTCTGAGTATACCCTCTTCGCGGAATATCTCTCCGAGGATCCTCGCGACCGTAGTCTTGCCGGTACCCGGAGCACCCGTAAATCTCATGTGTATGCAGGGTCTGTCGAGCTTTTCATTGCCGACCGAGACCTTTACCTGCGCAACTATCTCTTTTACTCTCTCAATGATCTTTTCCATGCCGATCATCTCTTCGAGAGCGGCATAGCCCTTAGAGTACGATCTGCCGAAAGCCACTACTTCCTTAACATCCCCGGCATCGATACACTCCGCGTCTGTCTGATCGCCGCCGTCGATCGCTTCGGCTTCTTTGCCCGCCTTTTTAAAGAGCATCTCGATCGCTATCTTTTCCGCGGTCTTAAAGCCGTAAAAGCGTCCGTCTCTCTTTTCGTCGTGAATCTTGTCAAGTATCACCGGAACAAGGTTCGCGATGGGCAGATACTCGCTGTCGTTAAGCATATTCCAGACAGTCTCGAGTACCACACATTCATTGAGCGGCGGTATCTTTACAACGCGCAGTAGCATCGAATCCTCTATGATCCCGGCTATCTCATCCAGCGCCTTTTTCTCAAGGAAAGGCACCCTGAACACAAAAACAAAGTCATCCCTGAAAGGCTCCATGCGCTTCAGGAATTCCCTGAGCTGGTCTTTCCTCTTATCCTCGAGGAAATAGGATATATCTATGCCGAGAGCGCCGTAACGCCTGCCGTAGCTGTTATCCCCGAGCTGGTCGATGAAATCGTCGACGCTCGTGCAGCCGCCGACATTTGACTCCTTGCCGATGATGATCTCCGCATGGTACGAGCGGTACATGGTCTGTTCTTCGCCTCCATCGGCACCGTCGCTGCCGGACTCGGAAGATTCTCCGCTCTCCCCGCTGTTTTCACCGCTCCCGTCATCTTCCGACTCCTTCAGGTCGTTCTCGGTAACGTACTGCTTCTGGTTCTCGTCGCGTTCCTCGGGGTATACCCATAAAGTCCTGAGAAAATGCGAGAAAGACCCGATCAGCGTGCTGAAACCGCAGCCTCTGTCGATCGCGAACAGATAATTCTGCCTGATGAAATACTGCCTGCAGCCTCTCGCGTCAAGTACCGGAAATGTCTCGGCGGTCTCGGCCACCAGCTTCTGATACTCCGTAACGCCGTAATACTTCATGATGATGCCGATCGTCTCGTCGAGGATCTCATCGGCCGGCCGTCTTACGATAATGAGCTCAGGCTCTTCCGCTTCGGGGTAAAGCGCTTTCCAAGCGTCGATAACATTTTTGCGGCACTGTACCTTAGAACCGGCCCTGATCGAAAAAAGCGCGAAAGTAAACCGGTGCAGTATCATCTCGGTCTCACCGTGCACTGCGATCGCGTCCTTCAGATGATCCCAGAAAGCACCGAACTCATCCAGCCTCGCCTCGGCAAAATTGTAATCGGGGCATACCCTGACCCAGTACCGGGGCATCTCCGCCATATTTACGTCTTCTTTTTTGTCCTTCTTAAAAAACATGCCGCACCTCCGATATTTCTATATCTTTTTTTATTCTATCACAAATCGGACCGTAAGCAAAGGTCAGCGGCACCCGCCGGTTTCTATCGTCCGGGCCGCAAAAAACAAGGGACGGAAGCCCCGTCCCCTGTTTTGTACGATATTCGGTATTACTTAAGGATATAAACCTTGTCGAACATATCGCCTGCCGCGCTGATCTCCTCGGAAGCAGCGATCACCGCTGTGCCCATGTTCTCGTAAGCTTCCCTGACTGCGGGAACCGCTGCGATGATATCGTCAACTGTCAGAGCCCGGATAGCTGCCGCAATGTCATACTCGGGGCTGTTTCCGTCGCCCGCAGCGAGATAATAAAGCTCGGTGCTGGCCATGTTCCACTTACCGGTAGGAGTGATGAGCTGCGATATAAGCTGAAGCTTGAAGCCGTCCATATAATCCTCGATCATCGGAGCGTAAGCTTCGAGCATATCGGGAGTCGTAAGGATATCCGCGTAAGGTCCTATAACCTCGGGCGATCTGTAGAGCTGCGCGTATACCATACCGTCGGATGTAGCGCCGCAGTATGCGCCGTACGCACCCAGAACATATCTGAACTGAGGGATATAAACGGCGTTGCTCATGAAGGAAAGCGCAACCATCTCGGCAGCGAGTTCCTTAACATCGCTGTTGTCTCCCGAATATAACGACATCAGGAATCCTGCCTGTGTGTTCATTTCAAGAGCCATGGTCTTGATGTTCTTTGACTTCTCACCGATCTTTGCAACCGTTCCGGCCTTGTAGGTCTTGTTCTTCTTGGGAAGGCGCGCAAGCATGGAATCAACGGACGCCTTTCTGCTCTCTTCGCTTCCGACTACTCTGATCACGCAGTTTTGACGCTTTACAACGTTCTTCATGGAATTGCTCATTCCAACGAGATACTGCTCAAAGCCTTCGTCGCTCGAGATCGCTTCCTTGAGGAAGTTATACTCCGTGATTCCGTTCAGATACCACGAAAGCGCCATCGAATAGCTTGTAGACGCGCCTGCCGCATACTGAAGGATGCCGTTCACGGTGCCGGGATCCGAATAAGTGCCTAAGGAATACGTGGCCATCTGGCCGATGTAAGCCGCATTGTAGGGATCTGTGATATCCGTATTGTAGAGCATGTCGAATACGTGATCGAGCGCATTCTCAAGATTGTCGTTGAACGCGTAGAACGAAACGACGAGCGAAGGAACTTCCTTGCCGTTTACTTCCTGTGACGCGATGCGGGCACTGAAGTTGTTGACATACTTTCTTCCATCGTTGGAAACCTGTTCCTGTGTACGTGTCGTGGTCGACAGACCGAGGCATCCGATGTACTCGTTCAGATATCTAACCTGCTTCTTGTTAAGGTTCGAGATATCGAATGAGTATCTGTAGAATGATACGTCGCTGTCAATGTTCGCGGTAACGATGGTAACGCCGTTCTTTTCGGTGCGCTTCGTATCATATACGGGAGCGGTAATGTCAAGCCTGCCGGGATCAACGGTAACAAGCTTTGCAAGCGTCTCGTCGTTGGTGCCTTCCGCGCTGTTCCACTCATTGTAAGCCTTGGTCTGCTCCACGAGCTTCTTCAGCTCCTTCTCGCTCATTGCCGCCT
>JAEEXY010000019.1 GCA_016288005.1 Lachnospiraceae bacterium
CTTCCCCGCTACCAATGACGAAGTTATCGCTTCGCTTTGCTACCTTGAGTTCATGTCCCAGGCTTCAACCGTTGAGTTCCTTCAGATCGGTGAAGAGGGCGTTATCCACACCGTTGATGCAGCTACAGGCGCTATGGTTATCCAGGCTCCCGATGACGCACATCATGACTGGTATCAGAACTCCGGTAAGAACATCGATATGACCATCAACTGCAACGGCTTAAGACTGGCTACCGAGGATCTTACCAACATTTCACTTGCTTACTCGTACTCGGATGTTGATCCCGCTGACGTTAAGCAGGCTATCGAAGCTGCTAAGCTCGACGCTAAGGTTCCCGCTACACCTTCTGTAGGCGATATCAAGGCTGAGACCGAGGGTACCGATCTTTCCGGTAAGAGAGACCAGACCTACGACAAGGCTGTTGTTGCTCCTGTTGCTGACTTCGACGCAGTTTGGGATGCAGGCATGAAGGAATATCTCGTTGATGGCGGCGGACAGGATATCATCGATGAGAGAAAGGCTGCCTGGGAAGCTACATACGGCACCGCAGTTAACATCGGTAATTGATAGACTTTCGTAAAAGATAACAGATGAACTAAACCCCCGTCCGGGAAACCGGACGGGGGTTTTTGATATAAGACATGGGGACGGTTCTTTTGATCTTACTCCATCACCTTCGCGGGCTTCGCGATCGAGGTCGCGTAGCTGCGGTACTCGGTAGGAGAGCATTTCTTGATCATGCGGAAAGCGCGGTTAAATGTCGAGAGCGAGTTGTATCCGACCTTCATCGAGATATCGGTGGTCGACAGATCGGGATAGATCAGCAGCTTCTCGGCAAAAGAGATGCGCTTCTGGTTGAGGTAGTCGTTGAAGCTCATGCCGGTGAAGGCTTCGAAGAGCTTTGAGAAATAGCTCTTTGTCATGCCTGTGATCTCGCAGAGCTTTTCGATGCGCAGGTCCTCAGTGTAGTGATCGTCGATGTAATTGCATACGCCCATGAAACGGTTGACGTATTCATGCTGCTTCGATGCCGGCAGATTCGGGAACGGAGTCATCGTCTCGATGTTCGCGCGGCCGACCGTGGTCAGGAACTTGACCAGCATGTAGTAGATCGTGGCATCGCGGTATACGTTGTCGTGGAAGAACTCGTACTCGATCTCCTTGAGCACCTGGACCAGCGTCTCGCTGATCTTGGGATATTCGGTCTTCGAGATGAGCTTGAACGGATGCAGCGAATCGATCAGCGAATTGATGCCGGGGAGTGAGGAGAGCAGCGAGTAATCGAAAAGCATGATCAGACGCTCGCCCTCTTCGGGAGCGTAGAGCGCGTGCAGCTCTCCGGGCGGAATGATGAAGATGTCGCCGGGCCTGATCGTGGTCTTTACTCCGTTGATATCGGCCGCGTAGGTATTAACGTAAGGCATGATCACCTCGATCGAGGTGTGCCAGTGCGTGGCGTAATTCTCGTCCTGAACGTTGTGATATACACGTACCCAGCTGAGCGGGGGCATAACGTATTCCCTGGCGTTGCTCCCGGCGAACGGATTACCGGGCTCGTTTATATTTAAAATGTTGATCGGTGTCATGGTGACCTCCCGTACCTGTTTTCTGCGTCAAAAGCAAAGACGCATATCTGTCCATACTGTTATTTTAAAGGTTTTCGCAGTACGGGGCAAATCATTTTTTGCTTATTTTTTCGCATTTTTCGCGTGAAAGGGCCTTCGATAAACTTTACAAGTAAAAATCTATATGTTAAACTAATCTCAAATTGGGTAATTTTGGCCTGACTTTGTCTGCAGGCACGAGGTCACTCAAAATTTAAGGAGGTTCTATATGGCTAGAGCTAAACAATCAATGGATGGAAATACCGCTGCCGCTCATGTGGCATATGCGTTTACCGACGTTGCGGCTATTTACCCCATCACACCTTCGAGCCCCATGGCTGACTCTGTTGATCAGTGGTCGGCGGCAGGCCAGAAGAACATCTTCGGCAACCAGGTTAAGGTTGTTGAGATGCAGTCGGAAGCAGGAGCCGCAGGTACCGTTCACGGTTCTCTTGCAGCAGGCGCTATCACTACTACATTTACAGCTTCACAGGGACTTCTTCTGATGATCCCCAACATGTACAAGATCGCAGGTGAGCAGCTTCCCTGCGTATTTGACGTTTCCGCACGTACAGTTGCCACACAGTCACTGAACATCTTCGGTGATCACAGCGACGTATATGCATGCCGTCAGACCGGTTTCGCGATGCTCGCAGAGACCAACCCTCAGGAAGTTATGGATCTTTCACCCGTAGCTCATCTCGCAGCTATCGAGGGTAAGGTTCCTTTCCTTAACTTCTTCGACGGATTCCGTACATCTCATGAGATCCAGAAGATCGAGAAGTGGGATTACAAGGATCTTGCTGAAATGGTTAACATGGACGCAGTTAAGGCATTCAGAGAGCATGCCCTTAATCCCGAGAAGCCCGCTATGCGCGGTTCACACGAGAACGGAGACGTATTCTTCCAGCATCGTGAGGCCTGCAACGCGGCTTATGATGCACTTCCCGCAGTTGTTGAGAAGTACATGAAGATGATCAACAAAAAGCTCGGCACCAAGTATGACCTGTTCAACTACTACGGAGCTAAGGACGCTGACCGCGTTATCGTAGCTATGGGTTCCATCTGCGACGTTGCCGAGGAAGTTATCGATTACCTTACCGCAAAGAAGCAGAAGGTCGGCCTTATCAAGGTTCGCCTCTACAGACCTTGGGTAAGCAAGTCATTCCTTAAGGTTCTTCCCAAGACCGTTAAGAAGATCGCCGTTCTTGACCGTACAAAGGAGCCCGGTTCACTCGGTGAGCCTCTGTACCTCGATGTTGCGACCACTCTCCGTGAGGCCGGTCTCAACGACATCGTTCTTACCGGCGGCCGCTACGGCTTAGGTTCAAAGGATACTCCTCCTTCGTCCGTATTCGCTATCTACAAAGAGCTCAAGAAGGCTAATCCCAAGAAGCGCTTCACCATCGGTATCGTTGACGATGTTACCGGTCTTTCGCTTCCCGAGGAGAAGCCCGCACCCATCACCTCCGCACCCGGCACGGTTGAGTGTAAGTTCTGGGGTATCGGCGGTGACGGTACTGTAGGAGCCAACAAGGATTCGACAAAGATCATCGGTGACCACACCAACAAATATATCCAGGCTTACTTCCAGTATGACTCGAAGAAGACCGGCGGTATCACCATTTCGCATCTGCGCTTCGGTGATAAGCCCATCAAGAGCCCTTACTACATCAACCAGGCTGACCTCGTTGCATGTCATCAGCAGTCCTACATCATCAAGGGCTACAAGATGGTTCAGGACGTTAAGCCCGGCGGAATCTTCCTTATCAACTGCCAGTGGGACGATAAGGAGCTCGGCGAGAAGCTCAATGCTGAGGCAAAGAAGTACATCGTTGAGAACAAGATCAAGGTTTATACCGTTGACGCTGTAGATATCGCAGGCAAGATTGGTCTCGGAAAGCGTACATCGACCGTTCTTCAGTCCGCATTCTTCACTCTGGCCAACGTACTTCCCGCTGATGAGGCGATCAAGTACATGAAGGAGAAGGTTGTTGCGAAGTTCTCCAAGAAGGGTCAGGACATCGTAGACATGAACTGCAAGGCTATCGATCAGGGTAAGGACGCCCTTCACCTGGTTAAGGTTCCTGCATCATGGGCTAATCCCAAGGCTGATCCCAAGCCTAAGAAGCTTACCGGCCGTCCCGAGACAGTTGAGATGGTTGAGAAGCTCATGAACCCCATCGCTCTTATGGACGGCGACAGCCTTCCCGTATCTGCATTCGCAGACAGAGCGGACGGTCAGTTCGAGCTCGGCGCCGCAGCTTACGAGAAGCGCGGTACCGCAGTTATGGTTCCCGAGTGGGATCCCGAGAAGTGTATCCAGTGTAACAACTGTGCATTCGTTTGCTCACATGCTACGATCCGTCCTTACATGCTTTCAGCCGATGAGGTTAAGAAGGCACCTAAGCAGATCAAGCTTGCTGACACAAAGCCTAAGGCTTCCCAGTACAAGTTCACGATGAGCGTATCGCCTCTTGACTGCATGGGCTGCGGCGAGTGTGTTACCGTTTGTCCCGACAAGGTACAGGCTATCAAGATGGTTCCTCAGGAGACTCAGGCAGACCAGCAGCCCGTATTCGATTACCTTGTTGCTAATGTCGGACGTAAGGCCGAGGCTCCCGCTGAGAACACCGTTAAGGGTTCACAGTTCAACCAGCCTCTCCTTGAGTTCTCGGGTTCATGCGCAGGCTGTGCCGAGACCTCTTACGCAAGACTTATCACACAGCTCTTCGGTGAGCAGATGTACATCTCGAACGCTACAGGTTGTTCTTCGATCTGGGGCGGTCCCGCAGCTACATCACCCTTCACCGTTAATAAGGACAGCGGACGCGGACCCGCATGGGCTAACTCACTGTTCGAGGACAACGCAGAGCACGGTCTCGGTATGTATCTCGGCCAGAAGGTTCTCCGCGACCAGGCTATCGCTAAGCTCAACGAGCTCGCTGACGACAAGAAGACCGCAGCAGGCTTAAAGAGCGCTATCGAAAAGTTCATCGCTACCAAGGACAGCACCAAGGAGAATCCCGCAGCTGCATCCGCTCTCGTTGCAGAGCTCGAGAAGGCTGCTAAGAAGGGCAATGCTCTGGCAGCTGAGGTTCTTGAGAAGAAGCAGTATCTGTCAAAGAAGTCCGTATGGATCTTCGGCGGCGACGGATGGGCATACGATATCGGCTTCGGCGGACTCGATCATGTACTTGCTTCCGGCGAGAACGTTAACGTTATGGTATTCGATACCGAGATGTACTCGAACACCGGCGGACAGGCTTCGAAGGCTTCCAACATCGGTGAGGTTTGCCAGTTCGCAGCAGCAGGTAAGGAAGTTGGCAAGAAGTCTCTTGCTGAGATCGCTATGAGCTACGGCTACGTTTACGTTGCACAGATCGCTCTGGGCGCTAACCCTGCACAGGCTGTTAAGGTTCTTACCGAGGCTGAGGCTTACAACGGACCTTCGCTCATCATCGGCTACGCTCCTTGTGAGCTCCACGGAGTTAAGGGCGGCATGAACCACTGCCAGGATGAGATGAAGAAGGCTGTAGCGGCAGGCTACTGGAATCTGTTCTCGTTCAATCCCGCTCTTAAGGCTGAGGGCAAGAATCCCTTCACCCTTACCTCGAAGGACGGCGACGGAACATATCAGGCATTCCTTAACAATGAGACACGTTACACCTCACTTAAGGTTAAGTTCCCTGAGAGAGCAGAGCGTCTGTTCAGTGAGTCCGAGAAGGCTGCCAAGGAGCGTTACGATCACCTTATGAAGCTCGTAGAACTCTACAAATAATATTTGCTGAAAAGCATAAGATAAAAGGTGCCTGTCACCATAAACAAAAGTTTATGGTGACAGGCACCTTTTGGTTGGTATGTTATTTATCTGCCGGGTCAGTCGTAAGGCGTGTACCAGTCATGCAGGCCGGTATCGGATGAAGAGGCGTTTTTCTTCTGCATCTCCGAGTCGGTCAGCATGAAATAGGTATTGTAATAATAACCGAAGCTGTCTTTGATATCGTTCCAGGTAACGTCGATGTGGTACCAGGTACCGCCGACCTTTACATAGTTCCATACATGCGTGCCTCTTTTGTTGCAGAGAGCGGTGTTTTCGTAGCCGAGTATGTTGAGTACCAGCCTTAATGAGGAGGCGTATCCCTCGCATACCGCGTCTCCCATATAAAATGCGCCGGTCGCGTCACGCTGCGGAACATCTCCCGCAGGCGGGAACGGATCCGAGTATGTTATCAGATCGCAGAAATAATCGTTGATGTAGAGCAGCATCGCCCGCTCGTTGTCGGGATAGAGCCGGGCGGCTTTGTCGGCGAGCCTGTAGGCATCGCGCAGGAGTTTTTTCGTTTCGTCATCAGGTGTGTAATCCTTGTATTTCAGGGCGATCACGGCTTTCCAGCCGGTCTTTAATACAGTATCGGAGAGAGAGATCCTGGTGACACCGTTGGCGGTTGCCGGTGAAACATCGGTATAAGAGTAGTAGCCGTCAAGCTCCGGACGAACCTTCAGGTCCTGAGCGAGCGTATTGCACCAATACATGCTGTCATGGGTGTGATCGTCGGGGAATCGGAAGTAAAGTGTTTCCGCGCCCTTTTCAAAACCGTCGCGGCAGGAAAGGATCAGGCTCTTTTCGTCGGTGACGGTGTAGGTGAGAGACGGCTCGTAACCGGTGACGCGGTTATGTTTGTACAGTATGCCGTAGGTATCTTTCGCGAGCAGCTGGTCTATCTCGGCGTCGGTCAGCTCCGTTACATCAGCTGAGCCGATCGTGAGGCGGAACTCGTACATATTCATGTCGGTTCCGTAAACATAGATGCTCAGGTTTATGCCGGCCTTTTTGGCGGTGATCTTACCCGTGGTCGTTACATCGGCATAATCGTCATCCCAGCCGTTCGGCATGCAGTGCATGATATCGGTACCGACGAGCTTGATCTGATATGTGTCGCCGGGTTTGAGCTCAACCGACGCGGGATCGAGATAAGTTTTCCCGGGGATCGGAGTGGGCGCAGCTGTGGGCTTAGCCGTAGGCGCCGGAGTGGCGGTAGGCTTTGACGTGGGTGTCGGAGCGGCCGTAGGCTTAGCAGTGGGTGTCGGAGCCGCGGTGGGCTTCGGAGTGGGTACAGCACCGCCTTCCACGATATTTATCTTACAGAAATAATGATTGTAGAACTTGTCCTCGACCTTGACCGCGACGGGATCGGATGAAACCTTGAGCGCGGTCACCAGGCCGTCCTTCGTGACATCAAGGTAGGCCTTTTTGGAGTCGTCCACATAATACTTCGAGGCATCCTTGCCGACGAGTCTGAGCTTCAGCTGACCGCCTACCGGCAGGTTATAGACTGATTTGTTATCCGTGGTCAGGTCGTATACGGGTATCGGTGTGGGTGTCGGTACCGCTGTCGGCTTCGGCGTGGGTGTGGCGGCCGTGGACTTATTCTTTACCGTGATCTTGCACTTGAAGGTCTTGTCGCCGAGAGTCGCGGTGATCACGGCCTTGCCTGCCGAGACGCCGATGATCTTGGTGGATTTGCCCTTTTTGGTTTTAACCTTCGCGACCGAAGGATCGGAGCTGGTCCATGTGTATTTTTTCGACGCGTTCTTTATCTTTAGCTTGTAGGAAGAACCGACGTATATTGTCTTTTTGGTCTTATTGATCTTGGCTGCGGCAGCCAGGACCTCTTCGGTCTGTGTCCGCAATATGCCTGTATCGGGACAGAATATGCCCGAGCAGGAGAGTATTAATGTCAGCAGCAGAACGCCGAAGATTCGCGTGAATTTGCGGTTTCTCATCAAAAACACCTCCGTTTAGCGGTTTTGGATCATTATAGCATAAACGGCCCGGACGGAAATCCCCGTAAGGGGTGAGAACCGGCGCGTAACGTAGTATAATGTGATCATAAAACACATCCCATTCGAAAATAGAATCGCAAAATTTAGTGAGCGATTACTGGTAAAGTGATTAGAAAGCGCTATCTCTATCTGCTAACATTTTTTATGTAAAAGGTATATTTTGTGCAAAAAAGGCTGATTATTACATAAATTTGTATTTTTTCGGAGATGTTTTATGAAGAAAAAACTGATTGCGATCTTACTGATCATTGCTTTGATGCTCACGGCCTGTTCCGGGGGCGGGAAGGATAAGGACCCTGCGGATAAAACCGCGGACCCCACGGCCGCAGCAAATGCCGCGCCGACCGACGCACAGGCTGCGCCCACGACCGAGCCCACGACTGCGCCTGAGCCCACAGAGGAGCCCGATACCTTCGAGGGCAAGACTCTTGATTTTGACTTTGCCAAGAAATATCAGACCATAGACGGTTTCGGAGCCGCATTTACGTGGTACGCCGAGAGGCTGCTCCGCGCGGAGAACTCCGAGGGCGGCTTCGATGCTCTTTTCAACGATCTTAAGCTCAATATCCTGCGTTTCAAAAATGAATATGAATACAACATCGAGGACAAGGCGGAAAATGCCGTAACGATGGCGTCTTATTATAAGGAGGCCAGAGAGAGGGCAGCGCTCTACGGGGAAAAGGTTCAGGTTCTCCTGTGCTGCTGGTCGCCTCCGGCCAAGCTCAAATCCGACAACAGCATAGATGTCGGAAGCGGCACACTGAAAAAAGACGAGTTGGGCAATTATTGCTACGATGAATATGCCGCATGGTGGACAGAGGCGGTTAAGTATTACCGCAGCTTCGGTATTCAGATCGATTACGTCTCCATCCAGAATGAGGTTGATTTCGCTCCCGACGATTACGAAGGCTGTCTGTTCGCGGCAAAGGAAACCGACAAGCAGGCATCTTACTCGAAGGCATTCCTCGCTGTTTACCGCGCATTTAAGGCTGAGTTCGGCGACGACGCGCCGCTGCTGATCGGTCCCGAGACAATGAGCTGCGTACCCACCACACTGAAGTCCTATATGAAGGAGGCGCTCGAAGAGGAGCCCGACAGCATGTACGGTTACGGATATCATCTGTATGTCGGCGGCACGAGCGATTCGAATACGATGCAGGTCACTCCTTCATCCTACTTTGACAATTTCTCGATGATGCCCACACTGCTCGGCGATAAGCCGAAGTGGCAGACCGAGTTCTACATCGGGCACGGCATCCAGACTGCGGAGCTGATCAACGCGGCTCTTACGCAGGGCGAGATGAACGCGTATATCTACTGGAGCGGCGTCTGGGCCGATTCCACGCCAAATAACTTTGAATCGGCCGACCTGATCGAGGTCAACAACGCCAGAGAGTGGAGGACCAGCGCGAACTACTGGGCACTCAGACATTTTTCCGAGTTCATCAGACCGGGATATGTCAGGATCGACGCGATCAGCGGCTATAAGGATCTGCGTGTTTCGGCATTCGCGAACGAGGTCGGTAATAAGCTCGCGATCGTCATCGTAAACCGCGGCGACGAGGAGATCAGCTACCGCGTTAAGGGCAAAGATTACACGATCACCGACAGCACCGTTTATCAGTCGGTGTTCGGCGATGAGTGCGAGTCGGCCGACGGGCTTTACGCAAACCTCGGACCGCTCGGCAAAGGCAATACACTCACCATACCGGCCAAGAGCGTTACGACGATCGACATCACGGGATATTACGGAGACACCGAGATACCGGTCGCAGCACCTGAGATCATAAAATATGACAATGAAGTTATCACCGAGTTCCCTGTTTCTGCAGTTCCGACCGAAGATGTCACGGTGATCGACACCTCGTTCGAGGCAAATACCGATATCAACGGTCTCTCGAGCTTCGGCAGCAGCGTGCTTTCGCATATCCCGGACGGAGGAAAAGACGGGAACGGATGTCTGAAGGTCAGCCAACGCGCCCAGGACTGGAACGGCGTGATCCTCTCCGGCGGTTATTTCGAGCATTACGGATATATGCTCCGTGTGAGCTACGACTGCATGATGGAGAAGGACACCGAGATCCTCTCATGCACCTCTTCGTTCGACAAGGACGGCAGCACGAACTACCCCGACGGCGAGAACTTAAGGGTGGTCGCGACCGGGCTTAAGGCGGGAGAGTGGCAGCATGTCGAAGGCTATATGACCATGTATTCGGATATGGATCCCGGTACTTTTAAGATATACTGGGAGTCTTCCGGAAACACCGATGATATTTTCCTGGACAATGTAAAGGTTCAGATTTTGTATACAATGCCTGCGGGCAGATTTGCGGATCAATGATGAGGCTTTGCCTTATCCGATGAGGAGGATGTACCGTGAAAAAAGCAAAAGGTCTGATTATTTTAGCGGCAGCCGTCGCAGTGATAGTCCTTATCGTTGTGATAAAGAACCTGACTGCCGAAAAGAATTATTCCAAAAAATACGCGGGATACGATCTTACGGCCGACGTTAAGGGCCTCGGCAGAGACGATTCCTACGTAAAGTATCTGGAGAAGTATGAGAACGCGCCCGTAGCGCAGACCGCATTCTCGATCAATGCGGCCGATTTTGCCGAGGCTGAGGACGCGTATGTCATGGATGAGTGCGGAGGGCTGACCAACGTGCTCTATACCGGCGATTCTTCGGAGGTTTCGTGGAAGGTAAACATTCCCGAGACCGGCATGTACAATATCTTCGTTAAGTACTACACCGTTCCTTCGCGCGGTGTGGAGGTTGAGCGCGCAGTGTACATCAACGGCGAGATCCCTTTCCACGGCGCGGACGATCTGAGCTTTTCGAGGATATGGACCAACAACGGAGCGGTACGCACCGACAACAGAGGCAATCAGATCAGACCCTCGCAGACCGAGCGTTTTGAGTGGCAGGGCCAGTATCTTAAGGACTATATGGGATATATCGCGCATCCCTATAAGTTCTATCTTGAGGCGGGAGAGAACACTATCACGTTTAAGGCTGTGAACGAACCCGTCATTCTCTCAAATATCGATTTCTGCGTTATCACCGAGGGTACGGGGTATGAGCAGTACGCGGCGGAGCACGCCGGCGAGCATATTTCCGCAGATTCGGCAAAGGCTGTTATCAAGATCAACGGCGAGGACGCGGCGGCACGTTCCGACGCATCCCTCTACGCAAAATATGACAAGGCGGCGGCCAATACCGATCCGTACAGCATTACGGCGACTATACTCAACTACATCGGCGGCGATCCCTGGAAGGTCCCCGGACAGTGGATCGAGTGGGATTTCAACGCTCCCGCCGACGGCTGGTACAATATCACGATCAAGGGCAGACAGTACTATGAGCGCGGCGCCGTTTCGGGCAGAAGCCTCTATATCGACGGTGAGATCCCGTTCAAGGAGGTCGAGACCGTTGAGTTCAAATACGGCAATGAGTGGGAGACGCTGACACTCGCCGACGCGAAAGGCAATCCCTACAAATTCTATCTGACCGCGGGCGATCATAAGATCAGGCTCGAGGCCAATCTGGGCGAGCTCGGCGACATCCTGAACACCCTGAGTGACAATGTTTTCCGTCTCAATCAGATGTACCGCAAGATCCTCGTTCTGACGGGCGCAAATCCCGATAAATACCGTGATTACAATCTCGACCAGGTTTATCCCGAGGTCATAGAGGCCATGGCGCTTGAGAGCAAGCGTCTCTACAAGGTCATCGACGACTGTGTCGAGATCACCGGACAGAAATCCGACAAGATAGCGACCGCGCTTACCCTGGCGATCCAGCTTGAGCGCTTCGTTGAGGATCCCGACGAGATCCCGAAGGCTCTCGCGAGCTTCAAGGAAAATATCGCAGGTCTGGGCACCTCGATCCTTTCGATGAGTGAGATCAAGCTCGACGTCGATTATATCGTGGTGCAGGGCACAGAAGCCGCGCAGGTAAAGGACAGCGCCGGATTCTTTAAGAGGGCATGGCACAGAGTCAGCAGCTTCTTCGCGACATTCTTCGTTGACTACAACGCGATCGGCGACGTATACGACGAGGACGACGATGAGGTTATCGAGGTATGGCTGCTTTCCGGACGTGACCAGAACGAAGTCATGAAAATGATGGTCGACGATACATTTACCCCGAACAGCAAGATCAAGGTCAATGTGCAGCTGATCGACGCGGGAGCGCTCCTGAACGCAGTAATGTCAGGCAACGGGCCGGACGTGGTCCTTACCGTAGATGCGCAGCAGCCCGTAAACTACGCGCTGCGTCATGCGGTCGAGGATCTCACGCAGTTCCCCGATTTCTATGATGTTGTTGCGGATTATCCCGAGAGCTCTTATACCTCGTATAAGTTCGAGGGCGGCGTATACGGACTTCCCGAGACCCAGAACTACAACGTTATGTTCTACAGAAAGGACATCATGGAGGAGCTCGGGCTCGAGGTTCCCCAGACATGGGACGATCTGGTAAACATGCTCGCCACCATCCAGGGCGCGAACATGTCGGTTGCGCTCCCCACGGTTGAGCGAAGGATCAACAACGCGCAGAATCCCGACCTTTCGCTGTATTTCACACTGGTACAGCAGATGGGCGGCACGTTCTACGATGAGCCCGGACAGAGGATCATCATCGACAGCGAGGCCGGAGTCGGAGCATTTGAGCTCTACACGAGCATGTTCAACGATTACGGACTTCCCCGCGACTACGATTTCGTCAGCCGTTTCCGTTCGGGAGAGATCCCGCTCGGCATCACCGATTACAACACATACAATACACTGGTCGTTTCCGCGCCCGAGATCAGAGGTCTCTGGGACTTCACACTGATACCCGGTACCGAAAGAACGGATGAGAACGGAAACACCTACATAGACAGATCCGTTCATTGCTGGGGCACATGTTCCATGATGCTCGCGAACGATGACGAGGTCAAGAAAAAGAAGGCCTGGGAGTTCATGAAATGGTGGGCTTCCGCAGATACCCAGGTACGCTTCGGACGTGAGCTCGAGGCGGTTATGGGTTCGGCCGCAAGATACGCGACGGCCAATCTGGAGGCTTTCAAGCAGCTTTCATGGTCGGCCGAGCAGGTTAAGGTACTCGAGGAGCAGAGGAGCTTCACAAAGGGCTTCAGAGAGGTAGCCGGCGGCTACTACACCTCACGCCACCTGACCAATGCCTGCCGTAAGGTAATGAACAACAAAGAGGATCCCCGTGAGGTTCTGCTCGACTACGTAAGGACCATCAACGAGGAGATCACTAAGAAACGAAAAGAATACGGCCTGTCCGTAAGAGAGTAAGGAAGGAGGAGAGTATATGAGCTTTATTAAGAGTTATGTTTCGATGCGCAAGCAGAACGCCAGGACAAACTGGAAAAAGGCAAAGATGATGAAGAACTGCTACCTCTTCCTTCTGCCTTATGCGGTGCTGTTCACGCTGTTCTACATCGTGCCGCTGGTAACTTCGATCTTTTACGGATTTACCTACTACAACATTCTCGAAAGTCCGAAGTTCATCGGACTTCAGAACTATATCAACCTGATCCTGCAGGATGACGTATTCCTGATCGCCATCAGAAATACCTTCATCATCGCTGCGATCACCGGACCCATCGGATATATGCTCAGCTTCATGTCCGCGTGGTTCATCAACGAGTTGCCGAGCTGGCTGCGCGCGATCGCGATCGTGTGCTTCTACGCTCCCTCGATAGCGGGTAATGTTTACTACATTTTCTCGATCTTCTTCAAGGGCGATACTTACGGATACGTAAACGGTATACTTATGGATCTGGGGATACTCACCGAGCCGAGGATGTGGCTCACCGATCCCCGCTACATGATGCCGGTTGTCATCCTCGTAATCCTGTGGATGTCGCTGGGCAGCGGCTTCCTCGCGTTCGTTGCGGGTCTCCAGGGTATCGACCGCGCCCAGTACGAAGCGGGTATGATCGACGGCGTAAAGAACCGCTGGCAGGAGCTCTGGTACATCACCCTTCCCAACATGAAGCCCATGCTTCTGTTCGGCGCGGTTATGGCCATCACCACTTCCTTCGGTGTCTGCGACCAGACGATGTCCCTGTGCGGATATCCTTCGACCGATTACGCGGCACGAACCGTCGTAACCCACCTTTTCGACTACGGTTTCTCACGTTTTGAGATGGGCTACGCATCGGCGATCGCTACGATACTGTTTATTGTCATGATCCTCAGCAATAAGATCATTCAAAGTCTGTTAAGGAGGGTCGGAACATGATCGGAAAAGAAAATACAATTTACAAGAAAAAACCCAAGCTCCTTCGCAGACGTGTCGCAAATCGTTCGCGCGGCGGCGATATGGCCATCTATCTGTTCCTGCTGATCATGGCCCTGATCATGGTGTTCCCGCTCGTATTTGCGATCAACAGCGCATTAAAGCCTCTGGACGAGCTGTTCCTGTTCCCTCCGAGGATATTTGCGCAGAACCCTACATTCGATAACTTCGCGGACCTGTTCGTTTCGATGAGCAAATCGACCGTTACGTTCTCGAGATACCTGTTCAATACCGTAATGATCACGGTTATCGGTACCGTCGGCCACGTACTCATCGCATCGATGGCTGCGTTCGTGCTCGCAAAGTATGATTTCCCGGGCGGAAGACTGTTCTTCAGCATTGTTGTTACGGCCCTCATGTTCACCGGTTACATCACACAGATCCCCAACTACCTGGTAATGAACAGGCTCGGCTGGATCGACACCTACTTTGCTCTTATCGTTCCCGCTTTCGCGGCGCCGATCGGACTGTTCCTCATGAAGCAGTTCATGGAGGGCATCCCCACAGCGCTTATCGAGGCGGCAAAGGTTGACGGAGCCTCCGAGTGGAGGACCTTCGCTACCATAGTTATGCCCAATGTTAAGCCCGCATGGCTTACCATCATCATCTTCTCGGTACAGAACCTCTGGAATACCAGGGCTTCGACATTTATCTATTCCGAGGAGAAGAAGACGCTTGTTTACGCGCTCCAGCAGATCCAGAACGGCGGCGTTGCGCGTACCGGACAGGCTGCCGCGGTAACTGTTGTGGTAATGATCGTTCCGATCCTTACTTTCATTCTCTCGGAGAGCCAGATCCTCGAGACCATGGCTTCCTCGGGTATCAAGGATTAAGGGGGGACATGGGATGAAAAGCTTATTTTCCAAAATGATCGCCCTGGCCGCGGCGATCGTATTGCTCGCGGCTCCCGTCGCGGCGTACGCCGACACGGGTTATACCTACAACTACGATTACTGGGAAGAAACGCAGTATTCGCCGGATGCCTATACGGTAAGGGCTACGCTGACTTATAAGGAGCTCGGACTCGACAAAAAGTTCGAAGGCGCTTCTTCGGTATTTGTGCGCGGCAACATGATATATATCTGCGATTCGTCGAACAACAGGATCATCGAGGTCGCGGCTGAAAACGGCATTTACACCGTACAGCGCGTGATCGACGGTTTTGAAGGCGATACGGAGATACTGACCTTCAATAATCCTCAGGATGTGTTCGTATCCGAGGACGGTGAGTTCTATATCTGTGACAACGGAAACGGAAGAGTGGTAAAGCTCACGAGCGATCTCAAATATGTGCTCAGCTTTACGCAGCCCGACGACATCCTCTTTGATTCGAGCGTTTCGTTCCTTCCGACCAGACTCATTGTCGATGACGCGGGACGTGTTTATCTGGTTGCGCAGCATGTGAACAAAGGTCTGATCAAGTATGAGTCGGACGGTACATTTACAGGCTTCATCGGCGCGACTCCGGTTACCTACAGCTGGTATCAGTACATCTGGAAGACCTATCTGATGACAAAGGAACAGCGCGCTCAGACACAGAACTTCGTTCCTACCGAGTACGACAATATCGCGCTCGACAAGGACGGCTTCATGTATGTCGTAACGACGCACGTGGATGAAGCCGATCTGATGAACGATCAGGCGATGCCCATCAGAAAGCTTAACGCGCTGGGCAACGATATCCTGATCAAGAACGGCAATTTCCCTCCGATCGGAGACATCGACTGGTCCGATGACGCGGGTTATTCGGGATCGTCAAAGATGATCGACGTCACGGTACTCGATAATGACACTTATTTTGCACTCGACCGGACGCGATGCAGGATATTCGGATATGACAACCAGGGACATCTGCTGTACGCCTTCGGCGGCAACGGAAACCGAGACGGTTATTTCAGAGAACCCGTATCGCTCGAGCATATGGGCAACGATCTGCTCGTGCTCGACAAAAAAGCGGGACAGATAACGGTATTTACGCCGACCGATTTCGGCGGAGGCATATTCGGCGCGATCGAGTCCTACCAGGCAGGAGATTATGACGGCTCAGCGGATATCTGGCGTGACGTGCTGTCGTTAAACGGCAACTACGATCTGGCATATATCGGCATCGGGCGCGCGCTCCTGCGTCAGGACAAATACAAAGAGGCCATGTACTATTTCAAGGTCAAGAACGACGTTGACAATTACGCAAAGGCCTTTAAGCTCTACCGCAAGGAATGGGTTGAGGACCACATCGCGATCATATTCGCCGCGGCGGTGATACTGATGGTCGTTCCGCTGGCGATAGGCAGATCAAAGAGACTCAGATGGGAGGTGGCGAAGTATGAAGAAGAGCGCAGAACTATCAGGCGCTAGTACGGGCAGTTCACGCGCCTCGGGCTTCTGGAAGTCGCTTCGCTACGCTCTGTACGCGGTAGTGCATCCTGTCGACGGTTTCTGGGATCTGACACATGAAAAGAGAGGCTCGGCCGCAGCGGGAACGGTGATACTGATCCTTGCGCTGCTTACCAGGGTCTGGAGACTCCAGTACACCAATTTCCAGTTCATCAGGGTCAACTGGGAGCGCATCAACATTTTCATGCAGGTCATGGGCATACTGATGCCGTTCCTTATCTGGGTGCTCTCGAACTGGGCGCTTACAACGCTTTTTGACGGAAAAGGCAATCTTAAGAACGTTTACATAGCTTCGTGCTACGCGATCGCGCCTTATCCGCTGGTAATGATACCCAACACGATACTGAGCAATCTGCTCGCAGCCGACGAGAGTACGTTCTACGTGTTCTTTTACTACCTCTCGCTTGTATGGTGCGTGATGCTGATGGTAGTCGGGATGAGTCAGATCCATGAGTACAAGATGGGCAAGAATCTTCTGTGCATCCTGTTCTCGATCGTCGGAATGGCAGTAGTCATTTTCATCCTTCTGCTGTTCTTCTCGCTGATCAGTGACGGTATCGCGTATTTTTACTCGCTGTATAAAGAGATCATATTCAGACTATACTAACGAAAGGGGAGAACTATGGAAGGGTTAAAAGATTTTCTGATATCTCTGGTCAAGGTTGTTATCCCCTGCGCGATCATCGCTCTGGCTGTATTTCTGATCGTAAAGCTGCAGCCCGAACCCGTGCCTGAGCCGGAGATCGAAGTCAGAGGCTTTGACGATGAGGCGTCCGAGATAGTTCTTGAAAACGATAAACTGAAATTTACGATGGATACCGGTACCACTTATTTTTCCGTAGAGGACAAGAGCTGCGGAAAGGTCTGGTATTCGAATCCGGTCGATGCCGATGACGATCCGATCGCGCTTCCGGCGGACAAGAATCTTCTGAAGTCGACTCTGATGCTGACCTACGGCAATGTTAACGGCGTCTGGACGGTTTTTAACAATTATTCGCTGAGCATTCAGAACGGTCTCTACGAGATCGAACAGAATGCCGACTCGATCAAGGTTAAGTACACGATAGGCAATATAAAGAAGGAGTACATCCTTCCGGTTGCCGTTCCCGAGTCGAGAATGAACGAGCTGCTCGATCTCATGGAGAAAAAGCAGCAGAAGCAGGTTAAGGAGTATTACCGTAAGTACGATATCAAAAAACTCCGTAAGACCGACAACAAAGAGGAACTGCTCGCAAAATATCCGACACTCGAGGAAGAGCCGGTATATGTGCTTATCGATACGGCTGCGGACTATCTGAAGAAAAAGATCGAAGATATCTTCGCAGGCATCGGATATACATACGAGGATTACGAGGCCGATCTGGCCAGATACGAGAAAGTATCCGATCAGGATATGCCTCTGTTCAACGTATCGATGGTCTACAGACTCGACGGAAACCAGCTCGTTGTAGAGGTTCCGTACGATGAGATAGACTACAAATCGGATTATCCGATCGTTTCTGTTCGTGTGCTTCCGTATATGGGTGCCGGCGGAAAGGACGCGGAAGGCTTCATTGTTGTTCCCGAGAGCGGAGGCGGTTACATTGCCTTCAACAACGGAAAACAGGATCAGAACGCATACAGCTCACAGCTCTACGGATGGGATTACGCGACGAGCAGAAAGGCCGTTGTAAGTGAGCCGAGGAATGCGTTCCCGGCATTCGGTATCTGCAATGACGGCGCATCTTTTGTATGCGTGAGCGATACCGGATCCTCGTTCTCGTCTGTAAACGCAGACGTGAGCGGACGTTACAACAGCTACAACTATGCAGGCTTCTCATATTCGGTGCTTCATTACGAGAGTTATGAAGTATCGCAGAAGTCGAGCTCGGTATTTTATGTTTATGAGGCCGAGGTGCCTGATATAACGGTCTCCCAGAGATACTGCTTCAGCGGTGAGACCGATTACATCGGTATGGCCGGTGTCTACAGGGATTATCTCATCGGCAAATACCCGGCTCTTGCGGGTGGGACCGATTCGGGACTTCCCGTGGTCATCGATGTGCTCCAGGCAGTTGACAAGGTTCAGCAGAAATTCGGTGTTCCGGTTTCGGCCGCTTTCCCGCTCACGACCTATGATGAAACCGTTGAGCTGACAGGCAGGCTGGCAACCTACGGCCTTACGGGCTACAAGATGCGTCTTTCCGGCTGGATGAACGGCGGAATAAAGCATGATCCGCTGAACAAGATAAAGCCTATTTCGTATCTGGGCGGCAAAAAGAAGTTCAACAATATGCTCGAAGATATCAAAGGCAAGGGCATTGATGTATATCTCGACGGGCAGTTTGAGTATTCTTACGAAAACAAGATGCTGGACGGATTCGTTGAGTTCCGCGACGCGGCGAAGCTCGCAAGCCGCGAGGCTGTCAAGCTCTATACCTATTCGATCATCTGGTATGGGCAGGAGAAGTTCAACGATCCTTACTATCTGCTGAAACCGAGTCTTCAGCAGAAGTATTTCAACACGCTTAAGGATTACGCAAAGAAACAGGGTACGGGTATTTCCTGCAGGAATATCGGATATATCCTGAACTCGGATTTTAACCCGAGGGATCTCGTTACCAGAGAGAAGATGATCGAACTGCAGCGCGAGATGCTCGCATCGGCGGCTGCGGAAGGCGAGAGCATCCTCATCAATTACGGAAACGAATACGCGATCGAATATGCGGATGTCATCACCTCGATGGACATCACCAATTCGAACAACGCTATCATCGACTACGATATTCCGTTCTATGAGGCGGCGCTGCACGGAATAAAGAGCTATACCGGCGCTCCGATCAACCTTGCCGAGGATTATAAGCTCGAGCTCCTTAAGTCTGCGGAATACGGCGCAGGTCTCTCGTTCATGTTCATGCTCGAGGATGCCGGCTCGCTGCAGGATACGGCCTACACCAAGTATTACGGTGCGGACTTTGACCGCTGGAGCGACCTGTTCGGAGAGATATACGAGAAGTACAAGGCTTCGTTCGACGGACTCAATTCCCTGAAGATCACAGGTCATTCGCGTATAGGTGACCACTGCAGGGTTACCGAGTACGAGAACGGCACAAAGGTTTACGTAAACTACGGCTATGCCGATGAAACGGTGGACGGGATCACGGTCCCTGCCAGAGACTATACGGTAGAAAGAAGGTGACGCACGTTGAGTAAGACTAAAAAACAGAAAAATCTTGCGAAAAGACGTGCCGTTTCCGGATATCTTTTCATAATGCCGTTTATTCTCGGATTCCTGTTCTTCATGGTAAAGCCTTTCTTCCAGTCGCTGTATATGTCCTTCTGCAAAGTTGACATCAGCGCTCAGGGAGTTGCCTATACCTTCAGCGGGCTGGAGAATTACAAGAGAGCGCTGCTGATCGATCCCGAGTTCAACCAGATGCTCACCGACGAAGTATGGAGAATGGTGATAAATTCTATATCGACGATCATTTTCAGCCTTTTCGTCGCGCTGATGCTGAACAGGAAGTTCAAGGGCAGAGCGTTCGTACGTGCCGTATTCTTCCTGCCGGTTATATTTTCATCGGGTATAATCGTAGGTCTGGACGCCAACAACGCCGTTCTTTCGAGCATGGCACAGTCGGCGGAAGCCGGCACCGGTAATTCGGTAACTGCTGTTCTCGAGCAGATACTTACTTCCGCGGATATCGGATCGGGCTTTATGGATACGATCTTCGAGGTTGTTAACAGGGTATACGACATAGCCATTGCCTCGGGTATCCAGATCATCATTTTCCTGTCGGCACTTCAGACCATACCGCAGAGCATGTATGAGGCTGCGGAGATCGAAGGCTGCACGAAGTGGGAGAGTCTCTGGAAGATCACTCTGCCGATGATCAGTTCCATGTTCCTTGTAAACTGGATCTACACCATCATCGACTTCTTCACGAAGACGGACAACCAGATCATGGAAAAGATCAGAATCCAGATATCGACCTATATGGCGTTTGATTTCGGCTCGGCACTGGCATGGATATACTTTGCCGTCGTAATGGTGATGATCGGCGTGAGTGCGCTAATAATAACGAGGGTGGTGTATTACTATGAGTAAACAGATTAACAGCAATACGCTGACTTTCAAACAGAGAAATGAACTTTCGGGCGGATACCTGCTCAGGAAAAGGATATTGTCGGTGATCATCGATATATGCTTTTTCCTGCTGATGTTCGGCCTGTGCTTCCTCATACTCCAGCCCATACTCAATAAGATATCATTGAGCCTCATGGCTGAGTCCGATCTTTACGATTCGACGATCAATCTGGTTCCGAGACATTTTACGATCTCGAACTTCGGATTGGCGGCAGAGCTGATGGAATACGGCAAAGCCTTCAGGAATTCGCTGCTGATCTCGGGCGGTGTATCGCTCGTACAGCTGATCGCCTGCACACTCGTAGGCTACGGTTTCGCGAGATTCAATTTCCCGTTGAAGAAGTTCTGGTTCTTCTGCGTGATACTCGTTATCGTTATCCCGCCCCAGACCATTTCTTCGGCACTGTACCTGCACTTTTACTACTATGATTTCATGGGCCTGTTCAAACTCATCAAGGGCAGTACGATTAATTTAAGAGGCTCGATGCTGCCTTACTTCCTGATGAGCGCGGGCTGCATGGGACTTAAGGACGGTCTGTACATTTTCCTTATCAGACAGTACTTCAGAGGAGTTCCGAAGGAACTCGAAGAGGCTGCGTACGTGGACGGATGCGGTACCTTATCGACTTTCGTTCGCGTTATGCTCCCCGATGCAAAGCCTATCCTCGTTTCCTGCTTCCTGTTCAGCTTTGTATGGCAGTGGACGGACAGCTTTTATTCGAACCTTTTCCTCGGCAGAGTTAAGCTGCTCTCCCGAGAACTCGGTTCTCTTGCGGACAGCCTGAGTGCCTATGTTGAGCGTATTTCGGGCGGTTCCTCGCGCGCGTCGGTCGGCTTCATGCAGCAGATCAACGCCGTCGGCGTCCTGATGGTCGTAACGCCCATCATACTGCTGTACCTGGTAGCGCAGAGAGGCTTCGTTGAATCGCTGTCACAGACGGGAATCAAGATGTGATATTTTTTGGCAAATATTCATGCCGATTTCGCAATAAATGAGAAGTCACATAGTTTCTTTTTGCGTATAATTTTCTTGTAACCAGGGGGAAACGTTACAATTTTTTATTTAATTTACATCATTGTAGTTACAAATGATGGGAAAGTGAGAAGTTTTATGAAGAATCTTAAGAGATTTGCAGCTATCCTTATTGCGCTGTGCCTGGTAATGGGATGTGCGGCCTGCAGCGGTTCGAAGGGCAGCGGCGATCAGCCGGCTACCAGCGCTCCGGATCCCGGAAAGACCGATCCCGCACCTACTAAGGCACCTTCGGGCGGAGACAGTGCTCAGACCACTCCCGCAGCTACCGACGCTCCCGTTGACACCGATGTGACTCCCGAGCCTGTAGTTGAGAAGCCCGACACAAAGGCTTATCTTGATGATGAGGGTATCTGGAGATACACCGACACAGACGAGATCGTTAACCTCGGCGGCATGCTCATTGAGCTCGGACAGCACTTCGGCGGAACCGAAACCGAGCCTACCACGGCATCGGAGATCGCCCGCGCAGAGTATCTTGATTACATTCAGGAGACCTATAACTTCACCTTCAAAGAGGTTAAGCTCGGCAGCTTCGGCGTTATGCAGGATGTCATCAACGATTTCTGCACCACCGGCGGCGACGAGAACTATGTATTCTGTCTGGACAACGCATGGATCACCGCACCCATGAACAAGGGTCTGTTCTATGATCTGGCTACGTTAGACTGCCTCGATTTCTCGGAAGAGAAGTGGGACTACTCGACTTCTTACAAGATGAAGAAGGGTGACGCCATCTACGGTATGAGAGCTATGGCAGCCGAGCCTCGCGGAGGTCTCTGGTTCAACAAGAGACTTATGACTGAGCTCGGTGTTGATCCCGAGTCCCTGTACGATATGCAGGCCAGCGGAAACTGGACATGGAAAGAGTTCGAAGAGCTCTGCAAGAAGCTCACCGTTGATAAGGACGGCGACGGCATCATCGATGTTTACGCTATGTCATCGTTCAGCGGCGAGGCCATGAATACCGTTTGCGCATCCAACGGCGCTCAGATCATTGACTACGATGAGAACGGAAAGTTCATCAACGCTACCAACACCGAAGCTTTCATGGAAGCTTATGACTGGTTCCACAATATGCGTCAGCTTTACGAGCTGTTCCCCGAGGGAGAGCTTGATGTTGACTACACATGGGATTATTCTTACGGATATTTCATCGACGGCAAGGTTCCGCTCAATGTTTCCGAGGAGTATCACGCAGCTACCTACAAGGCTGAGATGGCTGATGACTTCGGTTTCGTAGTATTCCCCAAGGGACCCAAGGTTGACGATTACAACGGTTATTCGACCGATAACGCTTACATCATTCCCGCTATCTATGATGCCGACAGAGCATGGAACATCGCGTTCGCTTACAACCTTTACACCGAGCCTACACCCGGTTACGAGGATGACGACGACTGGAAGACCGCTTACTATCCGAACTTCTGTGATGAGAGAGCGGTAGACGAGACACTCGAGATCCTGCGCGATCATCAGACCGCCTGCATCTACAAGCTGGTTCCTCAGGTTAACAACAACAATAACTACTGGTGGAACATCGACGTTGAGACTGCGGCTGAGCGTTATGAGACCATGAAGGACGAGATCCAGATGCTGATAGACGCGGTTCAGGACTAATTGTTGCTTGTCTTTTGAAACGGCAGATGCTATAATATATTTCGTGAAGGAAATATTGCAAAGCATGGATTTAACGTTTCAGATTTCATAATTACCTTGATTTATGGGGAGGGTTTTCCCGTAAATATAAAAACTATTCATAATACTTAGGAGGGTTTATTCATGAAGAAGAAACTGGTAGCTTTGTTACTCGTTGCGGTTATGACCATCGCAGCATCCGTTATCCCTGCATCCGCAGCTAACTATGACGGAATCGATTACTCGGCAGTTAAGGGCGCTAACCTGTATGTTAACTCATATGATAACCTTACTCTGTGCGTACAGGGTGAGGAAGGCGATCCCGGTCTCCTTGGCGCTGACCATGTTGCTGACTGCTATGGTATGATTTTCTTCTGCACACCCGAGTCAACCGGAAGCATCAACCTTGTTGTTAATGCTGAGAACAACGGCTGGACAAACGGCGATGCTGTAGAGCCCGTTGCTTATGACGGCGGCGTTTACTACACCAACTTTGGTTCAACTTCTCCTTTCGTTAACGGCGAGAGCTACAGCCAGTACTGCCCTTGCAACTGGAGCGGCGCTAACCTCGTAGTTGTTGGTTACGCACTTCTTGGCAAGGATGGCAACTACATCGCTAAGGAAGGTACTTGCCCCGCTACATCACCCGTTGCAGGCGCTTCTCTTCCTAAGACCGGCGTTGTAAGTGCAGCTGTTCTTTACGCTATCGGTTCTGTTCTTGTTGGTGCAGGCGTTGTTGTTACCAAGAAGAGCCGCAAGGAGGACTAATTCAGTCTTACGAGCGATCATAAACTGAATATGTTTTTATGACAAATATGCCGCCCCGGGTTTGGGGCGGCATTCTTTATGCTTTATTTATGCTTGCTTTATTGCCAAGACTTTGATGATTGATGTATATTAGATAAGAGTGCCGAAGCGGCATTTATAGATAAAAAACGGGCATTTAAGTGAATGTCCGTATATTCGGAGGAATAGAAATTGAATCTTCTGGTAGCGGAGAATCTGAGCAAGAGCTACGGACCGAACGAGCTGTTCCGGGACGTGAGCCTGGGGATAAATGAGGGCGATAAATGCGGCCTGATCGGTGTGAACGGCACCGGCAAATCGACATTGCTGAAGATCATAGCGGGCGTCGAGGAGGCCGATACCGGCAGCATCACGATGAGGAACGGGCTTAAGATCGCTTATCTGCCGCAGACACCCGAGTTTGATGAGTCGCTTTCATTGCTGCAGAATGTGATAAAGGACAAGTCACACGCGGACGCGTACAGGAATCTCGAGGGTGAGGCGAGAGCGGATCTCATGAAGCTCGGGATCGAGGACCCGAATGTGAATCCCGCGCATCTGTCGGGCGGCCAGAGAAAGCGCGCAGCGCTCGTTAGGACACTGCTCACGGACTCGGATATTCTGGTACTTGACGAGCCCACGAACCATCTGGACGCCGAGATGACCGAATGGCTCGAGGACACGCTCAAAGCCTACAGAGGCGCGTTTATCTGCATCACGCACGACAGATATTTCCTCGACGAAGTGACCAATAAGATATTTGAGCTGAACAAGGGGAGCCTGTATTCATATCAGGCCAATTATTCCAGGTTCATAGAACTAAAGGCTGAGCGCGAGGAGAGCGAGTTGGCCACCGAGCGCAAGGCAAAGTCTCTGTTCCGTCAGGAGCTCGCCTGGATGATGAGAGGTGCCAGAGCGCGCAGCACGAAGCAAAAGGCGCATATACAGCGCTTTGAGGCTTTAAGGGACCGTAAAAAGCCCGTAGAGACCGAAAATGTGGAGCTGTTCTCCGCATTTACCCGCATGGGGCGCAAAACGCTCGAGGCGGAGCATGTCGCTAAGTCTTACGGCGACAAATGCGTAATCGCCGATTTTTCATATATTTTCCTGCAGAATGAGAGGATCGGAATAGTCGGTCCGAACGGCTGCGGAAAGTCAACACTGGTCAAGATCCTCACAGGCGTGATCCCGCCCGATTCGGGCAAAGTTGAGACCGGCATCACGCTGAAGGTCGGCTATTTTGCGCAGGAATGCGAGTTTATGGATCCCGCGCAGAGAGTGATCGACTACATCCGCGATACGGCCGAGACCATTTACACCAAAGAGGGACCGATCACCGCGTCGCGCATGTGCGAGCGGTTCCTGTTCAACGCAGACAAGCAGTATTCGCCTATCGGCAAGCTCTCCGGCGGAGAGAAACGCAGACTGTATCTGCTGAAGATACTCATGGAGGCTCCGAATGTGCTGGTGCTCGACGAGCCGACCAACGATCTCGACATCATGACGCTCACGATACTTGAGGACTATCTGGCGACGTTCGAAGGCATCATCATCGCCGTTTCGCATGACCGTTATTTCCTCGACAAACTCGTAAACCGCCTGTTTGTTTTCAGGGGCAGCGGCGTGATCGAGCAGTCAGAAGGCAACTACACCGATTTCCGTGAGAAGGAGCTGGAGGCCGGCCGGGACGAGACTTTCGGCGGAAAGCGGACAGCGAACAGCGGCAGCGGTAATCCCGCAAACTCATGGAAGGCCAATGCGCCGAAAAAGCTTAAGATGACCTATCAGGAGCAGCGGGAGTTTGAAACGATCGATGACGATATCGCGGCTCTGGAAGATAAGATAAAGCAGCTCGACGAAGAGATAGCGGCCAATGCCTCGAGCTACAGCAAACTTAACGAACTCATGGCGTTAAAGGACGCCGCGTCGGCAGAACTTGACGCGAAGACCGAGCGCTGGATATATCTGAACGATCTTGCGGAGAAAATAGCAGAGGGGAAATAAGTCATATACAGACGGGACAGTATCGGGGGACTGCCCGCAGGGAAAGGAACATAATGGAAAATAAACGTTCTTCAACGGGTTTTGTTATCGGCCTTACGATCGTAACGCTGATATTCCTCGTTCTGATCGAGCTGTCAAAAAATACGATCATAGGCTGGATACTGACCGTCGCTGCGGTCGCGGGGTTCGTGCTGGTAAGACGCAATCTTGTCAGCCGTGACATGTACTATCGGAGACCCCGAAAGGATATGCCGGCAAAAGGACCGGACGAGACCCCGGCTGTGCCCGACGATGCCGGAAAGCCTCGCAAGAGGGCATACGGTCCGCTCTGCCGGCTTGGTTTTCTTGCAGTCCTCGCTGCAATTTATTTCATCAGCTATCCTCCGATAAGACAGGTTCCCGCCGTCGAGGGCTTCGGCGTCGAGAAGACCGGCATCATCAAAGTGGCTGAGGGTGAGCTGACCGGAGTCTATAACAGAGAACATACGGCAGAGATCTATGCCGGTATCCCTTACGCGAAGGCGCCCGTGGGCGAGCTGCGCTGGAAGGAGCCGCAGGCACCGGACAGGTATGACGGTGTGCGTGCCTGCGATACATACGGCCCGATGGCCATGCAGAGCGGCAACGGACCGCTGTTCGGTTCGCTCTACCAGATATTCGGCTTCCATAAGTACAATTTCAGTTTATTTGACAATTACAGAGAGAAAAAGTCCGAGGACTGCCTGTATCTGAACGTTTACAGGCCCGCGGATTACAGCGGGGAGCCTCTGCCCGTAGTATTCTTCATACACGGAGGTTCGCTTACCACCGGGCAGTCGTACTATACCGAGTACAGGGGCGATTCTTTCGCGGAAAAGGGCGTGATATTCGTCAATTTTGCTTACAGGCTAGGCATACTCGGATATATGGCAAACGATGAGCTCGCGGCGGAGTCACCTGTCGGTACGACCGGCGATTACGGCCTGCTCGACCAGATAGCGGCACTGAAATGGGTGCATGAGAACATCGCGGCTTTCGGCGGAGACCCCGACAATATCACGATCGCGGGCGAGTCCGCAGGCTCGTCGAGCGTCAATGCGCTGTGTGTTTCGCCTCTGACCGAAGGACTGTTCAGACGCGCGATCGCGGAGAGCAGCTCGGTTCTGGCGCGGAAGCCTTACCATACATTCCGTTCCATGGAAAACGCGCTGAAGACCGGCAGACAGATCATGAACGAGTTCGGTGCCGGCAGTGTTGCAGAACTGCGTGATATTCCTGCGGAAAAACTCATTACGACGCATACCTCGAACGGTCAGATGACCGTGGACGGCTACGCGATCGTCGAGCAGCCGTATCTGACCTATGAGAAGGGCAAAAACCACGAGGAGGCCCTGCTGAACGGCTTCAACGCCAAGGAAGCCGACGCGTTCCTGCTGGGCAACAAAGCGACCAAAGAGAATTACGAAGAACTCCTGAAGCCCATTGCCGGAAAGTATGCGGGAGAACTCGCGGCTCTGGTGCCGGCAGGCAGCATTACACGTGATCAGAAGTTCATCATAGATGCGGGAGGAGAGGCCAAAGGCTCGCTCTGTGAGGTGTATTCGGCCGCATGGTTCACCTACAGCCATTATCTCTGGACCAATTATATGGTCGATCAGGGACGCCCCGTTTACGAGTATTATTTTACGAAATCCAACAGATCGCTCAGCAATTTCCACGCGGGCGAGATGCCTTATGCCTACGGCAATCTGCACAGGAGCAGGGGCGTTTATGACAGTGCCGACTTCGAGCTTTCTGAGAAGATGCAGAACTACTGGGTGAACTTCGCAAAGTACGGGGATCCCAACGGCGACGGTCTGCCCGTATGGGAACCGGTGACAGAGAAGGGCGGAAAAGTACTGGAACTGAACGAGAAGATCTCAATGACCGACGATCCGTATATCAGCATTTACCGCATACTCGACAAGTATCAGGCAGAGCAGTAAAGCGTTATTCTTTGCAGAAAATAATGACTTGACACACCGTTGTATATTTGAGAGAATATCGATAGGGCAAAATTAATTTGCTCGTATCAAAAATATTTAGACGCGGTGAGAGTCATGAAAAGAATTATCGCTGTTTTGCTGGTATTATGTCTGACATTCGGAGCTTTCGGGGGATGCTCAAAAAAAGAAAAAGAGAAGATCGAACTGATCGTTTTTGCTGCTGCGTCCATGACGGAGATGCTGACCGGTATCGCGGAGCTGTATAAGAAAACCGCGCCGGAGGTCACGCTGACTTTTAATTTCGATTCGTCGGGAACGCTCAAGACACAGATCGCCGAAGGCGCAGACTGCGATGTGTTTATCTCTGCGGCGCCCAAGCAGATGAACGGGCTGGATTCGGCCAAGGACGCCGACGGCGGCAATACCGAAGGTCTTGATTTTGTGCTGCAGGGTACGAGATTCGACCTGCTCGAGAATATGGTCGCGCTGGCCGTACCCGAAGGCAATCCGGGCGGTGTCGCTTCTTTTGACGATCTGTTTTCGAGATTGAAGGCCAAGAGTGAAGAACTCTCAGCCGGCAATTCCGATGTTGTATTTGACCTGATGCTAGCAATGGGCAATTCGGACGTTCCGGTGGGGCAGTATACGCAGAAGATCATAAAATATTACGGTCTCGACGAAGAGGCTCTGGCAAGATCAGGGCTGATCACCTACGGATCCAATGTAAAGGAAGTTACTTCACAGGTAAAAGAGGCAGTTGTATCCTGCGGAGTCATTTACGCGACCGACGCTTTTTCCGCAGGCCTGACAGTTGTGGATACCGCAACAAAGGAAATGTGCGGACAGGTTATTTACCCTGCGGCAGTCATGAAGAATACAAAGCATGAGCAGGCGGCGAAGGACTTCCTTGAGTTCCTCAAAGGCGGCGAGGCCTCGGAGGTATTCAAGGCAGTCGGATTCTCACCGCTGTCGTAATTTAATAATAGCATGAAGCCATGGAAGACAAGGGAAAGACATGGGGACGGTTCTTCTGTCTCCTGATTCTTGAGACAAAAGAACCGTCCCCGTGTCTTACAAAAGAACCGTCTCCATGTCTTGCAAAAGAAAGGACTCACCATGGACTGGTATCCTTTGCTTAATTCCCTGAGGATCGCGGCGATCAGCAGCGTGATCGTATTCTTCCTCGGGATTTGCGCAGCCTATTACATCGCAAAGACACCGCGCGTGATAAAGGGCATCCTCGATGTCATCTTCACGCTCCCGCTGGTGCTCCCGCCCACCGTTGTAGGCTACATTTTACTGAGAATACTGGGACCCAGACGCTTTTTCGGCGCCTGGTTTTTTGAAGTGTTCGGACTGAAGCTCACGATGCAGTGGTGGTCGGCGATATTTGCGACGACTGTGGTCATTTTCCCGCTGATGTACAGGACCGCGAGAGGGGCATTTGAGTCGTTTGACGAGACTCTCGCATACGCGGGGCAGACGCTCGGTCTCAGCAATACATACATTTTCTGGCGGATCAGGATGCCTTACTGCAGGCAGGGGATCATCGCAGGCAGTGTGCTCGCTTTTGCGCGTGCGCTCGGTGAATACGGCGCGACGAGTATGATCTGCGGGTACACTCCCGGGAAGACCGCTACCGTTTCTACAACTGTCTACCAGCTCTGGCGGACCAACGACGACTCTCTGGCGATAAAATGGGTGCTTATAAATATCGCGATATCCGCGGCTGTGCTGCTCACGATCAATCTGCTCGAGCGGAACGATTACTTTAAGAACCGTAAAAAAGCTGCTGTCAGGTAGTTTTTTATGAGAAAGGAGGCGGCGTAAGATGTCCCTGACCGTTGATATAGAGAAAAAACTGGGTTCCTTTATACTGAAAGTCAGTTTCGAGACGGGCAATGAATCCGTATCTCTCCTCGGGGAGTCAGGCTGCGGAAAGAGCATGACGCTTAAATGCATCGCAGGCATCGAAAAGCCCGACAGAGGGCGGATCGTGCTGGACGGACGCGTACTGTTCGACTCGGAAAAAGGCATTGACCTGCCGCCGCAGGAGCGCAGGGTGGGTTATCTGTTTCAGGAAGGCGCGCTGTTTCCCAATATGTCGATCCTGGACAATGTGATCTGCGGGATCAGAGAGAAAAGCGCTAAGCGGGAAAAGGAAAAGACCGCGCGCGAAATGCTGGCGCGGATGCATCTGTCCGATACGGAGAAACGCAGGCCCGACAGTCTCTCGGGAGGACAGCGGCAGAGAGCTGCGCTCGCGCGGATACTGGTAAACAAACCTGAGATATTGCTGCTCGATGAGCCTTTTTCGGCGCTGGACGCGCATCTGCGCTTTGAACTGGAAAGAGTTGTGAGCGATACGATACGGGAGCTGAAAAAGCCCGCGATCCTCGTTTCACACAACCGCGACGAAGCATTCCGTATCACGGATAAGATAGCGATAATGAAGGACGGCGCGATCGAAACGGTCGGCGAGCGCCACAGCGTTTTTGCCGATCCGCAGACCGTGTATGCCGCGAGGATGACCGGCTGCAAGAATGTAGCGGCGGCTTATGTATCGGAAAGACACGGGGACGGTTCTTTTGTCTCCGGTGCTGACAGACAGAGGGACGGTTCTTTTGTCTCCGGTGCTGAAAGACAGAGAGACGGTTCTTTTGTCTCTGAGTCTGAAGACCAAAGAACCGTCCCCATGTCTTCGATATATGTTCCCGACTGGGGGATAGAGCTTACTGTTCCGCGCTCCGATAAGCCCGTAAATGCGGTCGGTATCAGGATGCACGACATCATTCTGGGCCGCGGAGATACAAACGAATTTTGCTGCAGGGTCGAAGAAGAGATCGAGAATCCTTTTTCGTATACGATCATGGTAACGCCCAACAGACATGAGGATGGTTCTTTTGTCTGCGGTGTCATTCAGGCAAAAGAACCGTCCCTATGTCTGCCGCTCGGAGTGGAGGCGGACAAACCGGCCTGGGAGGCGGCCCGTGCGGAAACCGTTACCATACACATTCCGCCCGAAAATGTGTTATTACTGAGATGAGAATCGAGGAAAAAATGAGAAAAGTTCGTGTTGAAGATGCTGTCGGCCTGACATTATGCCACGACATCACAAAAATGGTCGACGGATTCAAAGGTCCAGCGTTTAAGAGAGGTCATGTCATCCGCGAGGAGGATATTGAGGAACTCTTGAATATCGGCAAAAAGACCGTATTTATCTGGGAAGAGAATGCCGGCGAGCTGCATGAGGAGGACTGCGCCCTGCGAATGGCCGCGATGGCGCCCGTCGAGGGAGCGCATTATACCGCGCCGTCCGAAGGCAAGGTGCTGTTGATCGCCGATACGGACGGCATGTTCAGGGTCGATACGGAGCTGCTCACTGATATAAATTCGATCGGAGACCTCACGATCTCCACACTTCCCGATCATTTCCCTGTGAAAAAAGGCGACAGGCTGGCATCCATGAGGATCGTGCCTCTGGTGACGCAGGAGGAGCAGATCATTAGCGCCGAGAAAATGTGTGACGGCAGAAAACTGCTCAATCTGCGGACTTACCATGAGCGCAGGACCGGAGTCATCATCACGGGTTCGGAGGTTTACAGCGGCCGCATTAAGGACAAATTCGAACCGGTAGTCAGAGCGAAGCTGGCGAAATACCCCGGTGAGATCGTGGGAGTGACGATCTGCGACGACGACCTCGATATGATCGTGAGTGAGGCGAAAAAGCATCTCGACAGGGGAGCCGATTTCCTGATATTTACCGGCGGAATGAGCGTCGATCCGGACGATATCACTCCGACCGCCATCAGGCAGTTGGGTGCCGGGATAATAACGCACGGAGTGCCCGCGCAGCCCGGCAATATGACTCTGGTCGCATATCTGGGCGACATACCGGTACTCGGAGTTCCCGGAGCCGCGATCAGCCTGCCTACGACTATATTTGACGTGCTCCTGCCGCAGATATATGCCGGCGACAGGCTCACGAAACAGGACCTGATCCGTTTGGGAGACGGCGGACTCTGCCGCATGTGCGAGACCTGCCATTTCCCTACCTGCACATTCGGGAGGTACTAGTAACTGGATTTTTTGATACTCTTTCAAAAAATCCATCCGAGATTTGCTCTGAAAAAGTGCGAACGGGTCAACGCACTTTTTCAAAATCGAGGAAGGCGAAGCCGGTTACGGTCACGCCGAGGTATTCCCGAGGCAGTGACTACCTTGTGTATTCTCGAGGCTGTGACTACCTTACATAATCTCCTTAACCATCGATTCCGCATACCCCATAATAGTGTTTCTTTAATCATACGGGAGTGCTATGATAGTACCGTTGACCGATATAACTGTCATATTTTCGAATAGGAGACCGATATGAAGAAAACACTCATGCTTATACTGTTTGCCATTCTTCTTTCAGCCTGTACCGGGTATAACGAATCGAAGTATATAACGGAAGGCAGCATGGGCTACGAGCTCTCGAGCAGCCGCAGTGAGGCGATGGCTAGGGAATATTTCTGGGACGGGGACGAAAACAATACCGTGATAGATGTTCCCGCCGAACTCTCGGACGGCACCCCCGTCAGAAAGCTGGGCGGCTTCATCGGGATCGGAGTTCCCGCAAGTTTTGAGATAAAATATGATGAGGCAATCGATACGGAAACGGTCACCGGAAGCGCGGTCACCGTGAACGATGCGGAAAACACTGATGACGGAAAAGAAGAGACCGCTGTCGTGTATAAGGATATCGTATTTACCGTAAATGTCGGCAGGAATATTACGAAAATGGGTGTCATGAACGAATACAACATTTGCTATAATATCACCTCGCACGGCATAAGACAGGATGACGGCACGGTGCTCGTTTACCGTCCGACGCTGTATTTTAACGTTGCTCCGCTGAATACCGCGTTTTATGCCGAGGACGGTATTCTGTACAAAAGAGATACGGGTGAGCCGGTCATGACGAGACAGGATTAGCAGTCTCGCAGCTGAGTTATCTGTGAGGCGCTAACGGGACGGGACTTAACACTCATATAAGGAGAGATCACAGTAATTTAAACGGGGAGAACATAAATATGGATAAGACATATAAGGCCGCGGTGATAACAGTCAGTGACGGATGCCACAGGGGCGAGCGCACGGATACGAGCGGCCCCGCGCTGTGCGAGATCGTAAGGAGTATGGGGTATGAGGTCGCGCATATAGCGATAGTGCCCGATGAAAAGGATCTGATCCGTGACGAGCTGCTCAAATGCTGCGATACGCTCGGGATCAATCTTGTGCTGACTACCGGAGGCACCGGTTTCGCAAAAAGAGATGTGACTCCCGAAGCCACAACAGAAGTCATCGAGCGCGAGATACGCGGGATACCCGAGGCCATGCGCGCCGCCAGTATGCAGATCACGCCTCACGGGTGCCTCTCACGCGGCGTTGCGGGGATCAGGGGATGTTCGCTTATCATCAATTTGCCGGGCAGCGAGAAAGGCGCGAGGGAGAATTTTGAGGCGGTCAAGCCTGCAATCGGGCATGCTCTTAAGATGATCGCATCGGACGGTTCGGCAAACTGCGCGGGCGTCTGAGATAAAAAACTTTGAACCCGTCAGGCAAATGATCGGGAATACGACAACAGGAAGAAAACGAAATGCTGGACAGATTCGGCAGGGAAATAACATATTTGCGAATGTCGGTGACAGAGCAGTGCAATCTGCGCTGTCGCTATTGTATGCCCGTAAACGCCGATCGTACGAAGGGCAGCGTCGGATGTACATCGGCTGACTGTGACGGTGAGCTTTGCGGAGGAGACGGCGCCGGAACAGGCATGCTTACACCGGACGAGATGATCACGGCCGTACGCGCGGCTGCGTCTCTCGGGATAAAAAAGGTCCGCATCACCGGAGGCGAGCCCCTCATCAGGCATGATATAGTTTCCATCTGTGAACGTACGGCGGCGGTTCTCGGGATAGACGAGGTCTGCATAACGACCAACGGACTGCTGCTCAAAAAATACGCGAAGGAGCTCGCGGCAGCGTGTGTAAGGCACGTAAATATCAGTCTGGATACACTGGATGCGGAGAAGTATGAATATATCACAGGACAATGCGATTGTCCGTATGCTTCAAAGAGCAGCCGGGGCGGAGCAGAGGTGGGTGCAGAGGTGACAGGCACCGGCAACAGGATCGGATGCCCTGCGGCAGCAGCCGGTCCCGAACGCGTACTGGCCGGACTGGAGGCAGCACTTGCCGCCGGCTATGAAAAGATTAAGATAAATACCGTGCTCATCGGCGGTTTTAACGATGACGAGGCGGAGGCTCTCGCAGGGCTTACGCTCAGATATCCCATAGATGTGCGTTTTATCGAACTGATGCCGATGATGGGCGGCGTATTCGGCCCGGAGGCATATATTTCCGCGGACGAAGTGTTAAAACGCCTTAAAGGCCTCGAAAAAGCCCCTGACGACGGAGTGGCGAGAATGTACCGCCTGCCCGGAGCAAAGGGCGGCATAGGCCTTATAAGCCCCGTAAGCGCCCATTTCTGTGCGGAGTGCAGCAGGCTTCGCCTTACGGCCGACGGACGGCTAAAACCCTGCCTGCATTCGAGAGAAGAGTATTCTATAAGGGGACTCGACGAGACGGGGATGAGAGCCCGCATGGAGGAAGTCATACTTGCCAAGCCCGAGATGCATCCGAGACTCTCATATGACTCTTTGTCGGAGGCCGGGCGCAGCATGAACAGGATCGGAGGATAATACAGAGCATGAAAATACTGGTTTTAAACGGCAGCCCCAAGAAAAAGAGCGACACGATGAGACTCACCGACGCTTTTCTTAAGGGACTCAATAAAAACAACGAACACGAAGTAAATATCATAAATGCCATTGACAGCGACATCGCGCCCTGCAGAGGGTGTTTCGGATGCTGGCAGCAATCGGACGGTCACTGTACGATCGACGACGATCAGAACCGGATACTCGATCTGTACCGTGACAGCGATGTGATAATCTGGAGCTTTCCGCTCTATTGCTACGGCATGCCTTCGCATTTAAAGGCGGTACTCGACCGCACGATCCCGCTGGTCAAAATGAAAATGGTGCAGCTGCCCGACGGAACGGTTCGTCACGAACCACTCGTTGATTTTTCGCGGATCCGTACATTGGTGATCTGCGGATGCGGATTCCCGAACTGGGACGGCAATTTCGACGCGATGAAGCTGATGTGCAAAAACTGTTTCGGTGATCCGGAGATCGTCTGCGTGCCCGAGACTCCGCTGCTCAATGTACCTGCGGCAGCAGTCGTCGCCGACCCGCTGCTCGCGCGTTTTGAGCAGGCCGGAGAGGAATACGCCGCATCGCTTACACTCTCCACGGAAACGATAGCAGCGCTTGAGAAACCCATGATATCTGCAGAAGAGTACATCCGAAACGTGAACGGGCAGTAAAATGCCGTTTTTCTTAAAGAAAATACTGGAAATGCGCAGTGATTTCGGATAAAATATATCTGTAGGACGAATATGTGTTTTTGAAATCTGTTTTATGACATGACCGCGTTGGGAGGTGCCGTATGATAGAGAAGCTTGAAGGCGATTTTACGCATTTTGATGACAGGGGTAAAGTTAAGATGATCGATGTCGGCGATAAGCCGAAGAGTGACAGGAGAGCGGTAGCCGCAGCCACCGTTCTGATCAATCAGGAAACTTATGACCTGATCCGCAGCGGCGGCACCAAAAAGGGCGACGTTCTGACGGTCGCGCAGTTGGCGGGCATCATGGGAGCAAAGCATACCTCCGATCTGATCCCGATGGCGCATCTGGTCAATATCAACAGTGTGGAGATGAGGCTCCGCCTGAACGAGGAGAAGTGCGAGGTGGATATCGAAGCCGCCGTTTCATGCTTCGGCAGGACCGGAGTGGAGATGGAGGCGCTGACTGCGGTATCGATCGCTGCGCTCACGGTCTATGATATGTGCAAATCGATCCAGCGCGATATAAAGATCACCGACATCCGCCTGCTGGCCAAGACCGGCGGCGTTCACGGAGATTATACCGCGGAAGAATAAAAAATATCCGGTGCCTGTCACCGTAAGACGATGGAATACAAGGGGACGGTTCTTCTGTCTGCGCACTTCGCAGACAGAAGAACCGTCCCCATTGTCTTTATTAGTCAGCAGACAGAAGAACCGTCCCCTTGTCTTTCGTGTATTTACTGTATGTTGTTCACATCGTAAGGTGTAGCCTGATATACGTAGTAGTTCAGCCAGTTCGAATACATTGTATTGCAATGGGCGCGCCAGGAGAGTATCGGCTTTTTCTCCGGATCGTCACCGGGATAGTAGTTTTTCGGGATCTCGATCGGCAGTCCTTTGTCCAGGTCGCGGTGATACTCGGAATCGAGCGTCATGCGGTCGTATTCGAGGTGACCGAAAACGAATATCTGACGGCCCTCCTTTGCCATAGCGATGCAGATGCCGGCTTCGTCGGAATCAGCGAGGACCTTGAGCTCGGGATGATTTCTGATCTCCTCGGGATCGACCGTGGTATGGCGGCTGTGCGGGATGTAGAATATATCGTCAAAGCCTCTTACGAATGGCTCCTTGCGGTTGTGCACGGTATGTTCGAACACGCCGAACATCTTCTTGGGCAGGGCGATCTTATTTATGCCGTAATGATAGTAAACACCGGCCTGCGCGCCCCAGCATATATGCAGAGTGGAGGTAACGTTTGTTTTCGACCATTCCATGATGGAGCAGAGCTCGTCCCAGTAGGCGACCTCCTCGAAGGGCATCTGCTCGACGGGAGCGCCCGTGATGATCAGTCCGTCGAACTTTTTACCCTTAATGTCGTCAAAGGTCAGATAGAACTGGTCGAGATGCGATTTCGCGGTATTCTTGCCGACGTAGGTGGAGGTCGTAAGGAAAGTCATGTTCACCTGCAGCGGCGTATTCGACAGAGACCTCAGCATCTGGACCTCGGTGGCCTCTTTCAGGGGCATCAGGTTCAGGATCGCGATCTCCAGCGGACGGATATCCTGCGTCATTGCGCGGTTTTCGTCCATCATGAAGATATTTTCCTCTTCCATTATTTTCTTTGCGGGAAGATCGTTCTGAACTCTGATAGGCATGCTGTGTTTCTCCGTTTCTTTAATGTGTAAAACGCAAGGACAGGATTGCCCTTGCGCCTTGATATACGTTATCTAATAAAAAATGCTTTTTGTCAAGTCTTTACAGGGAAATAAGACATTGCCGGCCTTACTCGGTCATCTTCAGGAAATCCTCTTCGGTGATTATCGGGACGCCGAGTTCCTTTGCCGTTTTATTCTTTGACGAGCCGGAAGTGATGTCGTTGTTGATGAGGTACGACGTTTTCGCGGTGACCGAGCCCGTTACCTTGCCGCCGCGGGCCTCGATGTATTCCTTGAGCTCATTGCGGTTGGCAAAATGCTCTACCGAACCGGTTATGACGAATACCTTTCCTTCGAGTTCGTTTGACGCTGCTTCCTCCTTTTCAAACGTAAGGAGCGTGACCATCTCCCTGTACATCTCCAGGTTTTTCGGGTCGGCGAAATAATCCGTAAATGACCGCGCCAGAACCTCGCCTATGCCTTCGATGCTCATGAGCTCATCGGCGGTAAGCTGCGGGATGCGTTCCGGATCGTCGGAAATATAACGACAGATCACCTTGGCGTTGGCGAGACCGATATTCGGTATGCCGAGTGAATAAATGAGACGGGCGAGGGTAGTGGTGCGCGCGGTCTCAATGGCTGCGAGCAGGTTGTCGCGGCTCTTTTCCTTGAATCCGTCCATCGACGCGATGCGGTCCGCATGGTCCTTCAGTCTGAAGAAATCGGGCATGCTGTGGATCAGGCCTTCACCGATCAGTTTTTCAATCGTGGCCTCGGAGAGACCGTCGATATTCATGGCGTCACGCGCGGCCATGTGAGTGAAGAGCCCGAGCTGCTTTGCGGCACAGCCGGGATTCTCGCAGTACAGGGTGCGCACGCCGTTCTCATCATGGATGTTTGTAGGCGCGCCGCAGACGGGGCAGACAGCGGGAGGCGCGGCAGAACCGCTCCTCGTGAGATTCTCCGAGATCTGCGGGATGATCATGTTTGCCTTATAGACTTTTATGCGGTCACCGATGCCGAGCGCGAGTTCCTCAACGATGCTGACATTATGCACGCTCGCGCGCGAAACGGTGGTGCCTTCGAGCTCAACGGGCTCAAATATGGCTACGGGATTGATAAGTCCGGTACGTGAGGGCGACCATTCTATCTCGGTGAGAGTGGTCTCGGCCTCCTCATCGGCCCATTTGAACGCGATGCCGTCCCTGGGGAACTTGGCAGTGCGTCCGAGTGACTGACCGTAGGCGATGTCGTCGTAAATCAGTACGAGACCGTCGGAAGGGAAGTCGTTCGATGCGATGCGCTGCGAGTATCTCTCAACCTCCGCGGCAATATCTTCGGCTGTCACAAGGCTGCGCTCGACCACGTCAAAACCGAGTGAAGCCAGATAGTCGAGCTGCTCGTGGCGGTACGCGAAGCCGTCGGGTCTGCCCTCGGCAGGCTCGCTCATCGAGATCAGGGCAAACGCGTACAGATACACGCTGCGCTTTACGGTAACGGAGCTGTCGAGCTGGCGGACCGAGCCGCTGCACAGATTCCTGGGATTCTTATATTTGGCGTCGGCCTCGGGTATCGAGGCATTGATCTTTTCAAAATCGGAATAGCGGATAACGGCCTCACCTCTGAGGATCAGCTCGCCCTTGTACGCGATGCGCAGCGGCACATTTTTAAATACTTTTGCGTTAGGCGTGATGACTTCGCCAATCTCGCCGTTTCCGCGGGTGACTGCTTTTACGAGTTCGCCGCCCGAATACGTGAGAACGATCGTGAGACCGTCCATCTTCCAGGAGAGGAGACCTGCATGTCCGCCGAGCCAGCTGCCAAGCTCCTCGCGGGACTTGGTCTTGTTGAGGCTCAGCATGGGCGAAGCATGGCGCTCCTTGGGCAGCTCCGAGAGTACCTCGTAACCGACCGTGTGAGTGGGGCTGCCGGCGAGAACTATGCCTGTCTCATCCTCGAGAGCCTTGAGCTCGTCGTATAATCTGTCATATTCGAAATTACTGATTATTTCCCGGTCTTCCTGCTCGTAGGCTCTTGCTGCCCGGGAAAGAAGCTCTGTCAGTTCTGTTATGCGCTGTTTTTTCTCTTCTGTATTCATATCTGTTCTCCGCTGTTTTTCCTGATTTTCCCCGGTGCGGGTTCGCTGCGTCCGGATTTGCGCGGCCGGTGCCCGGTCTGTCGGATCGGGGGGATGAGTGTTCGTAAACGGTATGTTTGGCTGCGGAACGTTCCTCGCGCCTGTGCGACGAGCGGTTTTCTTCACCGTCGCCGTCATACTCGACGGGAGCGTTGCTTGAATGCGCGATCAGCTCCTTAAGTCCTGCGAGCTCCTGCTCGGTGACATTGCGGTAGGTGCCGGTCTTTAATCTGCCGAGAGAGATGTTCATGATCCTGACTCTCTGCAGCGAGCGCACGCGGTAGTCGAGCGCCTCGCACATGCGGCGGATCTGGCGGTTCAGGCCCTGGGTCAGGATGATCCTGAACGTGAATTTGTCTATCTGCTCAATGGTGCAGGGACGTGTGACGGTATCGAGGATCGGCACTCCCGAACTCATCCTGTCGAGGAAATCGGGGGTGATCTCTTTGTTTACGTGCACGATGTATTCCTTTTCGTGGAAGTTGCCCGCGCGCAGGATCTTGTTGACTATATTGCCGTCGTTGGTCAGCAGAATAAGCCCCTCGGAGTCCTTGTCGAGACGCCCGATGGGGAAAATGCGCTTGCTGTAGCTGATGAAATCGATGATATTGTCGGGATCCCTGCGGTCAGTCGTGCAGACAATGCCGCGCGGTTTGTTAAAGGCGATGAGTATGAGGTCCTCGTTGCGGGTGATCTCTTTGCCCTTAAACGCAACCGTCTGGCTGGGAAGAACCTTGCTTCCCATAAGTGCCGGCGCTCCGTCGATCGTTACGAGACCGGCCTCGACCGCCGCATCCGCCTCGCGTCTGGAACAGACGCCCGAATCGGCGAGAAATTTATTGATCCTGATGCCGTCGGCCTGATCGGTCGGGGCTTTGAACATGTCCTTTTTTGCTTTCATGATACTCCTTTCGGACTGCATCTCTGCATTCCTTTTTAAGTAAATCTAATCATATCATTATCGGTGGTCGTCTGCAAGCGGGAGACCTTATCGCAATTGTGTATAAATTCAGGCTTGAAACGATAAGTTTTGTAAAAATTTCCGCTTGCATCCTGAAACTGCTTGTGCTAAAGTATTATTTAATTTTAGAGCGCTAAAGTGCTAAACTGAAAAGGAGGAGAATATCTATGGAAAAGAAAGATATCGATTGGGGAAATCTCAGTTTCGGTTACATCAAGACCGACAAGAGATTCGTTTCGAATTTCAAGAACGGTGCCTGGGATGAGGGTACCATGACCGATGACGCTATGGTCTGCATCAGCGAGTGCGCAGGCGTTATCCAGTACGCACAGACAGTTTTCGAGGGCCTTAAGGCTTATACCACCGAGGATGGACACATCGTTTGCTTCAGACCCGATCTGAACGCGGCACGTATCGAAGAGTCTGCCAAGCGCCTTGAGATGCCCGTTTTCCCCAAGGAGAGATTCCTTGAGGCCGTTGACGAGGTCGTTAAGGCCAACGCGGCATATGTTCCCCCTTACGGCAGCGGCGCCACATTCTATCTGCGTCCCGTTATGTTCGCATCGAGCGCGGTTATCGGCGTTAAGCCCGCTGAGGAGTATCAGTTCAGAATTTTCGGTACTCCCGTAGGACCTTACTTCAAGGGCGGCGCTAAGCCCATCACGATCAAGGTCAGTGATTTTGACCGTGCGGCACCCAACGGAACAGGCCACATCAAGGCAGGCCTTAACTACGCGATGAGCCTTCATGCGATCGTTACCGCCCACAACGAGGGTTATGCCGAGAACCTGTATCTCGATCCCAAGACCAGGACTAAGGTTGAGGAGACCGGCGGAGCCAACTTCCTGTTCGTAACAAAGGACAATAAGGTCGTTACTCCCAAGTCGACCAGTATCCTTCCTTCGATCACACGCCGTTCGCTCGTTCAGGTTGCAAAGGAGTATCTCGGGCTCGAGGCAGAGGAGAGAGAGATCACTCTCGAAGAGGTTAAGGATATGGCAGAGTGCGGACTTTGCGGTACCGCAGCGGTTATCTCACCTGTAGGCAAGATCGTGGATCACGGCAAGGAGATCGCTTTCCCGAGCGGCATGGAGAAGATGGGTCCGATCACCCAGAAGCTCTACGACACACTTACCGGCATCCAGATGGGCCGCATCGAAGGTCCTGCGGGCTGGGTTCACAAGATCATGTAATTATACAAGGTGCCTGTCACCATATGACAGGCACCTTTTTTTCATTTTCCGCAAAATTCAGTAATATCTTCATGTTAATTGATTAGAGCGCCGCCGCGCTTTTTTTTATATTATTTTCAGGAGGAGCTTGCCATGGGACCTATTGCACCTAAAGACCCGGTCAGACAGCGGGAGTTTTTCTATATAATGCTCGAAAAGGAGATATCGTCGGCACCCTCGCCCCAGGGCGGCGGAGTCTGCTCCATATATGAGAATGACGAGCGGCTGGTGACGGCGGCAAAAATAGTCGGCAATGTCACCGATGAGTCGATGCTGCAGATGCTGCGTTCCGTTGCGGATTTCAGGAAGCTGGTCTACGGTGTCGGTGTTTCGATCATGTGCTCCGGGGTCGATAAATGCAATTTCGCGTTCCAGATGTACGGAAAGACGGACCCGTATCACTCGGGCACCACGTTGAGACGCGAGATCACCACGGACGGGTCCGAGTACCTGATACCTTTTGACGAGGCGGAATGGAAGGATGACGACGACATCCCCGGACAGATCAGGTTCGAGTTCGCAAAGCACGGATTCCTGGCTACGGTCAATGTCAGACTTTTCCTTAATGACGGATATACGGCGCCTCCTTTTGAGGAGCCCGAACCGATAGATCTTAACGCACCCGGATTCAGAGACATGATCGCAAAGTCACTGGTATCGGCAGGCAGCAACGGCAGACTCAAAAAGGTCATCGAACGCGCAGAGGCGGGAGAGGACCTGACGATAGCTTTCATAGGAGGCTCGATCACCCAGGGAGCGGGCGCTACGCCCATTCATACAGAGTGCTACGCGAGAAAGGCTTTCGAGAGCTTTGAACAAAAATATATGAAGGGCGGCAAGGCGACATTTATTAAGGCCGGAGTCGGAGGTACGTCCTCGGAGCTCGGCATCGTCCGCTATGACCGTGACGTGCTGGCGAACGGAAAGCACAGCCCCGACCTGGTGGTTATCGAATTTGCGGTAAACGATGCCGGTGACGAGACCGGAGGCGACTGCTTCGAGGGACTTTTAAGGACGGTACTCAACAGTCCGAATCACCCGGCCGTGATACTGATATTCTCGGTATTTACGGGCGGCTATAATCTCGAGGACCGCCTGATCCCGATAGGCGAGCATTACGGAGTGGCCATGACCAGCGTGAAGCGCGCGGTTATGCCCCAGTTCTCCCTTACGAAGGCTGAGGGCAGGGTCGTTCCCAAATACAGGTTTTTCTACGATTCTTATCATCCTACGAATATAGGTCACATGATCATGGCCGAGTGCATCGGTTATCTTATCGATGCTGCGGCGGCAGACCGTTCGGAGGATAAGGATACGGATTTTACAAATTTTCCGCCGCTTCGCAGCGACGATTTCGAAGGCGTGCATTTTATAGACAGGGCGGAGAACACGTTCGGCGCGATGATCTCGCACGGCGATTTTGACGATAACGATCCGGTGCTGCAGCAGTGTGAGATGAATATGGATCCGATGACCACACCGAGGTTCCCGTTCAACTGGATGCACGAGTCGGGCAGCAGGCCGTTCGAGATGGAAGTGACCTGCAGGAGACTGCTGATCGTTACCAAGGACGAATCGGATATCAGAGTCGGACGGGCGGACATTTATGTCGATGGGAAATTCATAAAGACAGTCGATCCGCATGAGATCGGATGGTGCCACTGCAATTCGCAGATCATCATAAGGGAGAAAGAAAGCGCAAAGCATCACATTGAGGTGAGGATGCACGAGGGCGACGGGGATAAGCAGTTTACGATCCTCGGATTCGGTATAGTTGTATAGGCGTTTTAATAAGACATGGGAGGTATTTATTCGGTATGATCACAGAAGAAAGGCTGAACGAGTACAGGGAGAGAGCGACGGCTCTTGTTCAGGAGATGACCCTCGAGGAGAAGGTTTTTCAGCTGAGGCATTACGCTCCGGCTATAGAGAGACTCGGCATTCCGGCATACAATTACTGGAACGAGGCACTGCACGGCGTGGCCCGTGCCGGCGTTGCTACGGTATTTCCGCAGGCTATCGGCATGGCGGCTTCGTTTGACGAGAATATGATCGGCGAGGTGGCCGAGACCGTTTCCACCGAGGGCCGCGGCAAGTACAACGCGCAGTTCAAGTACGGCGATCATGACATATACAAGGGACTGACCTTCTGGGCTCCCAATATCAATATTTTCCGCGATCCCCGCTGGGGCCGCGGTCATGAGACCTACGGAGAGGATCCTTATCTGACTTCGAGGCTCGGCGTGGCGTTCGTAAAGGGCATTCAGGGCGATGACGACAAATACCTGAAGGCTGCGGCATGCGCGAAGCATTTTGCGGTGCATTCGGGTCCCGAGAGCTTAAGGCACAGCTTTGACGCGAGATGCTCGGAGCAGGACCTGCGCGAGACTTATCTTCCCGCGTTTAAGGCACTCGTTACCGAGGCGGGCGTTGAGGCTGTCATGGGCGCGTACAACCGCACCAACGGCGAGCCCTGCTGCGCGAGCAAGCGGCTGCTGATCGACATCCTCCGCAAGGAGTGGGGCTTCAAGGGCCACGTTACCTCCGACTGCTGGGCGATCAAGGATATCAACGAGAATCACTGCGTGACCTCCACACCCGAGGAGAGCGTTGCGCTGGCGGTCAACAACGGCTGCGATCTCAACTGCGGCGATATATTCCAGTATCTGATCAAGGCTGTCGATGAGGGACTTACCTCCGTTGACGTTATCGACGAGGCACTGATCAGGGTGCTCACCACGAGGATGAAGCTCGGTCTCTTTGACGCGCCCGAGGGCAATCCTTACGCTTCGATCGATTACTCACAGGTCGATACGCCCGAAGCGCGCGCACTCAACCTTAAGGTCGCAAAGGAGTGCATCGTACTCTTAAAGAATGAAAACAACTTACTTCCGATCGACGCGAAGTCAATAAAGACGATCGGCGTGATCGGACCGAACGCGGACAGCAGAAAGGCGCTCGTGGGCAACTACGAGGGTACTTCGTCCGAATATATCACGGTACTCGAGGGCATCAGGCATGAGGCCGAGGAGGCGGGAGTCAGGGTATTTTACTCTGAGGGCTGCCATCTCTACAAAGAAAAGATGTCGGGACTCAGCAAAAAGAACGACCGTCTCGCCGAAGTTAAGGCAGTCTGCGAGCAGAGCGACATCGTTGTGCTGTGCATGGGTCTGGACGCGACTCTCGAAGGCGAAGAGGGCGATACCGGCAATGAATACGGCAGCGGCGACAAGCCGAACCTCAAGTTCCCCGGATATCAGCAGCTTATCATGGATACCGCGGCAGAGTGCGGCAAGCCCGTTGTACTCGTAGTGCTGTCGGGCAGCGCGCTGGCACTGGACAGCGCGGCAGAGTCGATCCCCGCGATCCTGCAGGGCTGGTACCCCGGCGCGCAGGGCGGAAAGGCGATAGCCGAGATCCTGTTCGGCAAGGCATGCCCCGGCGGAAAGCTTCCGCTCACATTCTACAGCGAGAACAATTCACTGCCCGGTTTCACCGACTATT